>NZ_VIUJ01000004.1:0-301973 GCF_007993905.1 Pseudomonas sp. SJZ077
TGGCCAGAGTGATGTTTGCCCTGATGAAAAACCAAACCGAATACAAGCCAAATTCTATGTTTGGGTGTTCCCCCCAAACATAGAATCTCCCACAGGGTTATGCGTGATGGCTGGCATTTGGGCACTGTCCGATGGTCGGTTTTCAGGCAGTCAGTTCTCCCATTGTCTAGAGTTCAAAGTGTCGGTAGCCACGCTGCCGGCACCGTGATCGTCCAGAAAAACCCGGCAAAAGTACCGGGTCTCCACCTGATCAGGAGTGCACGATGGACCTCAACCGTCGTCAGTTCTTCAAGGTCGCCGGTATCGGCCTTGCGGGCTCGAGCCTCGGCGCGCTGGGCATGCTGCCCACGCCTGCCTTCGCCGAGCAGGTACGCCATTTCAAACTCGCCCACACCCATGAAACCCGCAACACCTGCCCGTATTGCTCGGTCGGCTGCGGGTTGATCATGTACAGCCAGGGCGATAACGCCAAAAACGTTGCGCAAAGCATCATCCACATCGAAGGCGACGCAGACCACCCGGTCAACCGCGGCACCCTGTGCCCCAAAGGCGCCGGCCTGCTGGACTTCATTCACAGCCCCGGGCGCCTGCAATATCCGCAGGTGCGCAAACCCGGCAGCACCGAGTGGACGCGCATCTCCTGGGATGAGGCACTGGATCGCGTTGCCGACCTGATGAAGGCCGACCGCGACGCCAACTTTATCGAGAAGAACGACAAGGGCCAAACGGTAAACCGCTGGCTGACTACCGGTTTTCTCGCAGCCTCGGCGGCGTCCAACGAAGCGGGTTATATCACCCACAAGGTCATTCGCAGTCTCGGCATGCTGGGGTTCGATAACCAGGCGCGTGTCTGACACGGCCCGACGGTGGCAAGTCTTGCCCCGACGTACGGCCGTGGTGCCATGACCAATCACTGGACCGATATCGCCAACGCGAATCTGATCCTGGTGATGGGCGGCAACGCAGCAGAAGCGCACCCGTGCGGTTTCAAATGGGTGACCGAAGCCAAGGCGCACAACAAGGCGCGCTTGATCGTGGTCGATCCGCGTTTTACCCGGACCGCCTCGGTGGCCGACTATTACGCGCCGATTCGCACCGGCACCGACATCGCCTTCATGGGCGGGTTGATCAATTACCTGCTGAACGAGGACAAAATCCAGCACGAATACGTGCGCAACTACACCGACGTGTCGTTTATCGTCAAAGCGGGGTACGGCTTCGAGGACGGCATCTTCAGCGGTTACGACGCGGCCAAACGTGTGTATACCGACAAATCCGGCTGGGGGTACGAATTGGGCCAGGACGGTTTCGTCAAAACCGATCCGAGCCTGCAAGACCCGCACTGCGTGTATCAGCTGATGAAGCAGCATTACAGCCGCTACAACATCGAACTGGCGAGCCAGATTTGCGGTATGCCGGTTGATGCCATGCAGAAGATCTGGGAAGAAATCGCCACCTGCTCGCAACCGGGCAAGACCATGACGATTCTCTACGCGCTGGGCTGGACCCAGCACTCGATCGGCTCGCAAATCATCCGCAGCGCGGCGATGGTGCAACTGCTGTTAGGCAACGTCGGCATGCCGGGCGGGGGCGTCAATGCCTTGCGCGGGCACTCCAACATCCAGGGCCTGACCGACCTCGGCTTACTGTCCAACGCACTGCCGGGCTACCTGACCCTGCCGAACGACGCCGAGCAGGATTACACCGCCTACATCACCAAGCGCACGCAAATGCCGTTGCGTCCGGGGCAGCTGTCCTACTGGCAGAACTACAGCAAATTCCACGTCAGCCTGATGAAGGCCTGGTACCGCGACAACGCCACGCTGGAGAACAACTGGGCTTACGACTATTTGCCGAAACTGGACATTCCCAACTACGACATCCTCAAAGTGTTCGACCTGATGGGCCAGGGCAAGGTCAACGGCTATATGTGCCAAGGGTTCAACCCCATCGCCGCGCTGCCTGACAAGAATCGCGTCATGGCGGCCCTGGCCAAGCTCAAATGGCTGGTGGTGATGGACCCGCTGTCCACCGAAACCTCGGAGTTCTGGCGCAATGTCGGGCCGTACAACGATGTAGAAACCGCCGGCATCCAGACCGAAGTCATTCGCCTGCCCACCACCTGTTTCGCCGAGGAGGACGGCTCGCTGGTCAACAGCAGCCGCTGGCTGCAATGGCACTGGAAAGGCGCCGATGGCCCGGGCGAGGCGCGCACCGACGTGCAGATCATGAGCGAACTGTTCCTGCGGCTGCGCCAGCGCTATCAAGCCAAGGGCGGGGCTTATCCCGACCCGATCCTCAAACTGTCGTGGCCGTACAAGATCGCCGACGAACCCTCGCCGGAAGAACTGGCGCGCGAAATCAACGGCACGGCCATCACCGACTACACCGACGCCACGGGCGCGACGATCAAGGCGAATGCGCAACTGGCCGGGTTTGGCCAGCTCAAGGACGACGGCAGCACGGCGTGCGGCTGCTGGATTTTCTGCGGCAGCTGGACCGAGGCGGGCAATCAGATGGCCCGGCGCGACAACAGCGACCCCTACGGCATGCACCAACATCAGGGCTGGGCCTGGTCCTGGCCGGCCAACCGACGGATTCTCTACAACCGCGCTTCGGCCGACCCGCAAGGCAAGCCATGGGACGAGAAAAAGCGCCTGGTGTGGTGGAACGGTAAAGCCTGGGGCGGCACCGATGTGCCGGACTTCAAGGCCGACTCGCCGCCGGAAGCCGGGATGAATCCGTTCATCATGAACCCCGAAGGCATCGCGCGGTTCTTCGCCGTCGACAAGATGAACGAAGGCCCATTTCCCGAGCACTACGAGCCGTTCGAGACGCCGATCGGCATCAACCCGCTGCACCCGCAAAACAAGAAAGCCACCAGCAACCCGGCGGCGCGGATCTTCGATTCGGTGTGGGATTCCCTCGGCGTGGCCAAAGACTATCCGTATGCGGCGACCAGCTACCGGCTGACCGAGCATTTCCACTTCTGGAGCAAGCATTGCAAGCTCAACGCGATTTCCCAACCCGAGCAATTCGTCGAGATCGGTGAAGTGCTGGCCAAGGAGAAAGGCATTGTCGCCGGCGACCGGGTCCGGGTCAGTTCCAAGCGCGGGCACATCGAAGCGGTGGCGGTGGTGACCAAGCGGATTCGTCCGCTGCAGGTCAACAATCAGGTGGTGCACCAGATCGGCATCCCGCTGCACTGGGGCTTTACCGGCCTCACGCGCCACGGTTACCTGACCAACACCCTGGTGCCGTTCCTCGGCGATGGCAACACACAGACCCCGGAATCCAAGTCATTCCTGGTCAACGTGGAGAAAGTCTAAATGGCCAGCCAAGACATCATCGCCCGTTCGGCCACCACCACCGTGCCGTCCTCGGTGCGCAACCAGGAGGAAGTGGCCAAGCTGATCGACACCACCAAGTGCATCGGTTGCAAGGCCTGCCAGGTCGCCTGCTCGGAATGGAACGAGTTGCGCGACGACGTCGGCCACAACCTCGGCACCTACGACAACCCGCACGACCTCAGCGCAGAAACCTGGACCCTGATGCGCTTCACCGAGCATGAAACCGACGCCGGCAACCTGGAGTGGCTGATTCGCAAGGATGGCTGCATGCACTGCGCCGAGCCGGGTTGCCTGGCGGCGTGCCCGAGCCCGGGGGCGATCATCAAGCACGCCAACGGCATCGTCGATTTCGATCAGGACCATTGCATCGGTTGCGGCTATTGCATCACCGGCTGCCCGTTCAACATTCCGCGGATCTCTCAAAAGGATCACAAGGCCTATAAATGCACCTTGTGTTCAGACCGGGTGGAAGTGGGGCTGGAACCGGCCTGCGTGAAAACCTGCCCGACCGGCGCCATCGTGTTCGGCAGCAAGGAAGACATGAAAGAACACGCCGCCGAACGCATCGTCGACCTGAAAAGCCGCGGCTTCGATCACGCCGGCCTGTACGACCCCGAAGGCGTGGGCGGTACGCACGTCATGTACGTGCTGCATCACGCCGACACGCCGACGCTGTACGCCGGTTTGCCGGGCAGCCCGACGATCAGCCCGCTGGTGGAATTGTGGAAGGGCGTGAGCAAACCCTTGGGCTTGCTGGCCATGGGCCTGGCGGTGCTGGCCGGGTTCTTCCATTACGTGCGCGTCGGGCCGCAAGTGGTTGAAGAAGATGAATTGCCGCCGCTCAACGACCCGGCCGTGCATGAAGTCGATCCGTCGGTGCATACCTTTGATCCGCGTGGGGAGGACAGACCATGATCCGCAGACAGATCCTGCGCTACACCCCAAACCAGCGAACCAATCACTGGCTGGTGGCGATCCTGTTTTTCACGGCCGCGCTGTCAGGCCTGGCGCTCTTTCACCCGGCGTTGTTCTGGCTCAGCCACCTGTTCGGCGGCGGGCCGTGGACACGCATCCTGCACCCGTTCCTGGGGGTGGCGATGTTTGTGCTGTTCCTTGGTCTGGTGATCCAGTTCTTTCGGGCGAATTTCTTTATCAGCAATGACCGGTTGTGGCTCCGGCGCGTCGGGCGGGTGATCCGCAATGAAGAGGAGGGTGTGCCGCCGATCGGCAAGTACAACCCGGGACAGAAGCTGCTGTTCTGGATCTTGCTGCTGTGCATGCTGGTGTTGCTGTTCAGCGGGCTGGTGATCTGGCGTGCGTATTTCAGCGAATACTTCGGCATCACCTCGATTCGCTGGGCGATGCTGCTTCACGCGTTGGCGGGTTTTGTGCTGGTGTTGAGCATCATTGTCCACATCTATGCCGGCCTCTGGATCAAAGGCTCGGTCAGCGCCATGGTGCATGGCGGGGTCAGCCGCGCCTGGGCGAAGAAGCACCATGAGCTCTGGTATCGGGAAGTGACCCGGGACGAGCACCCTGAGCGGCCGATCAGCAAAAAAGGATAAGCCCTTTGGCAACCATTCTTGAGCCTGGAGAGATCGAAGCGGCGGCGGGTTCTCCGCCGTTCCTGCACCTGCCACCGAACAACCTGTTCGCGTTGCGGGCGCTGCGCCTGGAAAAACTGGCAGACGGGCACCCACTGGCCGATTACCTGCGGCTGGTGGCGGACCTGTGCCGCGTTCAGCAGGACCTGTTGGACAATCCACCTGACTCGGCGCCACTCGATCCCGAGCGTCTGCGAATGTGCCAGCAACACGGTCTGCCACCGTTCGCTGCCGACAGCCTGGTGCGCGAAGACACCTGGCTGGCGTATCTCGACGCCTTGTTGCAGCGGTACTCGCCACCACCAGACTCCGCCGTCGAGAAAGCCATCGCGTCCTTGCGCAATGCCAACAGCGGGCAACGCAAAGCCTGGGCGATCGCACTGGTCAGCGGCCAGTATTCGCTGCTGCCGGCGGCGCTGGTGCCCTTTCTTGGCGCAGCGTTGCAGGCCGCGTTCAGTCATTGGCTGCTGCACACGCCGAAGCTTGCGCTCAAACCCGGCGACAGCCTCAACCAATGCCCGGCCTGTGGTTCGCCGGCCATGGCCGGGGTCATTCGCCATCGCGGCAAACACAACGGTTTGCGTTATCTGGTGTGCTCGTTGTGTGCCTGCGAATGGCACGTGGTGCGGGTCAAATGCGTGTATTGCGAACAAAGCAAAGGCCTGGAATACGTCAGCCTCGATGACGACCGCCATGCCGCCAATCAGGCGCCGCTGCGCGCCGAAACCTGCCCCGGCTGCCACAGCTACCTGAAACTGCTGTACCTGGAAAACGACGCCGAGGCCGAAGCGCTCTCGACCGACCTGACCAGCCTGATGCTGGACATGCGTCTGGAACAGGAGGGTTACGTGCGCCTGGCACCGAATCTTCTGCTCGCACCGGGAGGCGATTAAGCACAACGGCTACACTCAGGCGCGACAGTTAACGTTTGCGGGAGCGCCTGATGCCTGCCAGATCCGCCAGCCCAGCCTTGCGGCTGCCTTCCATCGACAGTTTGCTGCGCCATCCGGCGTGTGTGCCATTGACCGAGCGCTATGGGCGTGACGCGCTGCTGGCCAGCCTGCGGCAGCTGCTGGATGACCTGCGCGAACCGGTACTGTCAAGCCAACTCGACGCCGTTGAAATCACCCCCGAAGTCTTGGCTGGCAGAGCGGGCGAGCGCCTGGATCTCCAGCATCGCAGCCAGGTACGCCGGGTGTTCAACCTGACCGGCACGGTGCTTCACACCAACCTCGGTCGCGCGTTGTTGCCAGACGAAGCCATCGAAGCGGTGCAAAGGGCCGCTCGCTATCCGCTCAATCTCGAATTCGACCTGCAAAGCGGCAAGCGCGGCGACCGTGACGACCTGATCGAAGGCCTGATCCGTGAACTGACCGGCGCCGAAGCCGTGACCGTGGTCAACAATAACGCCGCTGCCGTGCTGCTGACGCTCAACAGCCTGGGCGCGCGCAAGGAAGGGATCATTTCCCGGGGCGAGCTGATCGAAATCGGCGGCGCCTTCCGCATTCCCGACATCATGGCCCGGGCCGGCGTCAAACTGCACGAAGTCGGTACCACCAATCGCACCCACGCTCGGGATTACGAGGCGGCGATTGGCCCGCGCAGTGGTCTGCTGATGCGGGTGCATGCGAGCAATTACGCCATTGAAGGCTTCACCGCGCGGGTGCCGACGGCCGAGTTGGCTGAATTGGCGCACAAGCACGGGCTGCCACTGCTCGAAGACCTTGGCAGCGGCAGTCTGCTGGACCTGACCCGCTGGGGCTTGCCCGCCGAACCCACGGTGCGCCAGGCGCTAATCGATGGCGCGGACATCGTCACCTTCAGCGGCGACAAGTTACTCGGCGGTCCACAGGCCGGGTTGATCGTCGGCCGCAAAGACTTGATCGCGAAGATCAAGAAGAACCCGCTCAAACGTGCGTTGCGGGTCGACAAACTGACCCTGGCAGCCCTCGAAGCGGTGTTGAGCCTGTACCGCAATCCCGATCAACTGGCCGAACGACTGCCGAGCCTGCGCCTGCTGACCCGACCGCAGGCCGACATTCTTGCGCAAGCCGAACGCCTGCAACCGTCATTGGCGCAGGCCCTGGGCGATGGCTGGAGCGTCAGCGCAGTGGCGGCACTCGGCATGATCGGCAGCGGCAGCCAACCGGTGGCTCGCCTGCCGAGCGCGGCGTTGTGCCTGCGCCCGTTGGTGAGTAAACGCCTGCGCGGCCGGCATTTACTGGGGCTGGAGGCCGCGTTCCGTCAGCTGGCCATTCCGGTGCTAGGCCGGATTGACGACGACGCGCTGTGGCTGGACCTGCGCCAACTGGACGATGAAGCCGCGTGGCGGGCGCAACTCGATCAATTGCAGGTGCCAGGGTGATTGTCGGCACCGCCGGGCACATCGACCACGGCAAGACGGCGTTGCTCCAGGCATTGACTGGCCAGGCCGGCGACCGTCGCCGGGAAGAACGCGAACGCGGCATGACCATCGACCTCGGGTATCTCTACGCCGCATTGGAACCGGGCGCTGCATTGACCGGTTTTATCGACGTACCGGGTCATGAGCGCTTCACTCACAACATGCTGGCCGGAGCCCAGGGCATCGATCTGGTATTGCTGGTAGTGGCAGCGGATGACGGCGTCATGCCCCAGACCCGCGAACATCTGGCAATCGTCGAACTGCTGGGCATCCCTCGGGCGCTGGTGGCGATCAGCAAATGCGACCGGGTCGATCCGGCCCGCGTGCAGGCCGTGCGCGAACAAATCGAAAGTTTGCTGGCGCCCGGGCCGTATGCCGGCGCGCCGCAGATTGCCCTGTCGAGCGTGACCGGGGAGGGCGTCGAGACGCTGCGTCTGGCCTTGCTGGATGCGCAGCGTGATGTGATGCAACGCAGCACCCGTGGCGGTTTTCGTCTGGCGATTGATCGTGCGTTCAGCGTGGCCGGGGCCGGTATCGTGGTGACCGGCACGGCGCTGTCCGGGCAGGTTGCCGTGGGCGATACGCTGATGCTCGGTTCGTTGGGCAAGTCCGTGCGCGTGCGTGGCTTGCATGCGCAAAACCAGGCCGCAGAGATTGGGGTTGCGGGTCAGCGAGTGGCGCTGAACCTGAGTGCCGAGCGCTTGGCACTGGAGCAGATTCACCGTGGCCACTGGCTGGTGTCCGAGTGGCTCTACGCACCGACCCAGCGCCTGGACATCGACATGCGGTTGCTGGCCAGCGAAGCCAAGGCGTTCGAGCATTTTCAAACGGTGCATGTTCACCTGGGGACGCAGGATGTCACGGGGCGAGTGGCACTGTTGGAAGGTGCCAGCGTTGCGCCGGGTGAACGGATGTTCGCGCAAATCCTGCTGAATGCGCCGGTGCAGGCGGTGAAGGGCGATCCGTTGATTCTGCGTGACCAGAGCGCTCAACGAACCCTCGGCGGTGGCCGGGTGCTCGACCCGTTCGCCCCGACCCGACACCGTCGCAGCCCCGAGCGATTGGCGCAGCTGCAGGCACTCGCCACCCGCAATGCGCTGGAAGACGTGCTGCCTGCGTTATTGCTGAACAGTGAAACCGGGCTCGACCCGCGACGCCTGGAGCGTCAGTTCAACCGGCCGCGTGACACCTGGGTCCTGCCCGCCAATATCCGTTTGATCGATACCCGCCAAGGACCCTTGCTGTTCAGCGCTGACCGTTGGGAAGCGCTGAAAGCGCCCTTGCTGGGGCATCTGGCTCGTTTCCACCAGCTCGAACCGGACCAGATGGGCCCCGACCGGGATCGCTTGCGGCGCTTCGCCGGGACATCTTTGGATCGGCCGACTTTCATCAGCCTGGTCGACGAATTACTCACCAGCGGCGCCATGCTGGCCAGCGGGCCGTGGCTGCATTTGCCCGAGCATCAGGTGCGCTTGAGCGAAGAGGACGAAGCGCTGTGGCGGCAGCTGCAACCGTTGTTCGAACAGGCCGGATTCAATGCCCCATGGGTGCGCGACCTTGGCCATGACGAAGTGACGGTGCGCCTGCTGTTGCGAAAAATGGCGAGGCTGGGGCTGGTGCATCAGGTCGTCCGCGACCTGTTCTACACCGAAGCAGTCATTCGCCGATTGGCGGCTATGCTTGTGCAACTGGCCGCGCAGAACCCGGTGATTCAGGTCACGGCGTTTCGCGATGCCGTGGGCCTGGGGCGCAAGCGCAGCATCCAGATCCTCGAATACTTCGACCGGCTGGGCCTGACCCGACGCTTTGGCGACAAGCGCCATCTGCGGCTCGACAATGCCCTGGCCCAGCCATCAGGAAACTGACTTCAAGGAAGGCAATCGCGCCCGGTGGCGCGGCCGGGCTTCAAACCCGGTTGGGGACGGCATCCGTTCCCGGGCAGGTTCGACTCCGGCTGCCTTCCGCCATTTCCCTTCATAGATGCCCGAAATTCAGCGGGTACTGAACGACCACGTACACCCGGTCAATATCATCGCCGGCCTGCGCCGCATTGGCCCGATGCGAGACATGGGACAGTTGCAGCGATAACCCCTTGGCCGCGCCGGACTGCACGATGTAGCGCAGGTCGATGTCGCGCTCCCAATGCCGGCCGCCATCGCCTTGTTGTGGCACGTATTCGCCGATGGACTCATCGAAAGGGTTGTAGGCGCCGCCCTTGGGCGCACGGGTGCCGTCGATCCGGCTGCCCATGACGTAACGGGTCATGAAATTCAGGCCAGGTATGCCGAAGGTGCTCAAATCGAGGTCGTAGCGTGCCTGCCATGAGCGTTCGTGGGCGCCGTTGAAATCGGCGTACTTGATCGAGTTGGCGAGGTAGATCGAGTCGCCGCCGACAAAATCGAACGGCGTATCGCCATTGATTTTTTGATACGCCAGGGTGAAGGCGTGGGCATCGACGGTGTACTTGCCCGACAGGCTGAACGCGGTGTTGTCGATGGCGCCGGCCAGCGCTTTGCCGGTGTCTTGCGTGTGGTAGAGATTGGCGTCGAGGAACACCCCGGGCTGCTTCAGGTGCAGGTTGGCGTAGTACTGATGCCAGGTGTCGCTGAGTTCTGAGGCATAGAGCGCGCCGCCGACGGGGCGTTGGGTGAATAAGTCAGCGCCCAGAAACGTAATGCCTCCGGCTTCGGTGTTGGCGCCGTAGCCGTAGAAATTGCCTTTGCTCGAAGAACTGTCCTGGTTTTTGAACGCGGTGAAATGCCCGGCCAGCAGATTCACGTCATCGATTTCGCGGCTGTTCAATAGAAAGCCTGTGGCGTATTCCGGTTGCAAGCGTTTGTCCGCGGTGTCGAACACCGGGGTTTCCACCATCATTTCACCGAACGCCAAGGTGGTTCGCGAGGCTCTGATTTTCAGTGCGCCGCCGCCACTGGAATAGTTGTCTTCGCTACGGCCGTCATCATTCACGGGCAGCAATCCGGTCCCGGAATGTCCTTTGCCGCCATCCAGCTTCAATCCCAGAAAGGCGTGGGCGTCGAGGCCTAAGCCGAGCGTGCCGGGTGTGAATCCAGATTCAAAAGTGCTGATAAAGCCTTGAGTCCACTCGGCTTTATAGCTTTTACCTGTCGGCGAAGGGGACCGGTAGTCGCTGTTGAGGTAGAAGTTGCGGCTGAGCACGTCAAGCGCCGCGCCGTCCAGAAACCCTCGTGCGGGTTCATCCGCCCAGGCTGTTCCGGCGAACAGCACCGACAACCAAAAGGGCAACCGGGTACGCAGGTCTTGCTTGCCAGACTTCATCATCAATCACCACGCAGCAGCGACTGCGGAGGGTCCGCAGTCGCTCGCTTTTCAGAGGAGGACCGCTTAATGGCCTTCCGAGGCACCGAACATTGTTTTGGCGTAGATCAGGCCAAGACCGTAGGAACCACCGTTGGCAATCGAGGTTTTCACGGTTTCTTCATAGGTTTCGGTACGTGCCCAGTCGCGTTGCAGTTCGAGCAGGTATTGCAGCGAGGTCATTGGACGGGCGCCGATCTGGATCATGCGCTGCATGGCCATTTCATGGGCTTCGGTGCTGACGTCGCCACAGGCGTCGGCAATCACGTAGACCTCAAAACCCTGGTCGATGGCCGACAGCGCCGGGCCGACGATGCACACCGAGGTCCACAGGCCGGCGAGGACGATTTTCTGTTTGCCGAATTTGTTGACTTCGACGGCGATGCGCTCGTCTTCCCAGGTGTTCATGCTGGTGCGGTCGATGACGTTGTGTTCCGGAAACACCGACTTGATTTCGTCGAAGATCGGCCCGGAAAAGCTCTTCTCGGCGACAGTGGTCAGGATGGTCGAGACTTTGAAGCCGCGCGCGGCCTTGGCCACGAGGGCGGCGTTGTTGCGCAGGGTGACGGCGTCGATCGACTTGGTCGCGAAGGACATCTGCGATTGGTGATCAATCATGATCAGGGTGTGGTCGGTCGGGGTCAGCAGGGTTTTGCCGGGAGCAGCTTTGGCGATGGCCATGGCGAGGTCCTTACGGGTGAGTGAGGAGGCCATGGTTGCGCAGATTCAGGCGGGAATATTGAAGCGATGTGCTGTGTTTGGTTATTTGCGAGGACGCCTGAAGAACGGCCCCGCGCAATATCGGTCAGTGCGCGGGGCTGTCGGTCATTGCATCACATAACGCCCGGGTGCCGATTCCAGCGCCGGGTAGTGCGCGTTGCCGATGTGCGACACCGAAGGCTGACGCTCGCCGGCCTGGTCTGCCAGCCAGACAAACCAGTCATTCCACCAGCTGCCGGCCTGTTCCTGGGCATTCATGAACCAGGTGTCGGGATCCTTCGACACTCGATTGTTGGTCCAGTAATGGCGTTTTTCCTTGGCCGGTGGGTTGATCACCCCGGCGATGTGCCCTGAGGCACCCAGCACAAAGCGCTTGGTCCCGGAGAGCAATTGGGTGCTGGCATAAGCGCTGCGCCACGGCACGATGTGATCGTCGTGGGTGGCGAGGATGTACGCCGGTGCATCGATGGCGCGCAGGTTGAGCTTGACCCCGCAGCAGTCCAGTTCACCGGATTTCAGGTCGTTCTGCAGGTAGGTGTGACGCAGATACCAGCAGTACATCGGCCCCGGAAGGTTGGTGCTGTCGTTGTTCCAGAACAGCAAGTCGAGGGGGATGGGTTTCTGGCCCTTGAGGTATTTGTCGACGTTGTAGTTCCACCACAAATCATTCGGGCGCAGCAGCGAGAAGGTGTTGCCCATGTCCTCGCCCTTGAACAGGCCGATGGGGCCCTCCTGACCACCGATGGTGCGCTCGCGGTAGGCCACCAGTTGTTCGTCGACGAAGATGTCGATGGGGCCGGTGTCGAGGTAATCGAGGAAGGTGGTCAACAGGCTCACGCTGCCAATGTCCTTGTCGCCGCGCGCCGCCAGTACCGCCAGCGCCGAACTCAACAGCGTGCCGCCGATGCAGAAACCCACGCAATTGGGGCGTTGTTCGCCGCTGATCTCGCGGGTCACTTGCAGGCCTTTGATGATGCCGGTGTCGATCAGGTCATCCCAGGTGGTGCCGGCGTGCGCCTGATCGAAGTTGCGCCACGACATCAGGAACACCGGGTGGCCTTGTTGCAGCAGATGGCGAACCATCGAGTTGTCCGGGCGCAGGTCGAGGATGTAGTACTTGTTGATCGACGGCGGGACGATGAACACCGGGCGCCGGTACTGGGTTTCGCTTTGCGGGTAGTACTGAATCAACTGGAACAGTTCGTTCTCGAACACCACTTCGCCGGGGGTGTTGGCCAGATCCACGCCGACCTTGAAAGCGCCGCTGTCGCACTGACGCATCTTGCCTTCTTGCAGGTCGCTGGCCAGGTGCAACAGGCCGGTGAACAGGCTGCCGCCCTGAGTGTCGACGACGCGTTGCAAGGCATCGGGGTTGCTCGCCAGAAAGTTGCTGGGCGCCCCGGCGGCAATCGCTTGCTCCACCAGATACAGCAGACGCTGGCGGGGTTTCTTGTCTTTGATCGGCAGTTTATCGAGCAGCTTCAGCAGAAAACCGGCATTGAGCAGGTAGAACGCTGCGAGGGAGCCGAACAGCGGCGTGCTCCAGTTGCCACTGGAAAAACGTCGATCTTCAAAGGAAAACGGCTGGCCGGTCAGCAGCCGCTGGCCCAGATCACCCCATTGGGTTTGATACTCGGCTTGCAGGCTTTCCAGTGTGTTGCGTGGCAGGTCAAACCACTTCTCGTATTCCTGGCCGGTGAACCAAGGATTGGTGCTCACCCACAAGCGTAATTGTTGCACTGCAAAGGAGGCAATGAACGGGACCTGGCCTGACCAGAAGGTGTTGAAGGTGTGCGCGTTATTGTCCATGGAACTCCTTGCCCACATCGGTAAACCGGGCAGAAAAAAACCGCGGTGCCGCCATTCGGCACCGCGTCAGCAGTCAAGCAAGCAGTCCTGTGATTCTTGTTATCGTTCGATGACCAGGCTGACACCATGGCCGCCACCGATGCACAACGTGGCCAGGCCTTTTTTGCCGTCACGGCGAATGAGCTCGTGCACCAGCGACACCAGAATCCGCGCGCCCGACGCGCCGATCGGATGCCCCAACGCAATCGCGCCACCGTTGACGTTGACCTTGGCGGTGTCCCAACCCAGTTCCTTGCCAACCGCCAGTGATTGCGCGGCGAACGCTTCGTTGGCTTCGATCAGGTCGAGGTCGTCCAGGCTCCAGCCGGCTTTTTCCAGCACCAGACGGGTGGCCGGGACCGGGCCGATGCCCATGATCGACGGGTCGACGCCCGCACTGGCGTAAGCCTTGATGCGCGCCAGCACCGGCAAGCCGAGGGCCTGGGCCTTGGCGGCGCTGGCCAGCAGCAACACGGCGGCGCCATCGTTGAGAGTCGACGAATTGCCGGCGGTCACGCTGCCGTCTTTCTTGAACGCCGGTTTAAGGTTGCTCAACGCTTGCAGCGTGCCGCCCGGGCGCGGTTGTTCATCCGTGTCGAACACCAGCGGATCGCCCTTGCGCTGAGGGATCAGGATCGGGGTGATTTGCCCCTTGAAGTAGCCCGCTTCGATGGCGGCGGCTGCTTTCTGTTGCGAGGCGGCGGCGAAGGCGTCCTGATCTTCGCGGCTGACGCTGTACTGCGTGGCCAGATTTTCAGCGGTGATGCCCATGTGGTAGTCGTTGAAGGCGTCCCACAAACCGTCCTGAATCACGCTGTCTTGCAACTGCGCATGACCCAGACGCAAACCGGTGCGTACCTTGGGCAGCACATAAGGCGCCAGGCTCATGTTTTCCTGACCGCCGGCAATCACCAGCTCGGCGTCGCCGCAGCGGATCGCCTGAACCGCCAGTTGCACAGCCTTGAGGCCCGAGCCGCAGACCTTGTTCAGCGTCAGGGCAGGGGTGGTGAAGGGCAGGCCGGCCTTGATTGCCGTCTGGCGTGCCGGGTTTTGCCCCGAGCCTGCGGTGAGCACCTGGCCCAGAATCACTTCATCAATCTGCGTGCCGTCCAGGCCGGTTTCTTCCAGCAGACGGCGGATCACCGCTGCGCCCAGTTCAGTGGCTGGAATCGCGGACAAGGCCCCTTGAAAACTGCCGATGGCGGTACGTGTAGCGGCAACGATTACGACTTCGTTCATGCGTGACCTCATTAAGATGTTGTCGAGCGGGAGCAGGGCGTCCTTGCCCTGATCGGTCTACTGCATGTTCATGCCGCCGTTCACCGAGAAATCAGCGCCGGTGCTGTAGCCCGATTCATCGGAGGCCAGCCAGGCGACGATCGAGGCGATTTCTTCGGGTTGGCCGAGGCGCCCGACGGGGGTGGCGGCGATCATGGTGTCGAGGATGTCCGGGCGGATGGCCGCGGTCATGCTGGTCTGGATGTAGCCCGGGGAGACGGTGTTGACGGTCACGCCCTTGCCGGACACTTCCCGCGCCAGGGCCATGGTGAAGCCATGGATGCCGGCCTTGGCCGCGCTGTAGTTGGTCTGGCCGAACTGGCCTCGTTGGCCGTTGATCGAGGAGATATTGATGACCCGTCCCCAGCCCTTGGCCAGCATTCCTTCAATCACCTGCTTGGTGGTGTTGAACATGCCGCTCAAGTTGGTGCCGATCACGGCATTCCAGTCCTCGGGCGTCAGCTTGCGGAAGGAGGCATCCCGGGTGATGCCGGCGTTGTTGACCAGCACATCGATCGGGCCGAATTGTTCTCGCGCCATCTCGAAGGCCTTGCGCGTCGACTCCCAATCGGTGATGTCGCCGTAGATGCATTCGAACTGATAACCCGCCGCCAGTTGACCGGCAATCCAGTCGTTTTTGCGGGCGGAATCCGAGCTGCAACCGACGATGACTTTGAACCCTTCCTTGTACAGGCGCTGGCTGATCGCCGTACCAATCCCACCCATACCACCTGTGACCAACGCAATACGACCAAGCGACTTCATAAGCTCCGTTCCTCTTTTTTGTTTTGCGCTGCAAGATGGGCGATTGTTCGGTATTGGCGGGGGATGCGGAAGTGTTTGGAGGTGACGGGCTGGTGTCCAAAGGCGCCATGGCTGGTTTAGTTGCATCCGGGCGACGAATGGCCGGGAACAGTGGCGAAAAATGAGGATTACCTATACTGGGATCAATATTGGCAACGGAACCACTCGTTAATATTTGATTTATTTCAGATCAGTCACGGCTCCGGACAGGATGTCCGGTTCCACAGGTCATTGAGGACGCCATGTATAAAATGAGTTCAGGCTATGCCAGCGTGCTGGTCAATACGCTCTCGGCCCAAGGACTGGATGTTGCCAGTCTGTGTCGGGAGGCTGGACTAGACATTGACCTCGCGGACCAACCAGGTGCGTTTTGCGAGCGAAAGGCCATCTATCGACTCTGGGAGCTGGCCGCCGAAGCCTCGGGCGATCAGGACATTGGCTTGAGGGCCTATGGCAGTTTCCACCCCGGCAGCTTTCAGATCATCGGCTACACCATGATGTCCAGCCTGAATCTGAAAAACGCCCTCGAACGCCTGGTCCGTTTCAGTCCGCTGATTGGCACCGGGTTCAGCCTTTTCTTTACCGCCGAACAGCAACATTACCGGTTGTCCGGGCTCGATCATCAGCAGCAGGGTTCGGTCAAACCGCGCCAATACACCGATGCCGGGCTGGCGTCGTTGTTGGGGTTCTGCCGCAAGCTGGCGGGCGGCAACGCACCGCAACCCTTGAGCGTCGAATTCACCTATCCAGAACCCGAAGACACCACCGAGCATCGACGGCTGTTTGGCTGCAATCTGCAGTTCAACGCGCCTTACGACAGCATTTTGTTTGACGGGCAGGAATTGATGCGACCGTTGAGCATGGCCAACGAAACGCTGGCGGTGCTGCATGACAGTTTTGCCGAGGCGCAACTGGACCTGCTGTTTGGTTTTTGCATTGTCGGGCGAATTCGCGCGCTGATTACCGAGCGCCTGAGTCAGGGCCAGGGGCAATGCGACATGGAATCGATTGCGGCGGCCTTGAACATCAGCAAGCGAACGCTGCAACGAGCGCTGGAAAAGGAAGGGACACAGTTCAAGGACGTGCTGAGCGCGGTGCGCCGGCAACTCGCTGATTTCTACCTGCGCCATTCTCACTTCAACATGAAGCATGTCGCCTATCTCCTTGGCTTTCATGACCACAGCAGCTTCAACAAAGCCTGTAGCCGCTGGTTTGGCATGACGCCGGGGCAGTATCGGTCCGATGAATCGTTCGAGATCCAGGAAGCCGCGCCGGTGTGACGCGGTGAACTGCTCTAACATTTTGTCGACAACGACCCCCGTGGGAGCGCGCTTTTGTGGCGAGGGAGCTTGCTCCCGCTGGGTCGCGAAGCGGCCCCAAAAGCCATGCGACTGCTTCGCAGCCGAGCGGGAGCAAGCTCCCTCGCCACACACATAGGCTCGCTCCCACAAGTTACTCATCAGAGAGCAGGAGGTTTCTTCGCGGCTTTTTTGCCCTTCGCGGGTTTGCGCGTTTTTGTCAGCGTTCCCGGGGCAATTGGCTCAGCGACGACCACGGGGGCGCTTTGTTTGGCGGGCTCTGGTGCGACGACCGCGGTTTTCGGCTTGATCGGCTCCGGGGTTGTCGTCGGGGTGTCCTCCTCGACAACATCGGCTGCGCCCGGAGGTTGAGTCAGGTTGGACCCCGGCAGTGGCACGTCGAGCAGTGTGTGCAGCTCACACCAGAACGGATTGTCTGCGCCGCTGGTCAGCAGTTCCGGCAGCATGTTGGCGACGGCGGCCAGCACTTGCTGGCGTTCTTCGACCTCGGCCAGCATCAGGGGCAGACTTTGCAGGCTTTCCTGCGGATGGGTGGCGACCAGCAGTTTTTGCAGGCGCAGGGTTTCGCGCAAGTCCAGCGGCTCGGCGCTGTAGTCCTGCAGCAGCACCTGCAATTGCAGGATGAGTTTCTCGACGCTTTGCTTGCCCGGTTCGTCGCTGTCGCGGCCCAGCAGGAACAGGATCCGGATCAAGGCTTCCATCAAGCCGCCGAGGGGCAGGGCGTCCTGAAGGCGGTCGATCAGGACTTTATCGTGCTGCTCGGCATGCGCCTGGAGATTGCGAGCCGGTACGTTGCCGGTAAGGCTGTTGAGCACGCCATACACGCCGTAAAAGCTCATTTCCTGAGCGGCATCACGCAGGTCCCGATAGCCGTTCAAGGCATCCTGTATCTGGTTGGAAAACAATGCCTGCCAGGCCAGCAACGGATTGGACGGGTTTGCCGGCTGACGGTTCTTGCTCACCTGGGAGGCACTGCCTGCCAACCACCAGAGCGCCGGGTTCAAACTGTTCCACATCACCTGTTGCTGGTGAAACGGGTGGGCCTTGCGCATCAGCTCGGCGGTCGGCTCGTTGATCAACTGGCGCAACCACGGTCTTACAAACCCGTCGTAAAGGGTGTTGTTGAAATCAGAGGCACGCTCGACCAGCGCGAATTCGCGATCATCGTCACGGGGCGCCTGCGCGTCACCGTGGATGTCGGCGATACGTCGTCGCTCGAAACGCACGGCGTAGGGCGTTGGCGAATGTTCCGGCAGGTCCTCGATGAGCATTTCATAGAGCCCGCCCGGCAGTTCGTTGATCGCGTCGACGGCGCCCAACAACTCCCGGTGCTCACGCCGCGCGACTTCGCCGGAAACAAAGATGCCCAGATGGCCAATGCTCGCGTGCCGCAGGTAAACGATGGTGCGACCGGCATTTTGCAGGGCGAGATCGCTGGGGTAGACGTCGGTGATCCAGTCCAGTGCTTGCTGCGGCGAGGTGATGTTGTCGCCATAGGAACAGAACACCACCACCGGCACTTCGATGCGTTTGAGGTCGAGCCCGCTGCTCTTGCGCCCAAGGCCGCCGGACAGTTGATTGCCGATGAACAGGTCATCGACAATCATCTCGATCTCTTCGCCATTGAGCAGGGTCGGGCTGCCCCACCAGCGTTCGAAATCGAGGAAGCGCGGGGCCTCGCTGTCGACTTCGCTGAACAGGTGGTAGTACTTGCCCCACCAGGTGTTGGCCGGGTCGAGGCTTTCGAAATTGCTCACCAGCCAAGTGCCGTCGAAACGGTCATTGCCCAGGTCGCTGCCCAGGCGTGCCATCCAGCCGCCGCCCAGCAAACCGCCGGTGTAGCGCATCGGATTGCGCCCATTGACGCCCGCCCAGTACGACAAAGGCGCGCCATTGACGATGATCAGTCCCGGCAGTTCCGGACGGGTCGCCGCCAGGCCCATCAAGGCCCAGCCGGCCTGGCAGTTGCCGATCACCACGGGTTTGGTGCTGGCGGGGTGTCGCGCGCTGACCTCTTCGATAAACCGCGCCTGGGCTGCAACGATGTCCGCTAGGGTTTGCCCGGGGCGTGGCGAATGGCTGAACGAAATGAAATAGGTCGGGTGGCCGGCGCGCAGGCTTTCGCCGATGACCGAATCCTGTTTGAAGCCACCGATCCCCGAGCCGTGGCCGCCGCGTGGGTCGATGATGATCACCGGCTGCTTTTTGCTGTCGAGCTGTTGCCCGGGGCCCGCGATGATCTGCAGCAGCGAGTAGTTGACCGGGCGCGGCAGGTCTTCACCGGCAATCAGGGTTTCATGGTTGAACTTGAGCAGCAGCGGATACCCGGCGCGTTCGTGGGCCAGGGTGTTGTCGCCGCGCTGACGCAAGGTGTCCCAGAACAGCACGCTGCGTTGGCCAAGGTCGGTGAAGTATTCCTGCCAGTCAGCGGCGGTCGGCTGCCGGAGTTGTTCAAGGCTTGAAGGTGCGTAGGTTTTGGCCTGGCGCTGTTGCACGGCGTCAATAACGTTGCGGGTATTGAGGCGCTGCAGATGGTTCAGGTGCTCGAACACACCGGACGCAGTCGAAAGCCCTTTATCTTGCAGCGCAATATTTTCTTCCTGACCCATCGTGAACTCCTGACGCCATGCGTGGGAACGTTGCCCTGACTAATAGCAATCAAGCCGGTCGTTCGATTTTCACGAGTGTATAGGGAATAACGGTCAAGGAAGCGAACTTTATTGTGCGCCGCACAAAATAGCCGTTGCCAAATAGTTTTGTGCACTGCAATATCAAGGCTAACGCGATGTCTGGCAGGATCGCTATCGCGTCCTCAGGCCCATCCGGGCCTTCCAGAACCAGGAGATAAAGCATGTCTTTTTTCAATTCGGAAAAACTGCAAACCGCTCAGAAAGCCAACCTCGATCTTTTGCAGCAGATCAGCGGCAAAGTCTTCGCCAGCGTTGAACAGCTGAGCCAGTTGCAGTTCAAGGCACTGCGCGACTCCACCGAAGAGCACTTCGAAGGCGTACGCAAGCTGCTGGCCGTGCGTGATCCACAAGGTTTTGCCGATTTGCAGGCATCGTTTACGCAGCCGAGCGCGCAGGCCGAACGTCTGGCCGAGTTCAATCGTCAGGTTCAAGCGCTGATCGTGGGCACGCAGTCGGACATCGCCAAACTGACGTCGAGTCAGGTCGAGGCGGGCACCCAGCAGGTCAATGAGTTTGTTGAATCGATCAGCAAGAATGCACCGGCCGGCTCCGAGCCTGTCGTGGCTGCATTCAAGTCGGGCCTTGCCAATGCCAGTACCGTGTTTGAAAGCGCACAGAAAGCCGTGAAACAGGCTTCCGATGTAGCTCAGAGCAATTTTGACGCCGCCACTGCCGCTGCCACCAAAGCAGCACCAGAAGCGAGCGCCAAGGCCACCAGCGGTAACAAGTAAGTCATTTCAGGCCAGCGGCACAAACGATGGCGATGGGTTTATTCCCCATCGCCATTTTTTTTCGGCCCGTTATCGGTGCCGGGCTTGGCGCCAAACATGCCGAACAGGTTCTGGGTATTGAGGTACAAGGCCTTGGACTGGTCGACATACTGGCGCATCAGATCCTGCATGACCGGGGCCTGTTGATGCATGAAGTCGCTCCAGGCTTCGGATGACTGCGCGCCGGTCTGGGACTGGATGTCGATGACAGTCTGGATGCTTTTATCCAGGTAGCTGCCGAGCACACCCTGGTACGGACCGTAGAACTGGATAATCCCCATCAGCATCTCGCTGGTGAAGATCGGCTCGCCGCCGCTTTCGGCTTCCAGAATCACTTGCAGCAGGATACTGCGCGTCAGGTCTTCGCCGCTCTTGGCATCGACCACCTTAAACGCAACTTTATCGACGACCAGTTGGCGCACATCCGCCAGCGTCAAATGACTGCTGGTGTGGGTGTCGTAGAGTCGGCGATTGGGGTATTTCTTGATCAGGCGGGGGGTGGTATCAGTCATGCGGGGCGTCTCGCGGCGGGCCTGGTTTGCAGGCATCTTAACCTACTCTCATGTTTGGCGCCTTTGAGGCCGCCTTCGCGAGCAGGCTCGCTCCTACCGTTGACCGCGTTCCCCTTGTGGGGGCGAGCCTGCTCGCGAAGAGGCTCGCCATCTCAGCGAAAATCCACAACAAAAAGGGGAACTGCGCCGCCAAGCGAGTCCCCCCTTGTGAAGCCTGAATCGTTACCAGATCGGCAGGGTGTAGCTGACAATCAAGCGATTCTCATCCAGATCGCTGCCAAAGTTGGTCGAACGCACCGTCGCATTACGCCATTTCACCCCGACATTCTTCAGCGGACCGCTCTGCACGACATAACCAATGTCGGTATCACGCTCCCATTCCTTGCCTTCGGGGCGGTTGCCGCCCAGGTCGATATTGTCGCCAGTGATATAGCGGGTCATGAAGGTCAGCCCCGGCACACCCATGGCTGCAAAGTTGTAGTCGTAACGCGCCTGCCAGGATTTTTCGTCCTTGCTGGCGAAGTCACCGATCTGCACGAAGTTCACCAGAAACGCATCGGTGCCGTTGATGTAGGCAAAACCGGTGTCGCCGCTCATGCCTTGATAACCCAGGCCAAACGCGTGACCGCCGAGGCTGTAGGTGAACATGGCGCCAATCGCATTGTTGTCGACATTGCTGCCGCCATCATCCGTGGAGCGGGCAAAGCGCAGGTCAGTCTTGAACGATTGCCCCGTCGTTACCGGCATCACGTAGGTCAGGTTCACCAGGTGCTGGCTATAGAAGTTGTCGAGGTGGCCGTAGCTGTAGCCGGTGGCGAGGTTACTGGTCCATTTGTAGTTCAGGCTGGCGAAATCAAAGCTGTCGCTGTCGAGGTGCCGCGTGGTGATGCCTTTGGCGCCGGTCCGGGTGATGCCCATGTCCTCGTAGTCCGAGGAGTCACGCTGATTGACCTGGGTTAGCCGCCCGGCATCCACGGTCAAGCCTTCAATCTCCAGCGAGTTCAATTGACCGCCCTTGAAGGTTTGTGGCAACAGCCGTGAATCGTTGGCCAGCACCGTCGGCAATTTCGGCAGCAGCGTGCCGAGTTTCAGGGTGCTTTTGGAGGCGCGCAGTTTAGCGGTCAATCCCAGTTCGCCGTACTCGTCCTGAGCGCCTTTGCTCGTGTCGCGATGGCGTTTGAGCAGGCCGGAACCGGCGCGATCAGGACTCGAATCAAGCTTGACGCCGACCAGGCCGATGGCATCGAAACCGACACCGACCAAACCGTCGGTGAAGCCCGACTCATACCGCAGCAGGAAACCCTGGGCCCATTCCTCTTGTTTGGATTGGGCGGCGTTGTCCTGGCGATAATCCCGATTGAAATAGAAGTTGCGCAGCTCAAGGCTGGCCTTGCTGTCTTTGACAAAGTCAGCCGCGGCGGGGGCCGAGAGGCTGATGACGCCGCCGGCCAGCAATAGTCGGGTAGCGAGGATGCGGGTGTTGCGGTCCATGGTGAAGCCCCTTTGTTTTTATTATGGAAAGACAGGTCCCGCGGCCCTCGCCGGGTGGACGAGGGCTTATCAATAAAAAAACGCGGACGCCGAATCGAGAGGAGCGTGGCGCCGCGTCGGTTCAATCGTTAGAACTGTTCGGCGCTCAGGCCGTACAACGAGGCGCTGCCGGCGAGAATGGAATGCTCCAGGCTCAATGTGCGCGGAAGCAGGCGACGGATGTAGAAATCGGCGGTGGCGATCTTCGCGCCATAGAACTTGGGGTCCTCGCTGAGTTTTTTCTTCGCGACCTGGGCCATGCGCGCCCAAAGCCAGGCGTAGGCGACGTAACCGAACAGGTGCAAATACTCGACCGAAGCCGCGCCGATTTCGTTGCGGTTGGTGGCGGCCTGGTCTTGCAGCCAGTCGCTCAGGTTTTCCAGACGCTGCACGGCATCGAACAGTTGCACGGAGTAGGGCGCGTCTGGCTGATGGGCGAAACGACGTATCTCCCCGGTGAATTGACGCAGCGCGAAGCCGCTGTCGGCCAACACTTTGCGGCCGAGCAGGTCCAGCGCCTGAATGCCGTTGGTGCCTTCGTAGATCTGCGCGATGCGCACGTCACGGACCAACTGCTCCTGGCCCCATTCGCGAATGTAACCATGGCCGCCGAACACTTGCTGGCCGTTGATGCAGCTTTCCAGACCCGTGTCGGTGAAGAACGCCTTGGCCACTGGTGTCAGCAGCGCGACCAGGGTTTGTGCGCTGTCGCGCTCCTGGGCGTCATCGGAGAACTTCGCCAGGTCCAGTTGTTGACCGACGTAACTGGCAAACGCGCGGCCACCTTCGGTCATGGCTTTCATGCTCAGCAACATGCGGCGCACATCGGGGTGGACGATGATCGGATCAGCCACTTTGTCCGGGGCCATCGCGCCGGTCGGTGCGCGGCTCTGTACACGTTCACGGGCGTAAGCCACGGCGCTCTGATAGGACGCTTGCGCACAGCCGATGCCCTGAATGCCGATGGACAAGCGCTCGTAGTTCATCATGGTGAACATCGCCGCCAGGCCTTTGTTGGCTTCGCCGACCAGCCAACCGCTGGCGCCGTCGAAGTTCATCACGCAGGTGGCCGAAGCCTTGATGCCCATCTTGTGTTCGATCGAACCGCAGCTCACGGCATTGGCGTCGCCGAGAGAACCGTCGGCATTGACCAGCACCTTGGGCACGACGAACAGCGAGATCCCTTTTGGTCCGGCTGGCGCGTCCGGCAGTTTGGCCAGCACCAGATGGATGATGTTTTCCGTCAGGTCCTGATCGCCACCGGTGATGAAGATCTTGCTGCCGGTGATGCTGAAACTGCCGTCGGTCCGGGGTTCGGCGCGGGTGCGGATGATCCCCAGATCAGTGCCGGCGTGCGCTTCGGTCAAGCACATGGAACCGGCCCAGCGGCCTTCGTACATCGGTGGCAAATACAGATTTTTCAGGGTCTCGCTGGCGTGGGCATCCAGCGCCAGGCAGGCCCCGGAACTCAACGCCGAATACAGGGCGAAGCTTGAGTTGGCGCCGTAGAGCATTTCTTCAAACTGCACGGCAAGCATCTTCGGCATGCCCATGCCGCCAAAATCGGCATTACCGGAAAGGCCCACCCAGCCGCCTTCGATGAAGGTGGCATAAGCCTGTTTGAAGCCGATCGGCGTGCTGACCTGGCCATCGAGCCACTGGGCGCCTTCTTCGTCGCCGCTGCGATTCAACGGCGCAATCAGGTGCGAAGTGACTTTCGCCGCTTCCTCAAGAATGGCGTCAGCGGTGGCGGCGTCGACCGTGTCGGCCAGGGCCGGCAAGCGCGCCCACAGGGCCGGGGCATCGAACACTTCGTGCAGCACAAAGCGCATGTCGCGCAGCGGGGCGTTGAATTCGGGCATAACGTGAACCTCAAAAGGTGTGCGGTGGGCACGGCGCCGTTACGGCAGACCGTGCCCTTTCAATCAATGAGCGGAAGCGCTGGCGGCACCGAGGCCGGTCTGGGCGCGAACGAACTGGTCGGCGTAGGCGTCACGCTCCTTGTCGGCGCGCACGCTGCGGTCGAGTTTCGACACCACGACGATCACGAAGAACGCCAGCGGCATGGAGAACAGCGCCGGGTGGTCGTAGGGGAAGATCGCGTGAGCGTGACCGAGCACGGTGACCCAGACCGCTGGCGACAGGATCACCAGCACCAGTGCGCAGATCAGGCCGGCAAAACCGCCGAGGATCGCGCCTTTGGTGGTCAGGCCTTTCCAGTACATGGCCATGATCAGCACCGGGAAGTTGGTCGACGCGGCAATGCCGAAGGTCAGGCCTACCAGAAACGCGACGTTCATCTTCTCGAACAGAATGCCCAGCAGAATCGCGATGATGCCCAGGCCTACCGTCGCCATGCGCGTTACGCGCATTTCCTGTTTCTGGCTGGCCTTGCCTTTCTTGAACACCGTGGCGTAGAGGTCATGGGAAATCGCCGAGGCACCGGCCAGGGCGAGTCCGGAGACGACCGCCAGAATGGTGGCGAAGGCCACGGCCGAGAGGAAACCGAAGAACAGGTTGCCGCCCACTGCTTTGGCCAGGTGCATGGCAACCATGTTGCCGCCGCCGATCAGGGCGCCGCCGACTTCACCGTTGACGTAGTACTGCGGGTCGGTGCCGATGATGACCATCGCGGCAAAGCCCAGGGTGCAGACCACCAGGAAGAAGAAACCGATAAAGCCTGTCGCGTAGAACACCGACTTGCGCGCTTCCTTGGCGTTCGGCACGGTGAAGAAACGCATCAGGATGTGCGGCAGACCGGCAATCCCGAACACCAGGCCCAACGACATCGACGCGGTGTTGATCGGGTCGGCGAGCATCGAGCCTGGCCCCATGATGTTCCAGCCGCTGGCATGGGCCTGGACGGCTTTGTCGGCCAGGGTTTCGTAGCTGAAACCAAACTGCGACATGGCCATCACCGCCAGGGTCGTTCCGCCGGCGAGCAGCAGCACAGCCTTGATGATTTGCACCCAGGTGGTGGCAATCATGCCGCCGAAGATCACGTAGACCAGCATCAACGCACCGACGATCACCACCGCAACCGGGTAGTCGAGACCGAACAGCAACTTGATCAACTGACCGGCCCCGACCATCTGCACGATCAGGTAGCAGCACACCACTGTCAGCGAACCGAACGCGGCGAAGATCCGCACCTTGTTCTGGTCGAGTCGATAGGAAACGATGTCGGCGAAGGTGTAGCGGCCCAGGTTGCGCAGGCGCTCGGCCATCAGGAAGGTGATGATCGGCCAGCCGACAAAGAAGCCGATGGTGTAGATGAAGCCATCGTAGCCCTTGGCAAACACCAGGCTGGACAGCCCCAGCAGCGTGGCGGCGGACATGTAGTCACCGGCAATTGCCAGGCCGTTCTGGAACCCGGTAATGCCACCGCCAGCGGTGTAGAAGTCCGACGTGGATTTGGTTTGCCGTGCGGCCCACCAGGTAATCGCCAGGGTGCCCAGCACGAAGACGAAGAACATGCCGATCGCATGCAGGTTCAGCGGTTGTTTTTCCACTGCGCCCATTGTCGGGGCGGCGAGGACGATGGAGGCCGGCAACAGGCCGGCAGCGGCGAGGATGAGCTTACGCAGCAGGTTCATCACTTGCTCTCCTCGAGAATGGCGGCGCCCAGTGCATCGAAACGCGTGTTGGCGCGGTAGACGTACCAACCGGTCAGCAGCCAGGAAAAAATGATGATCGCCGCACCCACCGGCATGCCCAGGGTCAACATCCGATGCTCGGCGACTGGCGCATGCAGCCATTGCGGGGCAAACGCCACCACCAGCATGAATCCGTAGTAAGTGCCCAGCACGGCGGCACTCAGCGACCAGGCCAGGCGCGAACGGCTGCTCACCAATTGAAGGAATTTCGGATTGGTCCGAATGCGTTCACAACGTTGGGTATCGGTTGAATGGATGTCGATCATGGGTGGCTCCACATTGTTTTTGTTATGTGTCTGGGGGCAGGGCAGGGCCGAATTCGGCCTGCACGAGCCCGAAGCGGCAGATGAAACACCTGCCGCCGGGTGGGTAAAACGTCGGTTCGGGTTAGAGCGCTTTAGCCCTGTCGCGCAGGACGTACTTCTGGATTTTGCCGGTGGACGTTTTCGGCAACAGAGTGAAGATCACCGTGCGCGGGACTTTGAAGCCCGCCAGATGCTCGCGGCAGAAACTGATGATGTCGGTCTCGCGAACGTCCTGGTGATCGGCCTTCAAGGTGATGAACGCACAGGGCGTTTCTCCCCATTTTTCATCGGGACGGGCAACCACGGCCGCTTCCATCACGCCCGGATGGCGATACAGCACGCCTTCCAGTTCGATGGTGGAAATGTTCTCGCCGCCGGAAATGATGATGTCCTTGAGTCGGTCCTTGATCTCGACATAACCATTGGGATGACACACCGCCAGGTCACCGGTGTGGAACCAGCCGCCTTCGAATGCTTCGGCGGTGGCGGTCGGGTTTTTCAGGTAGCCCTTCATCACGGTGTTGCCGCGCATGAAGATCTCACCGATGGTCTGACCGTCCCGTGGGGTAGGTTCCAGCGTCTTTGAGTCGCCGACCATCACACCTTCAAGCGTCGGGTAGCGCACGCCCTGACGGGATTTGATCTGTGCCCGTTCGTCCAGCGGTAACTCATCCCATTCGGCATGCCAGGCGCAGAGCGTCACCGGACCGTAGGTTTCGGTCAGGCCATAGACGTGCGTGACCTTGATGCCCATTTCTTCCACGGCGCCGATCACTTTGGCGGGTGGTGCAGCACCGGCAACCATGGCGTTGACCGGATGGTCGATGGCCGCTTTCGCCGATTCCGGCATGTTGACCAATGCATTGAGCACGATAGGCGCAGCACACAGGTGCGTGATTTGATGCTCGCGAATCAGCGTGAGGATTTTCTGCGGATCGACCCGGCGCAGGAACACATGCACACCGGCCATGGCGGTGATGATCCACGGGTAGCACCAACCGTTGCAGTGAAACATCGGCAGGGTCCAGAGGTAGACCGGATGGTTGCCCATGGCCCAGGTCATCTGGTTGCCCAGCGAGTTCAGGTACGCGCCGCGATGGTGGTAGACCACACCTTTCGGGTTGCCGGTGGTGCCTGAGGTGTAGTTCAGCGAGATGGCTTGCCACTCGTTGTCCGGCCATTGCCAGGCGTAATCCGGATCGCCTTCGGCCAGCAGCGCTTCATAATCCAGGTCGCTGACGGCCTTGCCTTCGCCGTATTCCGGGTCATTGACGTCGATGACCAGCGGCGGGTGATCAAGCATGCCGATGGCCGCGTGAATCACGTCATGGAATTCACGGTCGGTGATCAGTACCTTGGCTTCACCATGCTGCAGCATGAAGGCAATGGCTTCGGCATCCAGGCGCACGTTGAGCGGGTTGAGCACGGCGCCGATCATCGGCACGCCAAAATGCACTTCAAGCATCTCGGGAATGTTGGGCAGCATCACCGCCACCGTGTCGTTCTTGCCGATGCCGCGACCGGCCAGCGCCGAGGCCAGACGCCGGCAACGGGTGTAGGTCTGCGCCCAGGTACGACGGATCGAACCGTGGATCACGGCGGGGTAGTGGGGGTAAACGCTGGCAGTGCGTTCGATGAAGCTGAGCGGCGACAAAGCAATGTGATTGACAGCCGAAGGGCCTAGCCCTTGTTCATAGATCGACATGACGGGTACTCGGTGGCTGATTGTTAGCTCTATGGATGGGCCTGTTCAGCGTAGCCGCTGAGGTCATCCTTTATGTCCGGTGTGCTTTATATAACAATCTGCCACGGATATGGAAGTACAACCTACGCAGTATAGTATATGTACTATATTTTATTCTTCTGCCTCCAAATGAATGCGGCGATACCTCTAGCGCCGGTATATTCTTGGCTCCCCCGACAATGCGGACCTGTGATGACCCTGACTCCCGTTCGATTGCACAGCTGGTTGCGCCTGCAGCGCGAGGGCGTGTCCCTGGCCGCTCGGGCGGATGCGTTGTGCCGTGCGCTGCAGGAATGTCCCGAGGTGCGGCGGGCGGTTTACCTGAGTTGGCAACCCACCGCGCGAATTTACAGCCACGAAGGCGCCGCCCAGCATTTCCCGCCGGGCCTTGGCGATCCGTCGCTGGCCAGCGATCAGCTGCTGTTTGATCGGCTGGGCGAGACCGGGCGCCTGGACCTGGCCCAGGTGCGGCAACTCGATTGCTGGCTGTCCGGCCGATTACGCCGCGCAGCCATCAGCCATGGCCAAGTGTTTGATCTGGCCTTGCAGGCGGGGCAGTCAGGCCTGTTGCTGGTGGAAGTCTGCGACGGCGTGAGTCTGGACTGGCTGGGCTGGGTGCAGGATTTGTTGACCACCTTGCTCAGCAGCGTCAACGGCATGCTGCGGGGGTCGCCGCTGTTGGGGCACGACCCACAACCGAGTCTGTTGCTCGATGCGCAGGGCCGACCGCTGGAGTTCAATGCCGCGCTGCTGGCCCTGCTCGCGGAAAAGCCGCTGACCGAGGTACTGGGCTTTTTGCCGGTCAATCATCGGGTGTTGGTGCGTGCCTGCCTCGACCAGCAACGTGCCATTGAAGGGGTCGAAGCCCAGTTCGAGGCGCAGATTCTGATCTGGACGTTTATCCCCGATCCCCAGGACAACCGCGTGCTCGCCCGTTGCCGCGACGCCACGGTACAAGTATTGGCCGAACGCGAAGCCGCCACGGCACGGCGGCTGTACCGGCTGATCATCGAGAACACCACCGACCTGATTTCCCGGCACACCCCGGACGGGCGTTTTCTCGATGCCTCGCCGGCATCCTGGACATTGCTTGGCTACTGGCCCGAAGAGTTGCGCGGGCAAATGGCCCAGGGCCTGTTTCACGGCCAGGACCTCGCCAACCTGGTGCAGCGTGCGCGGGACGCGCTGGAGCAGGACGGTTATCACACCATGACGTACCGCATTCGCCACCGGGCCGGGCATTACCTGTGGTTCGAAACCGCCAGCCGGGCGATTCGTGAAACCTACACCGGCGCGGTGGTCGAGGTGGTCAGTGTGTCCCGGGACATCACGGCCCGGGTACAGGCCGAAGAGAACAAGCGGCGCCTGGCGGAAGTGGTCGAGGCCAACACCGATCCGGTGTTGTTCATCGACCCTGACGGGCAAGTCACTTACCTCAACCCGGCCGCACGGCGCATCCTCGATATCGACGAGCAACAACCGATGCCGGCCCTGGCGCAGCTGTTTGCCAGCGCTGACCTGACGCGCCTGCAACGTGACGGCTGGAGCAGCGCCGAACGCGACGGCGTGTGGAGCACCGATGCACGGTTGCAACCGCCCGGTGGCGGCACGTCGGTGCCGGTGTCGCTGGTGCTGCTGGCGCACCGTTCGGCCGGCGGCGAGCGCTACTACTCTTTGGTGGCGCGGGACATGACCGAGCGTGAATTGCGCGAGGTGCAACAGCGCCGCCATCAAGACGAATTGGCCCACACCGCACGGTTGGTGACCCTGGGCGAGCTGGCCTCGGGCATTGCCCACGAAATCAACCAGCCCTTAGCCGCCGTGGTCAATTACGCCAATGCCAGTCAACGCTATTTACAGACGCTCGACACCAACCCCGAGGCCGCCGAACGCGTGGCGAAAGGACTGCAACGCATCACCCATCACGCCACCCATGCCTCGGAAGTGATCAAGCGCTTACGGGCGTTTCTGCGCAAGGGGCAGCGGCGCATGCAGGCCCTGAATTTTACCGACGTCGCCCGTGAGGCCGTGCGTTTGTGTGCCTGGGAAGCGTGCAATTGCCAAGTGACAATCGAGGATCGACTGCCGGATAATCTGCCGCCCGTTTATGCCGACCGGGTGTTGCTGGAGCAAGTGCTGCTCAATCTGCTGCGCAATGCCATCGACGCCAACCGCGAACAACATCCGGGGCAGCCCTCGCTGATCGTGATGACGGCGGAGCAGGGCGGTGGTGCCACCGTGGAAATCCGTGTGCAAGACCAGGGGCCGGGCGTCAGTGAGCCCGAACTGGAGCAGATATTTACCCCGTTCTATACCAGCAAGGCCGATGGCCTGGGCCTTGGCTTGTCCATGAGCCGCAGCATCATCGAAGGTTTCGGCGGTGAATTGCAGGCCCGGCGCCAACCGGTCGGGCTGCTGATGGCTTGCCGCTTGCCGCTTGCCGGCCCAACAAAACAACAACAGGAATCGCAATGGCAGGTGTGACTGAGCACGTGGTGTATGTGGTCGACGATGACCAGGGCATGCTCGATTCAACGGTCTGGCTGTTGGAATCGGTCGGGCTCAAGGCCTTGCCCTTTACCAGTGGCGTGGAGTTTCTCAGCGCCTGTGATGCCACGCTCGACGCCTGCGTGCTGCTGGATGTGCGCATGCCCGGCATGGGCGGGTTGAACGTGCAGGAAGAAATGCGCGCTCGGGAGTTGAACCTGCCGATCATCTTCGTCAGCGGCCACGCCGATGTGCCCATTGTGGTGCGCGCGTTCAAGGCGGGCGCCCATGACTTCATCGAAAAACCCTACAACGAGCAGTTGTTGCTGGACAGCGTGCAACAGGCGCTGAGCAACTGCGCGGCCAACCGTTCGGGTAATCAGGGCCATGACGCCTTGCAAGCCCGTTTGCTGACACTGACCCCCCGCGAGCGCGATGTCTTGCTGCCGCTGGTGCAGGGTTACACCACTCGGGAAATCGCCGAGCAACTGGGCGTCAGCGCAAAAACCGTCGACCTGTATCGCTCACGCGTGATGAAGCGCATGCAGGCCAGCACCCTGCCGGACCTGGTGGGCATGGCCATTGCCGCCGGACTGGTCGATCCACTGAAATTGCGTTGAGGCCTCACGCCGTATATTGAGCGTCTATGCTGGGCTAACCGATCCGCTACCGTTGCAGTGATCTGCAAGGAGCCACCCGTGGAGCCCACACCCTTTACCGAGAAAACGCTGAGCCGCACCCTGCTCGATGTAATGATTCGTGCCGGGTTGATCGCGGTGCTGGTACTTTTCTGTTTCCAGATATTCAGCCCGTTCCGCGACTTGATGTTGTGGTCGCTGATCCTGGCGATCACCCTCTATCCGCTGCAAGAGCGACTCAGGGGTAGCCACAAACCCGGGCACGTCGCGACGCTGATCATTCTGATCGCCATCGTCATCCTGATGGTGCCGATCTACCTGCTGGGTACCTCGATTGCCGATTCGGTCGAACGGGCGATGGAAGTCGTCAAGGGCGGCGGTTTTCACATTCCACCGCCGGCCGAGTCAGTTGCCAGTTGGCCGTTGGTGGGCCGGCCACTCTCTGATCTGTGGCTTCAAGCCTCCACCAATCTTCCCGAGCTGACCGCCAAATACGTACCGCAAATCAAACACGTCAGCCTGGGCCTGTTGGGTAAACTCGCGGGTGTCGGCATGGGTTTCCTGACGTTCATCTTCGCCTTGATCATTGCCGGGATTTTCATGGCCCATGGCGAAGGCGGCAGTCGCGCCGCGGTCCAGATTGCCTCCAGAGTCAGCGGTCCGGCACGGGGCCCGAAAATCGCTGAACTGTGCACCGCCACCATCCGTGCGGTGGCGTTGGGCGTGGTCGGCATCGCGTTCATCCAGATGCTGCTGGTGGGCCTCGGCTTTGTCTTCAAGGGCATCCCCGGTGCCGGTCTGCTGGCCTTGGCGGTGCTGCTGCTCGGCATCATGCAATTGCCGGTGACGCTGATTACGCTACCGGTGATTGCCTTCGTTTTTGCCACCGAAGGCGCCAGCACCGCGACCATTATTTTCGCCATCTATGTGTTCATTGCCGGCCTGGTGGACAACGTCCTCAAACCCTTGCTGCTGGGGCGCGGTGTCGACGTGCCAATGCCGGTGGTGTTGATTGGTGCGTTGGGCGGCATGGTCACCAGTGGCATCATCGGGCTGTTCATCGGGCCGGTGGTCCTTGCCGTCGGCTATCAATTATTCTGGCAGTGGGTGCAGGATCGACCATCGGAAACAGGAGGGCCGCCACTGTGAGTGCGCAGGATCATCCACTGCTGGATCAGGTGCTGATCGCCCATGGCGGTCTGGACCGCTGGAACAGCTTCAACACTGTGCGCGCCACCCTCGTGACCGGCGGCTCGCTCTGGGCCGCGAAAGGGCTGACCCAAGACAGCGCCCCTCGCCAGATGACCGTTTGGCTGCATGAACAGAAAGCCTCGGTAACCCCCTTCGGTGGCCCGGATAAACGGACAGCCTATTCACCCGATCGAATCGCCATCGAAACCACCGACGGGCAGGTGATCGCTGAGCGCCAGGCGCCCCGGCAATCCTTTGGCGACCACACCGAAAACACCCCGTGGGATCCGCTGCATCGCGCGTACTTCAACGGGTATGCGCTCTGGTCCTACCTGACCATGCCTTTTCTGTTCAAGTGGCCGGGTGTGGTGACCGAGGAAATCGAACCCTGGCAAGAAGCAACCGAGCGCTGGCGCCGTTTGCGGGTGCACTTTCCCGAAAGCATCGCCACGCACTGCGCCGTACAGGATTTCTACTTCGGTGAAGACTTCCTGCTGCGGCGACACGACTACAACGTGGATGTCAGTGGTGGTATGCCTGCCACCCAATATGTGTCTGACTACATCGAGGCTGACGGGCTGCGCATGCCCGGCAAGCGTCGTGCCTACCGACGCGGGAAGGACGGCCTGGCTGACATGGATGCCTTGCTGGTAGCCATCGATCTCAGCGAAATCGGCTATTCCTGATGCGCTGCGCAGGGAACAATCATGACCGTACATGCCTGGGAAAAACTCTACCTCGATGACCTGAGCCTGGGCCAGCAGTTCGAAAGCGACAGCGTGCGGGTCCATCGAGCGTCGATGCTGGCCTTCGCCCAGGAGTACGACCCGCAACCGTTTCATCTCGATCCTGAAGCTGCCGAGTTGAGCCTGTTCCGCGGCCTGGCCGCCAGCGGCTGGAACACCGCCGCCCTGACCATGAAGCTGCTGGTGGACAGCGTGCCGTTGGCGGACGGCATCATCGGGTTGGGCATCGAGCTGAGCTGGCCGACACCGACTTACCCCGATGACCTGTTGCGCCTGCAATGCACCGTGCAGGCCATCGACCCGTCCAGCTCCAAACCCGACCGGGGCGTAGTGACGATGTTCATGGAGACCCTCAATCAAAATGACAAGGTGGTGCAGCGAGCCACCGGCAAATTGTTGGTCTTCAGGAGACCGCCGCCTGACTGAAAAGTAGTCATGGGTTTTAGGGTGCGCGCATGATGGCGGAGGCCAGTTTTCACCGAGTCAGTCGAGTGCGCTCTGTCGATGGCAGGGACCGGAGGAGGCGTCGTGAAACCATTTCTGCCCAGGCCCAGCGCCTCAACAATGAACATGTTGCGTGAAGGGTGCCTGCAACGCCGTGATGCAGTGCCGCAAGACCTGACGGAACAAGCAGTCATTCCGGGCATCCCGAATGCGCGCTACTGGCTGGACCGGGACCTGACGGCGTTCATTGTGGATGCGAGCCTGGCCAACGATCGCGAGGTCGAGGCGCTCGCCGACACAGAGTTGCCGACCGATGCGCTGCCACTCGCTTACTACCTGGCCATTTCGGGGGGCGGCGACGCCGGCACCTTCGCGGCGGGCATCATCGCCGGCTGGAGCTTGCATGGGAGCCGACCGCCTTTCAAAGTCGTCACCGGCATCAGCGCAGGTGCCCTGGTCGCACCGTTCGCATACCTGGGGCCTGAGTATGACCCGGTCATCCTGGGGATCTGCAGCGCAATCGGTCCGAAAGATGTGTTCCATGCGCGAAGTGTGCTGACCCGCCTGGCCAGCGACGGCATTGCGGACAGCAAGCCCCTGGCGCGCCTCATTGCCAAGTACATCACCGCCGACGTGTTAGCGGCCATCGCTGCGCAATACGCCAAGGGACGACTGCTGATGATCGGCACCACCGACCTCGATGCCGGGCGGCCCGTCACCTGGAACATGGGCGCGATTGCTTCCAGCGGAGCACCGGGCGCGCTGCACCTGTTTCGCAACATCATGATCGCGTCGATGAGCATTCCCGGTGCCGTTTCACCGGTCATGATCGATGTGGAGGTCGACGGCCAACAGTTTCAGGAAATGCACGTGGACGGAGGCGTCCTGACCCAGGTGTTCCTTTATCCGCCGGGCACCGTGATGGCGTTGAACAGCGTGGCCGGCGCGCGCATCCGCCGGGCCCGGCATTTCTATGTCATTCGCAATGGCAAACTGGAACCGCAGTGGTCCGGTACCAAGCGCCGGACCTTGAGCATCGGCGGGCGAGCCATCAGCACCTTGATCCAGACCCAGGGGATCAGCGACCTCAATCACATTTACCGGATCGCCCAGCAGGACGGCGCAGATTTCAATCTGGCGTACATCGGCGCGGATTTTATCTGCCCGCGCAATCAGAAATTCGATGGCGAGTACATGAAGCGTCTGTTCGATTACGCCTTTCAACTCAGCGCGCAAGGCTACCCGTGGCATAAATCGCCGCACACCTGAGTTGCCTGCATGAAATTTATGCTGTAGTTTTTCATGAAATTATAAAAATATAATTTCATGAGGCTTGTATGTTTCAGCAGTCCACGCAGCATGTCGCCAGCTATTACGCCCACAGTTGCGCTGATCGCCTGACCACCCGACCGGCGCTTGCCGGTGAGCAAACCACCGAAATCGTCATCATCGGTGCCGGTTTCAGCGGCCTGCATACTGCGTTGCGCCTGGCTTTGGCTGGTAAGCGGGTGACGCTGCTGGAAGCCAGCTGCGTGGCATGGGCCGCGTCGGGCCGCAATGGCGGGCAGGCCATTCTCGGCTGGTCGTGTGACATGCCGCCGCTGGAAGCAGCGTTGGGCTACGAGCGTGCGCGGCGGTTGTGGGACGGCATGCGCTGGGCTGCGCAAGAGCTGCGTGAGTTGCCGGCTCGCCATGGTTTCGACTGTGATTACCGTGCTGGCCATTTGTGGACATCGGTGATGCCCCGTCGGGTTGGTCTGCTGACGGAGTGGCAGCACGAAGCCAGCCACAAATGGGGCCACGATGGCTTGCAGTTCATCCGCCGTGAACAGTTGCCGGAATGGGTGGCCAGCGAGCGCTATCAGGCCGGGCTTTATGACCCTGAAGGCGCGCACCTGAATCCACTCAAACTGGCCCTCGGCCTGGCCGCCGCCATCGAGCGTGCGGGCGGCCGTATCCATGAACAAAGCAAGGCGCTGAGTTATCGAGAGGAGGGCGGTCAATTCCTGGTAAACACCGAACGCGGGTCGATTCGCGCGGATGTGCTGGTGCTGGCCTGCAATGCCTATCTCGACGAGCTCGACCCGCAGCTGGCCAGTTGCGTGTTGCCGGTGGGCACTTATCAAGTCGCCACCGCACCCCTGACGGCCGAGCAGGCCACGGCGCTGTTGCCGAGCAATGTCTGTGTCACCGACAACCAGTTCGTTCTCGACTATTTCCGTCGCACGCCGGACAACCGCTTGCTGTTCGGCGGTGGATGCACGTATCTGGGTGGGATGCCCAGGGACATTGCCGGCGCAACCCGGCCGTTTCTGGAGCGGGTTTTCCCGCAGCTCAAAGGCGTGAAGCTGGAGTTCGCCTGGGGCGGGCACATTGACCTGACGCTCAAACGCACCCCAGACATTGGTCGCAAGGGTGATCGCTACTGGCTTCAGGGGTATTCCGGGCATGGCGTGCTGCCCACGCTGGCCGCTGCCCGCGCCGTGTCCGACGCGATTCTCGGCCAGAGTGATGAACTGGCGTTGTATCAGGGCTTGAGTAACCCCAGCTTCCCCGGCGGTAAATACCTGGCGGCGCCGCTGGAAGCCATCGGCAAGGTGTGGTATCGACTGCGCGACAGCATTTGATGAATCACTTGGCGGAATTCCAGGCATGAACAAGCAAGAAGAAATCGCCGCGCTGGCGATCCTGATTCACGATCTGCGCAAGCATAAGAAGTACACCTTGAAGGATCTGGCTGATCAGATCGGTCGCTCCGTCGGCTTTCTCTCACAGGTCGAACGCGGCCTGTCACGACCCACCGTGGCCGACCTGACGGCGATCAGCGAAACCCTGGGCGTGCCGACCACCTATTTCTATAGCCTGCCCAAACCCAAGGAACTGCCGTGGGTCACCCGGCCAGATGAACGCCGCACGTTGTACTACGCCAACGGCATCACCGACATTCTGGTGTCGCCGAAGATGCGGGCTTCGTTTTCCATGCTCGAAAGTCACCTCGAAGCCGGCGCCAGCAGTGGCGAACGGCACTTGAGCGACAGCTCGGAGCAGGGCGGCTACGTGCTCGAAGGCGAGTTGACGCTGTGGTTGGGTGATGACGACGCCGTTACCTTGCAGGCCGGCGACAGCTTTCAGTTCGACAGCCATACCCGTTGCCGCTACGGCAACCTCACCGAGCACCTCACGCGAGTGCTCTGGGTCTACACCTGATCACCACAATAGGACCAACCATGATGGACGCTGATCTGCTGGCCGAGGTGCACGCCTTTCGCCAACGCTACCCTGATGTACGTTATGTCGACCTGATTTCCCTGGACATTCCGGGGCACTTCTACGGCAAGCGCTATCCCGTGGAGATGCTGGAAAAGGTCGCGTCCGGCAGCGCGCTGAAACTGCCGCAAAACTGTGTGCTGCTCGGTGTGCAAGGCGGTTTGTTCAAGATTGGCGACTACTGCTTCAACGACGGTGACCCGGATGCGCTGCGCCGCCTGGTGCCCGGCACACTCAAGCCGGTCAGCTGGGAAGCACAACCGCTGGGGCAAATGCTGATCACCTCGGACGGCACCGAGAAGCCGATTGTGTTCGAGCCGCGCCAGGTCCTGGCGCAGGTGTTGGACAGGCTCGCCGGCAAAGGCATCCATCCGGTGGTGGCGTTCGAACTGGAGTTCTATCTGTTCGATAAAAAGCTGCGCGACGGACTGCCGCAATTCCCCCGGGATGATCTGACCGACGATGCCGACGATCAGCCGAACATGCACATCGAGCGCCTGTCACGTTTTGCGCCGGTGCTGGATGAGATGGTCGAAGCCTCGCGGGCCCAAGGCATCGATACCACAGTGATCACCGCCGAGCTTGGCCCGGGCCAGTTCGAGATCAATTTCGGGCATCTTGATGATGGCTTGCGAGCGGCGGACTGGGCGGCCCTGTTCTGTCGCAGCACCCGTGGCGTGGCCCTGAAACACGGTTACCGCGCCAGCTTCATGGCCAAGCCTTACTTGCAGCACCCGGGCAGCGGCATGCATGTGCACGTCAGCCTGTATGACGCCGCCGGCAATAACCTCCTCGCCGCGAATCAGCAGCAATCGTTGCGTCATGCCGTGGCCGGCTGCCTGGAATTACTGCCGCATTGCATGCCGATCTTCGCGCCGAACCAGAACGCCTTTCGCCGTTTGGGCGGCACCACCAACATCGCCACCCGGGCGAGCTGGGGCTTTGAGGATCGTGATGCGTGCCTGCGCATTCCGGAATCGGATGCGAAAAACCTGCGCATCGAATATCGCCTGGCCGGTGCCGATGCCAACCCGTACCTGGTGCTGGCGGCGATTCTGGTGGGCCTCGAACAGGGCCTGGAAGCAGGCAACGAACCGATCCCGCCGCTCAATGAAGACCGCAACAGTGGGGTCGACTTCCCGCTGGAGATGCTCGAAGCGGTGCGCGCCATGCAGCATCAACCGCAGCTGCGCGAAGGGCTGGGAGCGGAGTTCGTAGACGTGTATTGCGAGAACAAGAGCCAGGATCATCTGGCGTTCATGCAGGAGATCAGTGCGCGGGAGTATCGCTGGTATCTATAAGCCAAGCGTGCGAATGCACTTTAATAAAGCTTTCGTGCGGCGGCATGCACTAAGCCAAGGCAGAAACCGCCACGTTGATCTCCTTAAAGTCCCGGAAGGTGCCGTAAAACACTGACATTCAGCGCTTGGCACAATCGCTGCATTACATCGATCAGGCCCACCGTGAACGCAGTCGAGTGGGCAGCCCCCTCGGTCAACGACGATCGATTCGTGGGCAACATCGGTGGGTCAGGCATAGACGTCTGGTTTCAACACCGCAAAAGAACAGGCAAAGACGCCTGGAACCGCAAGGTTTCAGGCGTTTTTTTTTGCTTTTTGAACCGTGATGGGCTTAGTCGGGTACTTCTTATGAATTCCAATGTCGCCGCGTTGAACAAGCTGCAAACGCTGATCGTGATCGGTAACGGCATGGTCGGACATCATTGTGTCGAACAGCTGATCGAGCGCGGTGCCCTTGATCACTATCGGCTGCACGTTTTCAGCGAGGAGCCGATGCGCGCCTACGACCGCGTGCACCTTTCCGAATACTTCACCGGACGTGATGCCGAGTCGCTCGCCTTGGGTGAAGCCTCGTTGTACCAGACCCCGGGCGTCACCTTGCACTTGGGTGTGCCGGTCCTGGAAATCGACCGCGCCCGCTGCCAGGTGATCACCGCGCAAGGCTGCGTCGCCTACGACAAATTGGTACTGGCCACCGGGTCCTACCCGTTTGTGCCGCCGATCGAAGGCGCCGAGGGCGATTCGCGCCTGGTGTACCGCACCCTTGAAGACCTTGATGCGATCCGTGCCGCTGCGTCCAATGCCCGACGTGGCGTGGTGGTCGGCGGTGGCTTGCTCGGACTGGAAGCCGCCAATGCCCTGAAAAGCCTGGGCCTGGAAGCTCACGTGGTGGAATTCGCGCCGCGCCTGATGCCGGTGCAGCTGGACGAGCAGGGCGGTCGTGCACTCAAGGCCCAGATCGAACGCCTCGGCGTCGGCGTGCACCTGTCGCGAGGCACTCAATCGATCAGCCCAGGCGAGGAATATCGCTATCGGATGAATTTCGCCAATGACGAATTTCTGGAGGCCGACCTGATTGTGTTTTCCGCCGGGATCCGCGCCCAAGATACCTTGGCCCGCCAGTGCTCGCTGGAAGTCGGCCCGCGCGGCGGCGTGGTGGTTGACGACCAATGCCTGAGCAGCGATCCGAACATTTATGCCATCGGCGAGTGTGCCGCGTGGAATGGCAGCATTTTTGGCCTGGTCGCCCCGGGCTACCAGATGGCGCGCGGCGTGGCTGCGCGGCTGTGCAACGAAGTCGCCGAGCCGTTCATGGGCGCGGACATGTCGACCAAGCTCAAGTTGTTGGGCGTTGACGTCGGCTCCATCGGCGATGCGCATGGCAGCACGCCGGGCTCGCGCAGTTATCAATTCATCGACGAAACCACCGCCAGCTACCGCCGATTGGTGGTGGATGCGACAGGCAAGCACGTACTCGGTGCGGTGCTGGTCGGCGACAACAGCTATTACGACACGCTGCTGCAATACATGCAGAACGCGATTGCATTGCCCGCGGAACCCGCCAGCCTGATTCTGCCCTCGTCCGAAGGCGCGCCGACCCTGGGCCCGGGCGCGTTGCCCGAATCGGCCACAGTGTGCTCGTGCCACAACGTCACCAAGGGCTCCATTTGCTCGGCCATCGACGGTGGCTGCACCGACCTCGGCCTGCTCAAGTCGCAAACCAAGGCCTGCACCGGATGCGGCGGGTGTGCCGGGTTGCTCAAGCAGGTTTTCGAACATGAGCTGATTGCCCGCGGCGTCAGCGTCGACAAAAGCCTGTGCGAACACTTTGCCTATACCCGTCAGGAGCTTTACGCATTGGTACGGGTAGAAGGGGTGATCACCTTCGAAGAACTGCTGGCCAAACATGGCCGTGGCCACACCGGTTGCGACGTGTGCAAACCGGCGGTGGGCTCGATCCTCGCATCGTGCTGGAACCAGCCGATCATGGACGCCTCACTGGTGCCGCTGCAGGACACCAACGACACGTTCATGGCCAACATGCAGAAAAACGGCACCTATTCGGTGGTGCCGCGCATCCCAGGTGGCGAGATCACCGCCGACAAACTGATCGCCATCGGCGTGGTGGCGAAGAAATACGACCTCTACACCAAAATCACCGGCGGCCAGCGTATTGATTTGTTCGGCGCGCAGTTGCACGAGTTGCCGGACATTTGGGCCGAGCTGATCGAAGCCGGTTTCGAAACAGGGCACGCCTACGGCAAATCGACCCGCACGGTGAAGTCCTGCGTCGGCAGCACCTGGTGCCGGTATGGCGTACAGGACAGCGTGAAAATGGCCCTGCTCATCGAGGACCGCTACAAGGGCCTGCGTTCGCCGCACAAGCTTAAGTTCGCGGTGTCCGGTTGCACCCGTGAGTGCGCCGAAGCCCAGAGCAAAGACGTGGGCGTGATCGCCACCGAGAAAGGCTGGAACCTGTACATCGCCGGCAACGGCGGCATGCGACCGCGTCACGCCGAACTGTTTGCCACCGACCTCGACGATGAAACCCTGATCCGCTACATCGACCGCTTCCTGATGTTCTACATCCGCACCGCCGACAAATTGCAGCGCACCTCGGTATGGCGTGAAAGCCTGGAAGGCGGCCTCGACTTCCTAAAGGAGGTGATCATTAACGACAGCCTCGGCCTGGGTGAAGAGCTCGAATCGCAGATGCAATTGGTGGTCGACCGCTATGAATGCGAGTGGGCCAACGCCCTCAAAGACCCGGAAAAACTCAAGCGTTTCCGTACCTTCGTCAACGACAAACGCCCGGACCCGGACATTCACTTTGTCCAGGAGCGCGGTCAGCGGCGTCCGATCATGGCCGCCGAACTCAACCTTATCCCTGTCACCGAGGAGATTGCCTGATGAGCCAGCCCACTACCCGACGCATTGCGCCCCTGGAAAACACCGGCGCCTGGCAAACCGTCTGCGACCAACAGGACCTGGTCAGTAACTCCGGCGTGGTCGTCTGGCTCGACGGCGCACAAGTGGCGCTGTTCTACCTGCCCGGAGCCGAGGGGCAGACCCTCTACGCCATTGACAACCATGACCCGCAATCCGGGGCGAATGTCATCGGTCGCGGATTGATCGGCAGCATCAAGGGCGACCTGGTGGTGGCGTCGCCAATCTACAAACAGCATTTCCGGCTCGAGGACGGCAGTTGCCTGGAGTACCCGCAACAGCGTTTGCGTGTCTGGCCGGTGCGGTTGAACGGGGGGAGGGTGGAGGTCGCGGCGGTTTGAAGGCCATTAACTGCATCACGCAATCGAATCGGAGCCACGTATGAAAACAGCCGCACAGTTGCTCAAACTCAAGGTCGTGCAGAACCGTCAGGTGCATAGCATCGCACCTGATGAAATGGTGCTGGAGGCCCTGAAGCTGATGGCCGAAAAGAATGTCGGGGCACTTCCCGTCATCGACAAAGGCCAGGTGGTCGGGGTGATCAGCGAGCGTGACTATGCCCGCAAAGTCGTGCTGCAGGGGCGCTCGTCAGTGGGGACGCCAGTGCGCGACATCATGAGCTCGCCGGTGGTAACTGCGCCGAGTCAGCAAAGCATCGAGCGCTGCATGGCCGTCATGACCGACAGCCATCTGCGTCATTTGCCGGTGGTGGACGACGGTGAACTGATTGGCCTGCTGTCGATTGGCGATCTGGTCAAGGAAGCCATCGTCGAGCAGGCCGATCTGATTCGGCAATTGGAGCATTACATTCGCGGGCACTGAGACGGTGGGTGGTTTTGCGCCAAAGCCATCAACTGACCGGTTCGACCGTACAGCTCATTTCCCGTGAGCCTGGCTTCTGGAAAAGCACCGCGTTGCCGTCTTGCCAAAAGCTGTAATTGCCCTGGTAATCCTTGCCGGTGTATCGAGTGCCCGAATCGCTCGGCACCTGGCTCAGGGTGATCGCGGTGTTGGCCCATTTCAGGTACACGACACCCGGCTGCGTACTGAAGAAAGTGGCGGTAATCAGCGTGTTAAAGCCTGCACAACGAAACGCCAGGGGGCCTTCGGTGAGTCGGTCTGGATCCTTGGTTCGCACGATGGCCGAGCCTTGGCGAAGCTGGTGCGCACGCTCGGCATAACTGCGGATGATGCACATCTTTTGCTCCGGTCTCGAGGCACACCCGTTGCGGGCATCGATCCAGAACTGCTGGTCGATGATGACTTTGTCCGGGGGCGGAACTGAACGTTCATCGGTGAGCGCCAGGCGATAAAGACGCGTCAGTTCGATGTCCATCTGCGTCAGTTGTGGATCGCGACAGATAAGCTTTTCGACGGAGGCCCTGGTCTTGGCGCAGTCGATGCCGGGAGGGGACGCAGCGTGGGCGCAGGTGCTCGCCGCCGCGCACAGGCTGGCAGCGAACAGGCATCTGAACAGGGCCGTGACCGTTTTCATGTTGGCTTCACCCAGATCATTTTGGGATGCCCGGATTGCCGAGGACCTGGCGATCCGTTGAACAGTCATTCGTTTGCATGGGTGTACGCAGTGTATGCCAGTGTTTGAAACTTGCCACACCCGCCCGGCGGCGGGTGACCTTCAAAATCGATCCAACCTGTAGGGCGCAATGTCCGGTAATTCATGGGTATGAGGCGCAGGCGAAGCCAGTTGCGCGATGAGTTCGGCTGTGACTGCGGCCTGTGTCAGGCCCAGGTGCTGGTGACCGAAAGCGAGCAGCACTTTGCCGTCGCACACCCGGTCGATGATCGGCAGGGAATCCGGCAAGGACGGGCGAAACCCCATCCACGGCGTGGCCGCCTCAGCGTTCAAGTCGCGCTTGAACAGGCCTTCACTTAACCGGTGCAACTGCCAGGCACGCTCCATCACCGGCGCTCGGTCGAGGCCGGCGAACTCGACGGTGCCGGCCAAGCGCAGTCCATCGGCCATCGGGGTCATGATGAACTTGCGCTCCAGCGAGGTAACGGCGAACGGCAGCCGTCCGTGTTCATGGGGCAACATCAAGTGATAGCCGCGCTCGGTATCCAGCGGTACTTTTTTGCCGGTCAGCGCTGCCGTCAACTTCGCGGAGTGAGCACCGCAGGCGATCAGGGTCTGGCGGGCGGTGAAACGGCCCTGGTCGGTGATAAGCGAGACGCCGTGTTCATGCAGGTGTGCGCCCAGGACCTGTTGCTTGAGGAAGTGCACGCCGCAGGCTTTGGCGGCATGGACCAGTTCGCAGACCACTCGGTAAGGGTCGAGAAAATGACCGGTGCGCGGGAAGAACAGACCGCCCTGAATTCGCTCGCTGAGTTGTGGTGCCGCCTCGCGCACCGCGTTGGCCTGCCAGTAGTCGACCGGCACGTGTTGATGGCGCATCCGAGCCTGTAGCGCTTCGATTGCTTTATGCGAGTCCGCCCGTTCGAACACCAGCAACGAGCCGTCTTCGCGCAGCAGATGGGGGCGGGCAATGTCCTCCAGCAGTCGGTGCCAGGCGCCCAGGCTGCTTTCGTTGAGTGCGCGCAGGCCGGCGATGGTTCGTTGGAAGGGGGCATGTCGCAGGTTCAGCAACAGGCGCGTGAACCAGGGCAGAGCGCGTGGCAGGTATTTCCAGTCCAGGCGCAACGGCCCCATTGGGTCTGTGAGCATGGCGGGCAGACGTTTGAGGATGGACAGGTCGGCGATAGGAAACACCTGTTCGGTCGCCAGGTGCCCGGCATTGCCAAACGAGGCGCCCCGGCCAGGGTCTTGCTGGTCGAGGACCACCACCCGCAGACCCTGACGTGCCAGCCGCACAGCGCAAGCGACGCCGATGATGCCGGCGCCGACCACGGCAATGTCGGCGATGTCGTGCGGGTTGTGTGCAGCAGGCAGAGTCATGGCGCTTTCCTGGAAAAAGTGGCCCCGGCTGCAAAACCGGGCGGGTTTACAGCGGGCGCAGTCAGGGTGGGATCAGGCAACGTTCTGTTCGGCCGACCAGTTTATGTACCACTGGCGGAACAACGTGTACTGAGTCTCGGCATAGCGCCGTTGGGCATCGCTGAGCGCATCGGTTTCGTTGAAGTGCAGGGTGTATTCCTTGTCGCCATTGAGCACCATCAGGTGCTTGTAATAGAGCACCAGGTCGCAGCCCTCATCGAAGGACGACAGCACCTGCAGTGCGGATTCCAGCTCTTTGGCCAGGCGGCGAGCCGTGGCGTCACCCTTGGCCGCCTGCTTGCTCAGGGCCACCAATTGCAGCACTTCGCGGGGCAGCGCGTTGCCGATGCCGGTGATAGCGCCGGTGGCATTGCAGTTGACGAAACCATGCACCACTTGGGTATCGACACCGACCATCAGGGTGACGTCATCGTCCTTTGACGTGATGTTTTCGGCGGCGTAACGCAGGTCGGCAGCACCGCCGAACTCCTTGAAGCCGATCAGGTTCGGGTGTTCGCGGCGCAGTTCGAAGAACAGCTCGGCACGGGTGGCGAAGCCGTAGTAAGGACTGTTATAGATTACCGACGGCAGATTTGGAGCAGCCTCCAGAATCGCCGCGAAGTGAGCTTTTTGCGCGGCCGGCGAGGCACCCCGGGAGAGGACGCGAGGGATGACCATCAGGCCCTGGGCACCGACCTTGGCCGCATGCGCCGCGTGGGAAATCGCTTCACGACTGTTGACGGCGCCAGTGCCGACGATGGTCGGAACGCCGGCAGCGACCAGACGCGCCACACCTTCCTGGCGCTCGGCTTCGGTGAGCAGAGGCCAGTCACCCATGGAACCGCAATACACGACAGCACTCATGCCGATATCGATCAGTTCGCGACCTTTGGCCACCAGCGCGTCGAAGTCGGGTTTGCGCTCGGCAGTGCAGGGGGTCATCAGTGCAGGCATGCAGCCAGTGAAGATGTTTGCGCTCATTGTTGGCACTCCTAGAAGCGTTTATTCAGCTTGATTGAGGTGGGGAATGCAGCGTGTTCGCTCAAATGCCCCACGCGAAGGGGTCCTGTTCGTCGATCAGCAGCGTGCTGTCGGCGGTCATGAAGGCCTGGCCGGTAATGAACGGGCGGACACGTTCGCCTTCCCATTCGTAACTGCCGACGAATTGACTGGCGGTGATGCTGGCTTGTACCCAGGGCGCACCCGCGGCCAGTTTTCCATCGGCAGCCAGGCATGCCAGTTTGGCGCTGGTGCCAGTGCCGCAGGGCGAGCGGTCGTAGGCTTTGCCCGGGCACATGACGAAGTTGCGGCTGTCGGCCTGGTCGTCGTCGGCAAACAACTCGACATGGTCGATGACGGCGCCGTCTTCGCCATGGATGCCTTGGGCTTCGAGGGCCTTGAGCATCGCCCAGGTGTAATCGGTGAGCGCTTCGACGTTATCGAGTTGCAACACTTGCCCGTGGTCGGACACCAGGAAAAACCAGTTGCCGCCCCAAGCGATATCGCCGTAGACGCAGCCGTGCCCGGGGACGTCTACCGGCACCTGTTGGCGATAGCGGTAGGCGGGCACATTGCGCAGGGTCACCGTGCCGTCTTCATGCAGCGTCGCGCTGACCGGGCCGACCGGCGTGTCGATCTTGTGCACACCCGGAGCGATGTGCCCCAAGTAATGTAACGAGTTGACCAGGCCGATGGTGCCGTGACCGCACATGCCGAGGTAGCCGGCATTGTTGAAGAAGATGACGCCGCAGGTGGCATCCGGCGAGACCGGCTCGCAATACAGGGCACCGACCAGGACATCGTTGCCCCGGGGCTCCAGCAGGCAGGCCTTGCGCCAGTGGTCATGCTGATCGCGCAGGGCATCACGCTTCTCGATCATGGTCTGGCCGGGCAATTGGGGAAATCCGTTCATCACCAGGCGAGTCGGTTCGCCGCCGGTGTGGGAGTCGATGACATGTACTCGTTTCATGAACCCATCCTTTAGAAGTGTGCCGGTACACCGGTTGCCACCACCAGGCCACCGAACCTGCGGATAGAGTGAACGCGTCAGGGGCGATAGCGATTGATGTTTTCCATGAATGCAAATGACGAAATCAGCACAATCCTTGTGGCCTCGACACGGGGTAAACCTTGGGGCAATCTGCTTGCGCGCGCCTCGACAACGGCTCCGAAGTGAAGGCCAGTTGCTGAGCGGAGAGGGCGCAAGGGAGGATTTTTGCTTGTCCGCAGAGTGGGAGAACAAGCGTCATGACGCAGAACGCATTGGCGATCCTGTGCCAAGGAAACGACCTGAATCGCCCCGATACCCTCGAAGAATTACTGGCGGGCGTGGCACTGCTGTTGCCGATGCTGGACGTGATCCCCAATGCCGCGATCTTTATCAAGGACATGAAGGCGCGTTATGTCATGGCCAATAGCACGCTGGTTCAGCGCTGCGGGTTGAAACAGTTGCAACCGCTGCTTGGCAAAACCAGCGCTGAAGTCTTTCCAGCACAATTGGGGCCTGGCTACACCGAACAGGATCGTCGTGTACTGGAGCAAGGCTTTGTTCTGGAAGACCAGTTGGAATTGCATTTATACGGGAGTCGAGAACCCGGTTGGTGCCTGACGCATAAACGCCCGTTGTATAACCGCAGCGGTGAAATCATGGGCCTGGTGGGAATTTCGGTTGACCTGCAATCAGCCAGTGATGCACACCCGGCCTATCAGCGCCTGGCGGCGGTGGATGAATACATTCGCGCGCATTTCAATCGCCGTATCACCTTGGGTGAACTGACGCGGATCGCCGGTATTTCGGTGGCGCAACTGGAACGGTATTGCAAGCGCGTGTTCCACCTGACGCCACGGCAGATGATTCAAAAGGTTCGACTGGAACATGCGCACCGACTGCTGCACACCGAGATTCCCATTACCGACGTGGCATTGCAGTGCGGCTATACCGACCATAGTGCATTCACCCGACAGTTCAAGGCATTGACCGGGTTTACGCCGCGCCAGTATCGGCAGGTGTCATGAATGCATCGGGGGACATTCATTCGCCAGAAACTAAGTTAGAGTGCCCATCAGTATCTGCTCATAAGGGCCCTGCACTCGATTCGCGTAGTCGCGCCAAGCGGTTCCAGCGAACGAACAGGGCAAAGAAAACCGTGTATCAATCGTTATGTGAAGAATGAATCGTCCGCTGTTTGTTTCTCTAGATGGGCCCAAGGGAGCCGGCAAAACCACACTGTTGGAGGCCGTCACGAAAGTACTGAGGGCAGACAACAAAAAAGTGATCCGGCTTTGCGAGAAAAAAAGCGATCCCTACAGGGGTGAAACAATGGCCCTCGTGAACAAACTCGTCAGAAATCCCAGCCGGGATCTGGAGTTGGAAGTTTGTGAGCGCTTCGCCGATAGCCGTGCCTGGATCTCCCGGCACGTGCTGACTAAACAACCACCAGGCAGCATCATCTTGATTGATCGCTGGTATCCATCTGATGCCGCGTTTCGCCGGATAATCCCGTTTGCAGAGATTCTGCAGTTGAACATTGATCGAAACGTGCGAGTGCCAGACCTGCATGTCGGAGTTGTCACCGCCCCTGATGTTTCATGGGCGAGGGCAGCGGCACGACAGCGTGGGCTGAGCAGTACTGTGATCCATCGGTTGGAAGAACATGTCGCTTGTACCCAGGCGTTCGAACGAGCGATTGCAGATCACGGCTGGGTTTTATGCCGTAATGAAGGAACGATCGAAGCCGCAACGATGCAGGTGGTTTCGCAGATCAATGGAGTCCTTCGATGTGCCCTGTAGACGAAGTTCGCTGCGCCGGTCTTGCGTCGCTGACAGTTTTTACGTAGCAACGACGTCTTCAAGAAGGTGCCCGCGCTTTTACACACACGCACACACAGCCTGGACCAGAGGTCGGCAATCGAAAGCCTATGCGAGAGCAGCGTTGGTTCGCTGTTTGAAATATTACATTTCTGACAGCTAACCGGCAGTAGGCAGTCCGTGGGCTAGAGTGAAGTACCAACGTAGCTATTCAAAGGGCTTGCAGATGAGCTTAGCCATTGATGCTATTGCAAAGGTGATTGGTGGAAACGACAGTGAGATCTAATTGGCGTTGGAAATTGCATCCGCGATAGCTTCACTCAGCCAGGAGCACTTGAGATGACAAACACCCAAAAGTTGCTGTTCGCTATAGGATCCGCAATAGCACTGCCAGTCGCCACATGCCTTGCGCAAGCGGAAGAGCCGCAGATCAAGACGCTCACCTCACCGAAAGATCCAACGGAAAGCGCAGTTCTAATAGGTAGAGTCATCAACGACGGGCTGACAATCCAGTTGGAGCTTGAGGGCGCCGAAGCTATGTGGATGCAGATGGGAACACCTGCTCAGTGGAGTGAACATGTTCCCGCAAAGAACGAGCGGTATCATATTGAGATCAAGGTGACGGACAACGCAACCAAGACGCGACTCCCGTACTCCACGGTTACCTTCGCTGCGACGAACAAAGCCAATGGAAAGAGCGTAGAAACGATTCTACCGCCGATGTGGGGCGGCAGTGGTTTGCATTACTCTGAAAACAGCCCCTTAGCTGGTGATGGTGTTTACGCCGCCACGGTCACTGTTGGTGTTCCAACGTTCGCTCGTGAAATGCAGGACAAAGACCTGTGGTCGAAACCGGTAAACGCCCACTTTCACTTCAAATTGAAGGAAGGTGTGCTTGTCGAGGTATCAGAACCCGTCTCGGCAGCAAACTAGCGGAGCCCATTTTGCCGAAGGAGGGCGCAGATAAGGGATTTCGGAAGAACTTCACCACGGTGCTGGAGCATAAATTCCAATAATGAAAACTCTTTCGCCGTTAGGTCGATCCGTTTCCCTCCTCGAAACGCCTGATGCTTGAGTAGGTCAAGCTCAAGATCACCGATTACTAAATGGGGCTGACTGGATGGAGGGTCTGCTCTATGCAGCAAGACTCGGACTCTAGCAAGCAGCTCGAAGAACGCAAAAGGCTTGACCATGTAGTCATCAGCACCCAGATCCAACCCTTTAACTCGGTCTTCTACGCCATCGCGAGCTGAGAGGAACAACACTCGCATACTTACGCCTGCGGCCCGGATCTTTGTCAGGACGTCCCAACCGTTGAGTACCGCCATTAATAGGCTTTTTTGCTATCGTTGCATTAAATTGAGTGATCACAAAGGGATAAGAAATGGCGATTCCAATGTGGCAAGGTCAAGTTGCTCTGGTCAGCGGTGCGGGCAGTGAACGTGGTATTGGTCTAGCGATCGCCCGACGTTTGGGCCGCGAAGGCGCGCGAGTCTTGATCACTGCCAGCAGTGCGCGAATTCAGCAACGTGTCGCCGAGTTGCAGGCTGAAGGTATAGACGCTCGGACGATGGCAGCCGACCTGACTGACGAATTGCAAGTCAAAGCGCTGACCGATTGGGCTCATGAGCAGTTCGGCCATATCGACATTTTGGTCAATAACGCCGGCATGGCTATGGTCGGCAGCCCGGAACCCTTCGTCGAAGTGGCGGACATGGATTTGGCGACCTGGAATCTATCTCTGGCGCGCAACCTGACTACCGCTTTTTTGCTGACTCGTGCGGTGTTACCTGGGATGAAGACGCGCGGTTACGGACGTATCGTCCACATTAGTTCGACGTCCGGTACACGCGGAAGCAATCCAGGTGAGTCGGCTTACAGTGCGGCAAAAGCAGCAATGCTGGGGATGAATATGGCCCTGGCGCTGGAAGTCGGTAAACGGGGCATCACCGTCAACAGTGTTGCACCAGGCTGGATTGATACGGGAGCATTGACTGAAGAAGAAAGCCGCGCGGGTACCTACACTCCGATCGGTCGCGCCGGTCGTCCAGAAGAGGTTGCCGCTGCAGTGGCGTTTTTGGCGTCTCCGGAAGCCAGCTATATCACCGGTGAAGTGCTGGTGGTGGATGGCGGAAATTGTCTGATCGAAAACAAGGCGCCCTGACGTTAGCTTGGACTGCTGTCTTTTAGTGAGCCTACTATTTAACGAAGAAATCAAACGCGCAGATACTTGCTAGCCTTAAGCCGGATGCTAGTTCCGCCAGCGTTGAAATAGTGACTCAGGTTGAGCGATTACTTTCAGGTGCTTCCATACCAGAACATCCGTGCAGCCCAGCCATCCTTAAGCACCACGTTTGTCTTTCGATGACGTAGGGCATCGGCATACACCAAACTCGGCCGAAGGCCGGGCCATTGGCATCTCGCCGGATAGCTGGAATGGGCCATGATCTTGTGCACCATCTGATTACGATTACGGCAGTGCACAAATTATGGCGGATGATTGCGAGGGTGGGGGTGGTACGTTGCTTGAGAGTTCACCAGTCCCTGGTTCAGAAACAGGGACGTTTTTACGGGTGGATACTGGATCGTTAACCCATCAAGTGCGGATTCATCTAGGTTTTAGATTGTAATAGAGCCAGCTGGGTCTTCAGCTGTGCGACTTCAGCTTCCAGTTCACGCACTCGCTCCTTGGCCTCAACTTCGACGCTGACGTCCTTCTGGATACCGATGAAGTAGGTGAGTTGATCTGTGTCGTTGAACACTGGGGTGATCGACAGCTCGTTCCAGAAGGCGCTGCCGTCCTTGCGATAGTTGCGAATGACTTGGCGGCAGGGGAGCATGTTCCTTATCGCCTCGCGGATTACTGTCAAACCAGCTTGATTACGGTCATCACCCTGCAGGAAGCGGCAGTCCTGGTACAGGATGTCGTCAACGCTGTACCCCGTAAGGCGCTGAAAGGCGGGGTTGGCATAGATCAGGATGTTTTCGTCGCCTTCCTGCTCTGCTACCACGATGCCGTCGTTGGATGCTTCAACCACCAGTTTCAGCAGTTCTGCGTCGATCATTTTCAGAGCCCCAGTGAGTGACACCTCATTTTTAGCGGTTGAGTAGTAGCTAAATTTTTAAGGTCTACGGTAAGACCCAATTAATGCCACTGACGCTTTATTTCCTGCCACTGCTCGTCTGACAGCCACTTATCTGCCAACGGAAAGAAAATATTTTCCTCCGAGTCCATATGATCGAAATATTTTTTGATAAAGTCATCGATAGTGTCAGCAATTACTCTCGTTTCCTGAGTTGTGTCCTCCAACATCTTTAGCTGTCCAGCAATGCGCCCAAATGCTTGATGATCTCGCTCGATATCCTTGACCCGTTGGTGGATCGGCGCCTCAGTCGCTAGCAATGCCAGCCTAATAAGTTCTTCATTTTCATGGTGGTGTCGTTCTGCATCACCATGCATGGCTTCCAGCATCTTGAACAACAGCTTGCAGTCATCAGCACCATCGGATTCGGATTCATGCCTCATCTTCCTCAGCAACTCTTTGATCTGAGTGATTTTTATAGCCACCTCATGATGATATGCCTGAAGTTCTTTCAACAAGACGTTCATATCAAAACCTCTTAACGACACCAAACCATCACGACGAAATATTTCTTAACCCGCGACCTCAAAGGCAAAAAAAAATATCTATATTTATCAATGCCTTGTTAGCCGAGCTCACCAGCATGATTTAACATTATTATTATAGGCGAGCACAGAGCTCTCACCCCCTAAGATTTGCCCTTTGAAAAAAATTAAATATGAAATGAATAATCATATGTACCATTTTGATCTTTCAGATATTAGCCAGCGAATACGGAGGGAGAGAGCAGTGCCGCCCAAAAGGTAGATCCCGTGCCTTTTTTACGAAGCTTCCGATCGACTCATGTCCGGTCGTGTTCCTCATCGGAAACTGACAACGGTCGCTTGCGATGGCGGCTTATGGCCGCTAGTGGTGAAGGGGGCTTTTAAAGGGCGTGAAGATGATATCGAGATTTGTTGTTGTCCCTGCAATTCGAACGTAAACGGGATCCATGCGAAACGGATCGCGCTTCTACTGCCAGACTGCTCCTATAGGCTTCAATCTCTATGACAATGAGGAAAAGGTTCGGCTGAAGACCTCCTATCAGACCCGAGAAGAAGCCGAGGATCTATCGATGTACTCTTGGTAGCCCCACCTGACGACCGCGTAGCGATCATTCTCGGCCAAACCTGGAAGGTATGCGTGCTCAACATTACCTTGCTGTCGATTCCTGGGTTTATCGGTGTGTTTTTGGGCGCTACGCGGTCTTGCACCCACCAACCTGACGCTCTCAGGAGCCTGCGGTGGACTACTAGCAGGCTCAATGGCAACGATTGCTTACTTGCTTGGCTGCCCCGAGATGCAGATACCATTTTGGGGAGTGTGGTACTTGTTGGGCATGCTGGTGCCGACGTTACTAGGCGCATTACTCGGTCGAAGCTGGCTGCGCTGGTAAGTCTGTGCTTCACATGGCCGAACCCGATGCCGGTTTTTCTCTGATTGAGCTGGCTATAGCCTATCGTTGAGCTGAGAGGCCAATCTCCGTGCACCCGATTTCTCCGATAGCATTGGGGAATGCATCGTCGACCGCCAACCGTGAGCGTTAGTGCTATGCGCAGAGTAGTTCTCTACCTTTTTACTAGCCTGCTTTGGTCTGGATTGAGTTTTGCTATTCCCGGCGGTCAGGCAGACAGTTCCAGTCAGCCGTTGCAGCCTGTCGCCAGCATCGATCTGCCTCGGCTCATGGGTACCTGGTACGAGATCGCCCGCACTCCCAACCGGATTCAGAAAAAGTGCGCCGGTTTCACCCGAACCGATTTCCATCTACAGGTCGACGGTACGGTGCAAGCGGTCAACCGTTGTCGATTACGCGATGGCCAATTGCATCTTTCTCTCGCCACTGGTCGGCAAGTGGGTGCTCCGGACTCTCCCAGGCTCAAGGTGCGTTTCGCACCAGCGTGGATGTCGTTTCTCCCAGCAGTATGGGCGGACTACTGGATTATTGATATTGACGAACAATACCAATTGGTCGCCGTCAGCGAGCCCACTCGCAGATACTTATGGATTCTGTCGCGAACGAACCGAGTAAAACCGCAGGCCTACGCAGCACTGCTGGAGCGACTGAAAGACAAAGGCTTCATGGTGGAGCAGCTGCTGATGACACAGCAATAGCGTCGGGTTGCTGAGCAAATGGGTCGGAAGGGAGTACCTGGGTATCCGTCGGGCCAAGTCATCTACCCAGCCCCGCAAGGCCAAGACATGGTGTGTGTTGGCGCTGATTGAAAACTGACCCACCCTGCCGATTGAAAATTGACCCAGGGCGGATTGCTGATTTTTGTCCCAGCAGTTGTGGATAAGCTTAGCAGCAGTGTCCCGATTGAACGGTCATCAAGCCCCATCGCATAACGGCATGCGGCAGGGTGTTTATGGTGCAGATCAGAACGGTTCATCGTCCTCGATATCATCTTCGTCCTTGCGCTTTCGCTCACGTGATCTGATCTTTGTCTGCGCGCCAGTGTGCTGTGTTGCAGGCGGTAGGACTCGCTGCCCGTTTCGACGATGTGGCAGTGGTGTGTCAGCCGATCCAGCAACGCCGTGGTCATCTTGGCGTCACCGAACACGCTGGTGTGCTTGTACAGCTTGGACAGCAGGTGAAATAACAGCGCGCCGCCGCTCTGGCTGAAAGGCAAATACCCCAGTTCATCGAGTATCACCAGGTCTGTCCGAAGCAGCCCTTGAGCGATGCGGCCACTCTTGCCGTCGTACTTTTCACGCTCCAGCAGATTGACCAGATCCACTGTGGAGAAAAAGCGCGCGCGTATGTTATGCGTTGTGATTCTGGACATGGCCAGGGTGGTGGCCAGGTGTGTTTTGCCGGTTCCTGGCCCGCCGATGAACACCACATTCTGTTCCTTCCCAGGCGCTGGCCATGCCATGTAGACGCAGTTCGTTGAGTTCCGCCATAAGATCACGCATTGCGAGTCTCCTCATCGGAGGTACGGAGCCGGTCGTAGCGCGCCGTATTGGCGACAGGCGCTATCTTGAGTTGAATGCTGGTTTCGGCGGACGGAGGGGCTGCTGTCGATGTAAGTCGAGCCAGGACATTCAGGATGTGGTCGGCGCGCAGGCTGCCTGATTCAAGTACCAGTTCCACCGTCACCAACACGGCATCGAGCCCGACGATGGGCACCGCTGCCAGTACCTGCGTCATGACTCGGTCACCATTGTGTTGTCGTCTCAGGCCGCGCTTGAGACGCAGCAATGGCTTCGGCAGATCGGCAAACGGCACGCGCTCCAGGCTTGCGTTCGATAAGCGGCAACAGATAGTGGCGATTCAGAACATTTACGAACGGCATGCACGAAAACCAGTTGGTCTGTAATCCTCATTTGCGGGGTGCTGATGGCATGGCTTTCGTGGTGACCAGTCGCTCACGTTTGCGGCTCGATTCATCTAACTGTACCGACGCTAGAGAAAGTAATCTCGCGGTATTGACCAGCGCCATATGGCTAAGGGCCTGGGGGAAATTTCCAAGCATGTGTCCGCTGCGAGGGTCGAGCTCCTCGGCGAGCAGACCGACGTCATTGCGCAAAGCGAGAAGACGCTCGAATAGTGCCTCGGCTTCGACTTGACGACCGGTCACGGCTAGGCAGTCGGCTAACCAAAAGCTGCAAGGCAGAAAGGCACCTTCGCCTGGTGGTAGGCCGTCGACGGCCGTCGCGGTCTCAACACGGTAGCGCAGCACCAGACCGTCGACCACAAGTTCGCGTTCGATCGCAGCGATCGTGGATCGTACTCGAGGATCGTCGGGCGGCAGAAAACCTACCAGCGGGATTAGTAGTAGGCTGGCATCGACTGCCGTACTGCCGTAGTGCTGAATGAAACACTTACGTTTCACATCGAAACCAGCTTCGCAGACTTGCGCATGAATTTGGTCGCGGGTGCGACGCCAGATCTCAACGGGGCCCTCTAAGCCATAACGTTCGACAGCTTTTACCCCTCGGTCGAAGGCAACCCAAGCCATCACCTTCGAATGCGTGAAATGCCGTCGAGGGCCACGGACTTCCCAGATCCCCTCATCTGGCTCTTGCCAATGGCTGTCAAGATAGTTCAGCAAGGCACACTGGATGTTCCAAGCATGCGGTTGCAGCTCCTGCCCCGCTGCGCGCGCCAAATGTAGGGTGTCCATCACTTCACCATAAACGTCAAGCTGGAACTGCTCGGCCGCTGCATTACCAATGCGCACTGGCGCTGCCTGATGATAGCCAGGAAGCCATGCGATTTCGATTTCCTTCAGCCGGCGTTCGCCTGTCACGCTGTACAGGATCTGCAGGTCAGCCGGGCTGCCTGCTACGGCGCGCAGCAGCCAGTTGCTCCAGGCAAGAGCCTCGTCGGTATAACCTGCGAGTAGCAGAGCGTTTAGTGTGAAGGTCGCGTCGCGTAGCCAGCAGTAACGGTAGTCCCAGTTACGCACACCACCCGGGAACTCAGGTAGCGAGGTAGTGGGTGCCGCGACGATTCCGCCAGTAGGCTGATATATGAGTGCTTTTAGCGTGAGCAAGGAGCGCTGTACTGCTTCCTGCCAGCGGCACTCGAAGCGACAGAGCCCAGACCAGTTCTGCCAATGGAGTTCGGTTTGTTCCAGCGCACTTTCGGCGTCGATGGCGTGCTGCGCTGGCTCATGCGACGGTCGATAGTTGAGCACGAACGGCACGCGCTCACCGACGCCGATCTCAAAGTCGGCCCGTGAGGTCATCTGTTCGCCGCGTATGTGAACAGGAGTATGTAGTTCGAGAGTGTCTGGCCCGGCAGTCGCGAACAGCGCGCCATTTTGCTGTGTTACCCAGGGGACGATCGAGCCATAGTCAAAACGGATGACGAGCTCCATACCCATGGCTACTCGTCCCCGCAGGCCCACGACGATGCGCAATACATCCCAGCGCTCGTTCAATAGTGGCATGCAATCAATCACGCGCACGGCACCTGACGCGGTCTCGAAGTCTGTTTCCAGGATTAACGTACCTTCGCGATAGCGGCGACTTACCGAAGTGGTTTCATCGCGTGGGGCAATCGCCCAGCGCCCGTGCTCTGGATCACCTAACAGGGCTGCAAAGCAGGCGCCCGAGTCAAAATAGGGCAAGCACAGCCAATCGATCGAACCATCACGACCTACCAATGCAGCGGTGTGGCCGTCGCCGATAATAGCGTACTGCTCTATGGGAAGGGACATTGTTCACCCGCCGAGTAAGAAATTTGCCTGCCGCAATCGGCATTATCGAGCGTGGCTAGTAACGGCTGATGCTTGATTGAATTTCTTCCATTACTCGCTTCAGTTTAGGGGCTCGTAAAAAACGTTCGGGTTTATTAACTGCCTTGAATTTGCTGCCGTCGATGGTGGCCAGATGACCTTCCAGCAGTGCTAACTACTGATACAAGTCGGGTTTGTGGACAAAGACACGACGACAGCACCGGATCAGTGCTTTGTCCTCAACGCGCCTCTTGGCGAAAGCGCTTCATGGCGATCTCTTCGAGGGAAGTCTCTAAGAAATAGTAGCAGGGGGTTGGCTCGCGTGAAGCGGCCCAAGTATGCAACCGCGCGATACAAGACAATCTCAGTGCCATCGAACCAGCCCTAACCATTTTGGTAAAAAACAGATGCATAGCATCCCCCCAGCGCTGCCACCACCCCGTCCCCCCCGATTCTGGCCGTCATCCTATTCGCGGCGATAGACCGATAGGCTAATGGCAGCCGCTAAAGCAGTGTGATCGCGCCGTCGGAGCCCGCGCGCTGCCATGGCAGGCCCAACACCAACGCCTGAAGTTGCTCGGCATCCAGTTCCATTTCAGAGCCATGGCGAATGCCAGGCCAGTGAAATCGGCTTCGGCATCTGCACGCATTTGCTCTAGCTCTTTGTGAAAAGCCTTGTCCTGAACCGTGGGCTTACTGGTGTATGGCTTCCGTTCGGGTTCAGGCTGTGCTGCATAAGTCGTTACCGCATCAGGGTCGTGCTCTAGCTTTTCTTGAACTTGCGATTCGAGCATTGCACGTAGCGCATCTTTGTCGGGTCGAGTCAGCAATTTGTCACTCCTATGAGGAAACCAGGCACCCAGTAATCGACTAGGCCAGTGGCCGGTTGGGGAACATCCAATCGATCGTGTCGAAAATTTGGGCTGTAGATACCGCCACAGGATTTCAGGTCGAAGAGAAGAGGCGGATCATCAATTTCTTCCAACACGGCGATCGTGTGAAATTGGGAAGATGCCAGGGATGATTCCGTACTCGATCTTATCGGTCGTCTGGAGAGGGGAGTGCTCGGCTGTTCGAACTGGTTGTTCGCGGGCTCTTTACGCAGCGGTAAACGTGCAGTTGCGATCTTGAGTTTGATCCGGTCGGTACGGCTCAATGGACATGATCCGTATGCGTACTTGAAATATGTCCTCAATCGCCTGCAGACGCTGCGGGCGATTGAGATTACTGAGTTGCTGCCACACAGTGGGCGCCCGTTTAATCACGCAAGGTGACTTCGGCGGGCGCGCTTAACATTATTTAACGTGCATACAACTACAGCTTCGTCACAAAAGTCCGCGCCTGATACAGCGCAATGCTGCTGAGCACGATAATAAGGGCGACTGCGAGCATGTCGGCCCCCGGAAAACCCCAGAAATCAGACATAGTGCTTCCTTAATAATAATAGTAAGTGGCAACAACCATCAGGCCAGCGCAGTGTCGCGCATGCGTTGGCGACCAAAGTCGTTAATCCTGAACTTGAAAAGCACTCGGCCGGCACCAAAATAGGCCTGGTCATCAAGCTTCTCCTCAACACTTTCGATGATGCCGCTGGAGAACAGGTCTGTCAGGGTGACGCGAGTGTTGCCGCGCCAGTAGTCACCGCTAAGACCGTATTCACTCATCAGCGCATCGGTGATTTGCCAGTCCCAGATGCCGACGTCCTGCTGATCGTTGATCAACTGGAGAATGCGGCCCTTCATATGCAGCTTATTCATGGCCTGCTCCAATCATCACGAGTTAACTGCATCAACGGCGATGCTAGGTTTTTTGCTGTCGGTTGATACGGCGCGTACTACTTCGAGCACCTCATCACTTTCGGTGAACATCACAAACCCGCCCGCCACAAACAGCACCAAACCAGCCAAGAAGTTCCATTCGGGAAACTTCAGCGTGAAGGCAGCGAGGAAGATCACCGCAAACAAACCATACAGCGCGGCAATTGCTTGCCCGCGGCCGACGCCAATCAGTGGGAACGACTTGTACCAAGAGACGTAGCAGAAGGCGAAAGTCACTCCTGCTAACGTCAGCCAGCCGATGGCGGCCCAATTGAATGTGGCGACAACAAGTTCAACTACCGGTTGATCGGTAAATAAATAGATGGCCGGCAAAATCAGTGCGACCCAATACAGCACTTCGGCGGTAAAACGCACCGTAATGCCTACATCCGGGTCGGCAACATCGAGCCCGCGACCGGCGATTGCGCCTTCTACACCCCAACCAATAGCAGCCATTGCACCGCCTAAATAGCCCAGCCAGCCGGTGTCACCGGTGCCGGTGACTTCAGCAATGATGCCGGGTGCATACACCGTCACACCGCCGGCCAAGATGATGAAAATACCCACGGCTGCGCGCCGGGTGATTTTCTCCTGGTACCAGAGCCTGGCCAGCGTTGCGCCAATGATGGGGTACATCAATGCGGAAATAGCCGCGAAAGCCCCGCCGATATAACCGATCGCCAAATACGAGCCAAAGATGGCCATCGGGCCGCCAAAGATGGCGCCGATGAAGAACCACTTAGAGATGTAACGCATCTGTTTGATGGTGCGAACGTACTCTCCCCACTTGCCCAGTACCCCGTTCCAAACGAACAGGAAGAACAACACAGCAACGGCGTTGAAGGTTGTCAACACTGCTGCCGCCAACAGGAACTCGGCATTGGTGTCGTACTTCAGGTCTACATAGGGCGCTTCGAACCAAACTGCGGAGCCTGGCACATACCAAGCCCCCCAGAGCACGGCGCACCACAATGCCCACGTAAAACCCCAGCGGATGCTGCTGGTGGTGAAGCGCGACCGTGCCTGGCTCAGGCTTGGCTGATTCATGTAGATACCTTTGCAGGCTTCGATTGCTTGCCGTGCAGGAAGGCTTCCAGTGAATCGTCCATCGCATCCATCCACGGCGTGTGATGCACGGGCGCCATGGTGCCGGTCAGCGTGGAGCGGTAGCTTTTGTTGCGATAGCCGAGGATGTCCGCATCTTTGTCATGCTCCCACTCTTTGAAGATATCAGCCACGGCGAGAACATCGAAAGGCGGGTAATCGGTGGGCTCAAGCAGGTCGAGTATGTAGGCGGCTTGATAGTCGATGGCTTCAAAGGGATCGGCCACTTGCTCTTCGCGAGCCACCCATTCACGGGTGTCACTGGCCATGGTTTGTTCTGCTGGCAGCTTGATGCGGCCAAGCATAATGTCCCGGGCATACCAGGCCTGGGCATCGAACATGTTGAAGGTGTAGTACTGATCCTGCATGCCGAGGAACATTAGCTTCGGATTGGCCAAAGACACGATGCCTTTGTACAAGCCTTCCGGGTAGAGCCGGTTGCGCGTGGTCAGCGTTAACTCGTTGGGCAGGAACGGGAAGTGATGCTGATACCCGGTGCACAGGATGATCGCGTCGACCTCTTTGCTGGTGCCATCCTTAAAATGTGCGGTCTTGCCGACCACATGGGTGAGCAACGGTACTTCGGCAAAAGATTCCGGCCAATCAAAGCCCATAGGCTTGGTGCGATAGCTGAAAGTAACCGACTTGGCGCCGTACTTATGGCACTGCGTGCCGATGTCTTCTGCCGAGTAACTGCTACCAACCAGCAACAAATTTTTGCCTTGAAACTCGCACGCATCGCGGAAATCATGGGCGTGCAATACGCGACCGGGGAACTGCTCCAAGCCTTCGAAGTAGGGCGCGTTGGGGGTCGAGAAGTGCCCGGTGGCGACGATTACGTGATCGAATTCTTCGGTGATCAGTTGGTCTTGCTTGAGGTCGCGCACGGTGACCGCGAACTTGCCGGTGCTCTCGTCATAGGCAACCCAATGCACCGCTGTATTGAAACGGATGTGCTGTCGCACGTTGCTTTTGGCTACGCGGCCGATGATGTAGTCTCGCAACACGGCGCGTGGCGGGTAGGAAGGAATCGGCCGGCCGAAGTGTTCTTCGAAACTGTAATTGGCGAACTCCAGGCATTCCTTGGGGCCGTTTGACCAGAGATATCGGTACATGCTGCCATGGACGGGCTCGCCATACAGATCTAAACCGGTGCGCCAGGTGTAATTCCACAGACCGCCCCAGTCACTCTGCTTTTCGTAGCAAACGATCTCGGGGGATTCAGCGTCGTCGCAACGGGCCGCCTCAAAAGCACGTAACTGTGCCAAGCCGCTAGGGCCGGCGCCAAGAATGGCAACTCTAAAAGTCATAAAGACTCCTTTCTTCAGGCGGTTCATCGCGCGCGGGATCTTGTCCCAGGCGACGACTGAGCGCGGAAAAGAGTGACGCTCGTGCCGGTAACGGTCGGGCCATCAAGCTCTGAGTGATGCGCACCAAAATCGGCTTAACCGATGGTGCAATGTGATGAAGGCAGCATCTGTCGGTGAAACAGAAGGCCGGGGGTGGGCAGGCCACCAATGAAGCGCGGGTTCTCGAGAAAACGCTGGAAGGCAGCGTTCGATCCGGTCAAACAGGAGAAAAAATGCTTGAAACCGGTCAGAACGTTAACACACCTGAAGTAGGGAGAAGCCTTTTTCCTGCAGATAACCATTGATCATGGTGAAGATCGCATGGGCCAACTTATGTATTTCCAGCAGGTGCCGGAAGGTCATGATCGTGGTGTCTTCGGAGTTAGGCGCGCTGATGGTCAGGCATGCGAACTGACGTATTGGCGCGATTTCATATAGCGCTTCCTCCATCCTTCGAGCCACCGGCTCGGCTCAGTACGTCAGATGAATCCCAGTTGGTCATCGCACGAATCGCTTGAGTGACAGGCGACTCGCTATCACTTGCACTCAGAGAGCTCTGTCGGTGCGGGGTACAGCAGTGGTAGCTCGAAAGAACCTTCGGTAGAAGTTCCGCTCTGACACATTATTTAACATAATATACATTATGCGTAATATCTTATATGGGGCTGGGGGGCTGTGGTGATCAGATTTGAAGGCAGGCTCAAAGGTTGTCCGGCTCCTGATCGGAATCCGGCAACTGCTCCAGCGGCGGCATTCCATAAAACACGATGAACATATCTTTGCTGCCCAGCTCACGATACCAGTGCACAACGTCCTCAATCAGTTCGTCCAAGACACCGATCAAAATATCGTCGTAACCTCCAGGAGCACCGGCTTCATATCGATAACGCGCATTGGTGAAAACTTCACGATCCTTCTCGATCCAATGCTCGTGACGATCAAGCCGAATATGCTGCCTGATCGGTTCAGGTATCGCGTGAAACAACGTAAGCAGATCGTGCTTATTTGGCCCTCTGTCTTTCCGATAAACCGGAATTCTGTCTGTCGCTTTCAAATGCTCATGCGCAGCTTTTATTGCTACCAGGTCTAGTTCGTAAGTTTCATTAACCTGGCCAAGGTTGCCATTGGGTTTTGACACGAAGCTTTTGAGCAGGATTTCCATGCCAATTGCAGCATTGATCTGCGCAATGTCCAGCATGTCATGGCCACGTCTAAGGTGCTTCGCAGCCTTCAAATAGCGATAAGCGCTTTCAACCATCCAGGGCGATAAATATGTCATTACAACAATCTTTTCACTCGTTTTCGTTCAGCTCTTAGAAGCCAAAGCCAGAAGCTTCACAACGCTGGAGCCCCTGATTTACTTGGCTTGTTACCGATTACACGTGTCTGCTTGAAGCTTTGAAAGATACCGGACATGATTGAAAGATAGCGACCAAGGAAGAACGACCCCTAGTTCATTTAATGCGCTACCCTTCCCCACTAATAACGGACAATTATAACTAAACTAAATGCCTATTTAGTTTATTTATATTAATGTGACGAAATCGCATCGATGATCGATGTGATGTTTTTTTGAGCAGCCTGCCAGCTATCCGAACTAAATATCCTAAAAAATGGTAACTAACAGCATGAAGCTGTCTGGTTGTTTGCTTCTGTCACCCGCTACTCGCTCCGACTGCCAGTCCAGGTGTCCGCAACATCATCTGTCGGCTTTTCAGTAGTGATGAGCTTCTCGATGCCCCAGTCACCAGGCACATTCCAATCCTCGCCGAAAAGTTCGGCCGGGTGCATCGTACGGTCGGAACCATTGCCGCAGGCCAGGGACTTCGCCGGACAATAACGGTCGCACCCCCAAAAAATCCGTTCGGGGTGCTTGGGGTTGATGGGGAAGTTCTTGGCCATGCCGATCTCCGGTCATTGGGAGGCGTTCTTCCAACCTATAGCCCTTACGCAAAACCAGCCTTGATACACATCAAGAATCGACATCAGATGACTGCGCTCACCTCCTTCGCAATCCCGGGGCTAAGCTAACGCTTTAACAGACTTGGAGACGCCTCTCATGCTCAATAAAAATCCTTTCCCAAGCGGCCTATCAACTTGGGACGATCAAGATGCTGCAACATCTCTTGATGACAAAGCGTTTACCGCTCCGCCCGCCTTGACCAACGCCGAACTGGTTCATCTGCGTGTCCGAGTGATTGCCTTGGAAAACCTGGTCATCGCCCTGCTGGCCGATGGTTCGGAACACCAGCTCGCCGTTGCGCGCGAGATGGCCACCTACATTTCCCCCAGACCCGGCTTTACCCAGCATCCGCTGACCATTCACGCAGCCGAACAGATGACCCACACCGTCGAGCGCGCCCAGCGATTTCGCCAGCGTGATGAGGCATCGGTTTAATTGCTCGAAACTTGATGCCAATCATTATTGTTCGCAGCAAAGCTTCCTAGACTCGGGCTCCTACTCGTCAATGCCCAGGAAGAAATTATGCGTACCCCCTTGTCGCTTTCGCTTGCCCTGCTCTTGCTCACACCGCTGGCTCACGCTAAGGAATACCCGATCGGTGAACCACAGTTGTGTCCTGGGCTGGAAGTCGGGGCGGTGTATTTGCAGCCGATCGAGATGGCACCTGCCGGAATGATGCGGGCCACCGCGGATTCCGATGTGCATCTGGAAGCCGACATTCGCGCCACGGCGGACAATCGACAGGGCTTTCAGGAAGGCAGTTTCGTGCCTTACCTCAATGTCTCGTTCAATCTGAAAAAACAGGGCAGCGAGAACGAACTCAAAGGCGATTTCCACGCCATGGTCGCCAATGACGGCCCGCACTATGGCGACAATGTAAAGCTGCTCGGCCCAGGCAAATATCAGCTGACCTTCACCGTCCTGCCACCCGGCGGTCATGGGTCCCTTAGCCGTCATACCGACAAGGAAACCGGCGTAGCCCCCTGGTTTGAACGCTGCGAATTGCACTACGAGTTCATCTACGCCGGCATTGGTAAAAAAGGCGGCTATTGAATGAAGTGCCTGCAGATTGCCTGGCTGATGCTTGCCGGAGCAGTGGCGCCGTTCACGGCCTATGCCGAATTACCCAGCTATGAACTCAGCCTGCGCGATGGCCACTTCACTCCTGCCCTGTTGGAGGTTCCGGCCGGTCAGCGCTTCAAGATCATCCTGAGAAATATCGGCCAAGGCCCAGCCGAATTTGAAAGCACGCCATTGCGGGTTGAAAAAGTCCTGTCGCCGGGCGTGACAACCTTCGTGGTCATTCACCCGCTCAGGCCCGGCCACTACCCCTTCTTCGACGAGTTCAATCCACAACTGCCCGAGGGCGGCATCCTCGCGAAATAACCCGTTCAAACACGGAGTTTTCATGTATCAATCAATGTTCATTGTCTGGCGCGAAAGCGTCGAGGCGCTGCTGGTGATCGGCATTCTCCAGGCCTGGGTCAGTCAGCAGCATCAGGGTGATCGACTGGCGAAGTACTTGTGGGCAGGCGTCGTGCTGGGGTTGATGCTTTCGGGCCTGCTGGCGGTGTTGATTCTGTTTGCCGGTGAGGCCATGAGCGGTTCAGCCAGTGAATGGTTCCAGGCTGCACTTGCGCTGGTGGCCAGCCTGCTGATCGTGCAAATGGTCGGCTGGATGCACCGCCACGGGCGCACGCTCAAGCACGATTTGCAACGACACGCTGATAGCCACCTGGCTCGGCATGGTGGCGCGGGTCTGTTACTGCTGGCCCTGCTCGCCGTCAGCCGCGAAGGCAGTGAAACGGTAGTCTTTCTCTATGGCTCCGGTGCTCAGTTGCGAGGTCCGCAGCTCGGTTTGTTTGCCGTCGGCGGCGCAATGGGATTGGTGCTGTCGGCGCTGACCATTGCCCTGCTGCACAGCAGTCGCCGGTTCATCTCGTGGCAGCGATTCTTTTCCATCAGCGAAGCTGTTTTGCTGATACTCGGCGCGGCATTGCTGGTCAGCGGTACCGAGCGAATTGGCGGCCAATTACTCGCCATGGATTTACCGGAGGTGATGTACAGCCTCGTTGGTGATGCGCTTTGGGACAGCAGTGCCTTGCTCAGCGACAGCCATGGACTGGGTGGTTTTCTTGCCGGTTTTGCCGGTTATCGTGCGACGCCCAGCGGCATGACGTTACTGGTGCTGGCCGGTTATTGGCTGACCGTCGGAGGTTGGCTGCGCCAGCGTGCTGTGGAAAAAGTCCCATGCCTGAGCTGAGTCGCCGCAATCAATGGCTGCAGCGCCTGGGCGACGGCATGCGTCGTCACGCGCCCGTCATCCGTGCCGTGCAGTGGGTCGTTGTACTGTTTTACGCGTTGCTGTTGGTGATCCCGGCGGTGTTGCCGCTGCTGGACAGCCAGGCACGGCTGCTCGATAACCTGACCCTGTTCGCGCAGTTTTTGTTCTGGGGCATTTGGTGGCCGTTCGTGTTGCTGTCGATCGTACTGTTTGGACGAATCTGGTGTGGCGTTCTCTGTCCGGAAGGCTCACTCAGCGAATGGGCCAGCCATTACGGCAAAGGTTTGGGTGTACCGCGCTGGTTGCGCTGGGGCGGCTGGCCAACCCTGGCGTTCTGCCTGACCACCCTCTACGGCCAGTTGATCAGCGTCTATGACTACGCCCAGGCGGCGCTGTTGATTCTGGGCGGTTCGACCGTCGCCGCGGTCGTCGTCGGGTTGCTGTTCGCCCGAGGCAAGCGGGTCTGGTGCCGTTACCTGTGCCCGGTCAGTGGCGTCTTCGCCCTGCTCGCCCGACTGGCGCCCGTGCATTTTCAGGTCGACGAACAACGCTGGATGGAAAACGCCGCGCCACGGCTGCCGCCGCCCAACTGCGCGCCCTTGCTCGATATCCGTCGTATGCAAGGCGCCAGTGACTGCCATGCCTGCGGACGTTGCAGCGGACAACGCGGCGCGGTTCAGCTGATCGCGCGCTCCAGCAACCAAGAGATTCTTCATGCGACGGCGCAGACGCTTTCACCATGGGACGCGCGTCTATTGCTGTTCGGTGTGATCGGTCTGGCCATGGGCGCCTTTCAGTGGACGGTCAGCCCATGGTTCGTCGCCCTCAAACAAACCCTCGCCCAATGGCTGGTCGAGCACGACCAACTCTGGGCCCTTGAGGACAACGCGCCCTGGTGGCTGCTGACCCATTACCCGCAGCTCAACGACAGCTTCAGCTGGCTCGACGGTTTCAGCATCGTCGCTTACTTGAGTTTGAGTTCGATGGTGTTGGGCACGGCGTTGATGATCCTTCTGCGTCTGACGGCTCGGCTAGCACAAGATCCTGCACTGTATTGGCCCTTGGCGCTGACTCTCACGCCCTTGGGTGGTGCGGGATTGTTTCTAGGGCTGTCGGCCACAACGGTGAAATTGCTGCGCTATGAAGGTCTGCAACTGGAGTGGGTACAACCGGCCAGGGCTTGTCTGTTAATGGCTGCGATGGGCTGGAGCCTGTTGCTGGGTTGGAAACGGCTGGACCGCGAAGGCCTTTCCCAGGTTCGTTGCTGCGCTGGCAGCACTTGCCTGTTACTCGCCATCGGCTTGGTAGGGTTCGACTGGTGGTTGCAGTTCTGGGGCTGGTCCTGAGCGCCCTCATCCACAACCACCAACCCGAATTACCTAGACTTTAAAACGCGCCACCGTCTGGTGCAGCGCCCCGGCCATCTGCGCCAAATCGTGACCTGCGGTGTGAGTATGTTGGGCACCCAGCAAGACCTGCTCTGACAAGTTGCGAATCCCCATCAGATTGCGGTCCACCTCACGCGCCACCAATGCCTGCTCCTCCGTAGCGCTGGCAATCATCATGTTGCGCTCGTTGATCTGCGAGATCGACCGGGTGATTTCATCCAATGCATCGCCCGACCGTTGCGCCACTTCCAGGGTGGCCCGCACCAGGTTGCTGCTGCTTTGCATGGCCGTCACCGCATGCCCGGTATCGAGACGAATGTTGCCGATCATCTGCTCGATTTCCTGGGTGGACTCTTGAGTGCGATGCGCCAGGGCGCGCACTTCATCGGCGACCACGGCAAAACCGCGTCCGGCATCACCAGCACGAGCCGCTTCAATGGCCGCGTTAAGGGCCAGCAAATTGGTCTGCTCGGCGATGCTGCGAATCACGTCCAGCACCTTGCTGATGTCCTGCACCCGGCCCGCCAGTTGCTCGATGCGCTGTGAGGTGTCGGTGACCCCATCGGCCAGTGCGCCGATTGAAACCACGGTTTCCTGAACCTGTTCACGCCCGCGTTGCGCGGTTTGCTCGGACTGCCGCGAGGCCTCGGAGGTGCTGACCGCATTGCGCGCCACTTCATCGACCGCAGCGGTCATCTGGTTCACGGCGGTGGCCGCCTGCTCGATCTCCAGCCCTTGCAATTGCAGGTTGCTGCTAGTCTGGCTGCTGACCGCACTCAGCTCTTCGGAGGAACTGGCCACCTGGTCCACCGACATCGCGATGTGCCTGACCATGGCATTCAGACTTTGCTGCATCTGATGCATGTTCATCATCACGCTGCCGCCGGCACTTGAGTTCACAGGTACCTGAATCGTCAGGTCGCCTTGAGCGATCTGACTTAAAAACCGTGCGGCATCATCCGGCTCGCCGCCCAATGGACGGGTCACACTGCGCGTGACGATCACCGCCGCGGCGATGACCAGCGCCACACAGAACAAAAACAACCCGAGCATATTGCGCCGGGCATCGCTGTACAACGCCTGCGCTGATTGTTCTCTGTCGGCGAATATTTTGCCTTGCAGCGCCATCAATTGATCCAGGCTGCCATAAACCTCGCGTTCGGCCGGCACGACCTTTTGTTTCAGCTGTGCCATGGCGTCATCGAAAGCCCCTTGCCGGATCAACACCTGCACTTGAGTGAACGCCGCCACGTAGGCTTCACGATTCTTCTTCAACGCGGCATAAGCGGTTTTGCCCTCTGGCAAATAGAACAATGGTTCAAGCGTATCGAGTGCCTGGGTAATCCGTTTCTTGGTAGCGTCGATTGACTGCTGCACCTGCTGATTATCTTTATCGATCAGTAGATCCCTAGTGTTCCTGGCGTTATCACGTACGCCGGTGGCGATGACCATGATCGGATCGATCTTCGGCCAGTCCTGCTTGACGATTACTACCGCCTGTTCCTTGAGCGTTGCCAGATCGTGCAACGCGTAAAACGCCATGCCCATCAGCGCCAACGGCGCGATGGCAAAGCCGATGACGATACGTTGTGCTGTCGTTAATTTGGCCATATCAAATGCTCCCTGTTTGATACCTGCCGATTGGCAGCGCATTTGAAAACCTAATGATGGATGTCACCGTTAAACGTTGATTCGCAGCCACGGTTACCCCCGTAACACGAAAGCGGGAAACAGCTCGCGCATGGCTTCCCATAAGTCAGGTAGCAAGGCTTGTGCCGAAACACTCGGCAGCAGCGGATCGAACATCCGCTCGGTGCGAACCAGTTGCACGGCGAAACGCTTGACGCCGAGTTCGCTCAAACGCTGCGCGAGGACCAGTAACCGCGCCGGCTCGAACAGATGCCAGTGCACAGTGGTACGACATTCATAATCGACACCACTTGCCAGCAGATGCTCAAGGCTGCGCCAATTGGCGGTACCGCTGCCTTCGACCCGGGTGATCGCCTGGCAATCCTCCGGCAGCGCCTTCACATCGAAGCCAACCCAATCAGCGCCAGGCAATGCCTTGGCGAATGCAGCCGGCTTGATACCGGCACTGTGCAAACCAATGCGAAACCCCATCGCCCGCACCTCCTCCATGGCGCCGAGCAAACCGTCCTGCAGGGTCGGCTCACCGCCACTGAACACCACCGCATCGAGCAGGTCCTGACGCCGTTGCAGAAACGCCAGCACCCGCCGCCAATCCACTTCGTCTGTGCCACGAGGCGGGATCAACTGCGGGTTATGGCAGTAACGACAACGCCAGGCGCAACCCTGGCAAAACAGCACGCAGGCGAGCTGTCCCGGATAGTCGATAGTGGTCAGGGGCACCATGCCCCCGACCCGAAGCGTTCGACTCATTGGCGCCCGGCCAGCGCCGCGCTTTCAGTGAAGTGCACCCGCTCACGGTGCTCCGACTGTTTACCCGGATTGAACGCCGACACAGGGCGGTGATAGCCCATCACCCGGGTCCAGACTTCGCAGCGTTGACGTTGAGCCTGGGGCAGTGCTTGCGATGCAGTCATGGTGAAGCTCCTTGCGGTTGAGTGGATCGAAATCAATGAACGGTGCCGAGCTTCTGTTCGTGCAGCAGCAAGACCTCGTCGCATTTGGGGCAGAACTCATGCTCGCCATCGAGGTAGCCGTGCACCGGGCAGATGGAGAACGTCGGGGTCACGGTCAGGTACGGCAGGCGGAAGCGGCCAAGGGCTTTGCGCACCAGTTGCTTGCACGCCTCGGTCGAGGAAATCCGCTCGGCCATGTACAGATGCAAGACGGTGCCGCCGGTGTATTTGCATTGCAGTTCGTCTTGAAGCTCCAGGGCCTCGAAGGGGTCTTCGGTGTAGCCCACGGGCAGTTGGGAAGAGTTGGTGTAATACGGCGCTTGCACGCTGCCAGCCTGGAGAATGCCGGGGTAACGCTTGAGGTCTTCCTTGGCAAAACGGTAAGTCGTGCCCTCGGCTGGCGTCGCCTCCAGGTTGTACATGTGGCCGGTTTCCTCTTGGAAACGCAGCAACGTGGCGCGCACATGATCGAGCATGTTCAGGGCAAACTGCCGGCCATGCTCGGTGTGCATGCCCTCCTCGTCGCCGGTGAAATTGCGCAGCATTTCATGCATGCCGTTGAGGCCGATGGTCGAGAAATGGTTGCGCAGGGTTCCGAGGTAGCGCTTGGTGTACGGGTACAAACCGGCATCCATGTGGTGCTGAATCACCTTGCGCTTGACCTCCAGGCTTTCCATCGCCAGTTCCATCAGTGTGTCCAGGCGCTGCAATAATCCACTGGTATCACCCTTGAACACATAGCCCAGCCGTGCGCAGTTGATGGTGACAACGCCAAGCGATCCGGTCTGTTCCGCTGAGCCGAACAAGCCGCCGCCACGCTTGAGCAACTCGCGCACATCGAGCTGCAAACGGCAGCACATTGAACGCACCTGATTGGGTTGCAGATCAGAATTGAGGAAGTTCTGGAAATACGGCAGGCCGTACCGCGCGGTCATCTCGAACAGACGATCGGCGTTTTCACTGTCCCACGGAAAGTCATGGGTGATGTTGTAGGTCGGGATCGGAAAGGTGAACACCCGCCCTTTCGCGTCGCCGGCCTGCATCACTTCGATGTAAGCGCGGTTGAGCAGCTCCATTTCGGCTTGCAGGTCACCATAGGCAAACGGCATTTCTTCACCGCCGATGACGGGTATTTGCTCACGCAAATCCTGGGGGCACACCCAGTCGAAGGTCAGGTTGGTAAATGGCGTCTGCGTGCCCCAGCGTGACGGTACGTTGAGGTTGTAGATGAACTCCTGGATCGCCTGGCGTACTTCCTGAAAAGTCAGTTGATCCTTGCGCACGTAGGGCGCCAGATAGGTGTCGAACGAGCTGAACGCCTGGGCGCCGGCCCATTCGTTTTGCAGGGTGCCGAGAAAATTCACCATCTGCCCCAAGGCACTGCTCAAGTGCTTTGGCGGACCGGCTTCAACACGCCCCGGCACACCATTGAGCCCTTCGTGCAACAGGGTGCGCAGCGACCAGCCGGCGCAGTAACCGGCGAGCATGTCGAGGTCGTGAACATGCAAATCCGCCTCGCGGTGGGCCTGGCCTATGGCCTCGCTGTACACCTCGTCCAGCCAGTAGTTGGCAGTGACCTTGCCCGACACGTTCAACACCAGTCCGCCCAGTGAATACCCCTGATTGGCGTTGGCCTGGACCCGCCAGTCTTCACGGTCCAGGTATTCGTTCATCGAAGTCGCCACCTCGACCATGGTCCGGCGGTCGCGGCGCAAGCGCCCGTGCTGTTCGCGGTAGACGATGTAGGCACGCATGGCGAGGAAATATCCGGCGTCCATCAACACCCGTTCAACACGGTCCTGGATTTGCTCGACATGGAGTCTTGGCAAACCTTCGAGCCTGGCCAATACCGCGTTAAGCAAGCCTTCAACCTCAACCTCGGCGTACTCCCCCGTCGCCTTGCCGGCGGCGATCAATGCCTGACGGATTTTGTCGGCATCGAAGGCGACCTGACTGCCATCGCGTTTGTGCAAGCGGTTACATCCTACTGCGATCAGCGTGCTTTGCATTTGGCCTCCAGACACTACATATAGATTTAAAAAAATCTAAAACCACAACATGCAGTGAAGGCTACGGAAAAAGTGCTGATCTGCAATTGATCGACATCAAGATTCCCCGTTGAAAGAACGTCCGATAACGGCAGAAGAAAATCTAATGTGGGCGCGAGCCTGCTCGCGATGACTGCAGCACGCTCAACATTGATGTCGATTGTTCTACGGCTATCGCGAGCAGGCTCGCTCCCACAGTGATTTGCTGTGTTTTACAGATCAGCTCAACCGCCACTCATGTTCATGAACCGTACAATCTGCACCTCCCCTTCGGGGCTGAAATCGTGGCGCAACGGTTTGCCGCGCAAGGCCTTCTGCACGGCATTGATCACGGGCTGATCATCCAGCGGATAACGCCGCAGCAATCCTCTTAAATCCAGGGCATCGTCCTGCCCCAAACACAGCAACAGCTTCCCTTCAACGGTCATCCGTACCCGGTTGCAGCTGCCGCAGAAGTTGTGGCTGTTGGGTGAAATGAAGCCGATCCGGGTCTCTGGATGGCGTTCCAGACGCACATAGCGTGCCGGTCCGCCGCTGTTTTCGGTGCTGTCGAGTAACCGATGCTGGCTGGCGATCAGCGACCGAACCTCGTCGCTGGAACAAAACGATTCACCCCGGGAACGCCCGACATCGCCCAAGGGCATTTCCTCGATGAAACTGATATCGATGCGCTGGTCGATGGCGTACTGCACCAACGCCGGGACCTCATCAAAGTTGCGGCCCTTCATCACCACGCAGTTGAGTTTGATCCGCTCGAACCCCGCGTCCCGTGCTGCCTCGATGCCGTTGAGCACTTGATCGAGATCGCCAATGCGGGTGATCGCGCGAAACTTCTGCCCGTCCAGGCTATCGAGGCTGATGTTCATCCGCTTCACCCCGGCATCGACCAACGGCCGGGCCAGACGGCCCAGCTGCGAGCCGTTGCTGGTCATCACCAATTCGCGCAAACCGGGCAACGCGGCGATGTTGCGACAAAGTCCGACAATGCCCGGACGAATCAGCGGCTCGCCGCCGGTCAGGCGAATCTTGCGTACACCCAGGCCAACGAACAGCGTTGCCAAACGCTGCAACTCTTCAAGGGTGAGCACCTGCTGACGCGGCAGGAAGGTCATGTTTTTCGCCATGCAATACACACAGCGAAAATCACAGCGGTCCGTCACCGACATCCGCAGATAATCAATCTGCCGTCCAAAGCCATCCTGCATTACAGCGTTCATCACATCTCCCGGTTTGCCTCGATGCTCACTGCACCAGCGGTGAGTCGGCGCCCTGCAAATGGATACCGCGAATATCCGCCGCACCGATCAGGGTTTGCAGGTATTGCACCAAGGCTTTTTGCCACACGCCTTGCTGTAACTGCGTGCGGATCGCCGTCGACACCACTTCGTAGGGCAACGGCATGCCTTCGATTCGCTGATCGACACTGACCACATGCCAGCCGTAGCGACTTTCCAGCGGTTTGCTGGCCAGGCCCGGTGCCAGAGTGAACAACTGACGTTCCAGTTCAGGCACGGTCTGGCCCTTGCTGATCTGCCCCAAAGAACCACCCTGAGCCTTCGACGGGCAGGCCGAATATTTCAACGCCAGTTCGGCGAAAGTGCCGGGGAATTCATCCAGACGTTGCAGCAGGACTTCCGCCTGAACATGCGCAAGGCTGCGCGCCTCTACATCGTCCGGCGCACATTCGAGCAGGATGTGCCGTACCGCCAACAATGGTGCGCTGTGAAAGCGCCCGCGATTGTTTTCGTAGTAACGAAGACTGGTTTCCTCGTCGCACTGCGGCACATGCACCTCGCGTTCAAGCAACAAACGCGTGGCCGCTTCTTCTTCGTTCTCGCCAGCACCGATCTCCATCGATACGCCGAGTTCGGCAATGCGCTGCTGCAACAACTCGCGGATCACCAACGCCCTGGCGGCCAGGTACACCGCCTCCTCGCGGCTTTCGGCCGGGTGATATTGCAGCTCCAGCGCCATCGATTCCGGCGTGATCGACACCTCGTTGACGCTGATGATCGGCCACTCCTGTTCACTGCTGGCGATCAACTGCGCCGGGGCGTCATCGGCCCCTGCGGGCTCAACCGGCAGCGCCTCGAACTGCGCCTCTGCGACCGGCGCCGTGTCGAGAATGGCCTCCGCTTTTTTTGAAGAACCGCAGCCACCGCTGCCCCCATTACCGCCACCACATCCGCATCCACCTGACATGATTGTCTCCTCAGTACTTCTGACGAACGATTTGATAACGACGCCCCAGGTACCAGATCGGTGCGCTGATCATGTGTACGAGACGGGTGAAGGGGAACAGCACAAACAGGGTCAAACCGAGAAACACATGCAGCTTGTAGATCAGCCCGACCGGCGCGATGGCCGCCGCGGCTTCCACCGGACGCAACAACACGGTGTTCTGTGCCCAATCGGCGAGCATCACCATCACCGAGCCGTCCATGTGCGCGGTGGACGCAACGATCGTCAGCAGCCCCAGCAGCAACTGCGCCAGCAGCACCAGCAGAACCAGAATGTCCGAGGGGCTGGACGTGGCGCGGACCCGTGGATCGGTAAGCCGCCGATTGACCAGCATCAGCAAGCCAATCAGGCACAACAGACCAAAGAAGCCACCGGACACCATCGCCAGCAACTGCTTGTTCTCAGTGCTGATCACGTGGTGATACACCGATGCCGGGGTCAGCAGGCCGACAAAGTGTCCGGCCAGTACGAACAACACACCGATGTGGAAGAAGTTGCTCGCCACGCGCATGCCGCGCTGATTGAGCATCTGGCTCGAGCCGGCCTTCCAGGTGTACTGCGACAGATCGAAACGCGCCCAGCTGCCAATCAGGCAAATCGCCAGGGCGACGTAGGGATAGACCCCGAACAACAACAGGTTCCATTTAGACATTGCCTACCTCCTTGGCCGGCACGACGGCCAACCCTTCATGCTGAAAATCCACCCAGTGCAACGGCACCGCGCTTTCTTCCCGGGCCTTGCCCGGTGCGCTTGGCAGTCCACTGCAACGGTCCTGCTGTTCGGCCTGGAGAAAGTCCACGGCCTCCTCTTCCCAGATCTTGTCGAGGGCTTCCAGGGAGTCGTCGCGCGGCTCCGCCGCCACCTGCGCCCGCAGGTCGGCCACCGCTTGATGCGGCTCGGCCCCGGCAATTTGCAGCAGCGCCCGGAAGCAGCTGGCATAGGCACTTTCACGCTCTTCCAGACGCGCCGCGAGCAAGGCCAGCAAGTGCGACACATCCGCCAGGCCCTCCCGGGCCTCGATGTCTTCGCGGGTGGACAGGAACTCCAGGTACAGCGGGATGTAATCGGGCAGCTCTTTGACACCGATGGCAAAACCGGCTTCTTCGTATTGCGCCATCATGTCGACCATCGCCTGGCCACGATCGCGGGATTCGCCATGCACGTGCTCGAACAAGAGCAGCGACAGCGAGCGACCTCGACCGAACAGCGCACCGTAGTGCTCCTGCCCATCCATCAGGTCATTGGCGCAGATCAACTCCAACAATTCGAACAACGCGCCGCGTTGCTTGGGGCTGATTTCCCGTGACTGGATGATCGCTTGCTCCAGTTCGTCGCGACCGCCAATCAGTGTCTCGGTCGGGTAATCGAGCAGCAACGAAATCACTTTGAGAATTTGCATGCTCATTCCTCCCACAACTGGACGGTTTTCAGGATGTCGCGGCGGTTGGCTTTCTTCGCACCGAACATGTTGGTGTCGGAGCTGCCGCTGCAGCCGCTACCAAAGCTGAAACCGCAACCGGAGCGCTCGGCAAAGGCGTCGCTCATGGCGTCTTCACGGTGCGCGCTCGGTACCACAAAGCGGTCTTCATAGTTGGCGATTGCCAGGTAGCGATACATCTCTTCGACCTGGGCCACGCTCAAGCCGACATCCTTGAGCACTTGCAGGTCCTGCACGCCGTCGACTTGCTCGGAACGTTTGTAGGCGCGCATCGCCAGCAAGCGTTTAAGCGCACGCTTGACCGGTTTTTCATCACCCGCCGTCAGCAGGTTCGCCAGGTACTTCAGGGGAATACGCAGGCTGTCGACATCCGGGATCACCCCGTTCATGCCGACGGTGCCGGCAGTGGCAGCGTTCTGGATCGGCGACAGTGGCGGCACGTACCAGACCATCGGCAAGGTGCGGTATTCCGGGTGCAGCGGCAGGGCGAGTTTCCAGTCCACGGCCATTTTGTAGACCGGCGAACGCTGGGCGGAATCGATCACCGATTGCGGTACGCCATCGGCCAGGGCCTGACGAATCACTGCCGGATCGTTCGGATCGAGGAAGATCTCCAGTTGTTTCTCGTACAGGTCCTGCTCATTGGCGGTGCTCGCCACTTCGCTGATGCGGTCGGCGTCATACAGCAGCACGCCGAGGTAGCGGATGCGCCCGACGCAAGTTTCCGCGCAAACGGTCGGCATCCCGGCTTCGATACGCGGGTAGCAGAAGATGCATTTCTCGGACTTACCGCTTTTCCAGTTGAAATAGATCTTCTTGTACGGGCAGCCGCTGATGCACATCCGCCAGCCACGGCATTTTTCCTGGTCGATCAGGACGATGCCGTCTTCTTCACGCTTGTAGATCGCCCCGCTCGGGCACGACGCCGCGCACGTCGGGTTGAGGCAGTGCTCGCACAGGCGCGGCAAATACATCATGAACGTGTTTTCGTACTCGCCGTAAATGTCCGCCTGAATCTTGTCGAAGTTCTTGTCCTTGCGACGTTTGGCGAATTCGGTGCCGAGGATTTCTTCCCAGTTCGGACCCCACTCGATTTTTTCCATGCGCTTGCCGGAGATCAGCGAACGCGGACGCGCGGTGGGCTGATGCTCACCCAGCGGCGCCGTGTGCAGGTGCTGGTAGTCGAAGTCGAACGGTTCGTAGTAGTCGTCGAGGCTCGGCAGGTCCGGGTTGGCGAAAATGTTCGCCAGCACGCGGAATTTACCGCCGATGCGCGGGTTGATCGTGCCGTTGGCGTTGCGGATCCAGCCGCCCTTCCACTTGTCCTGGTTTTCCCATTCTTTCGGGTAGCCGATCCCGGGTTTTGATTCGACGTTGTTGAACCAGGCGTATTCCATGCCTTCGCGGCTGGTCCAGACGTTTTTGCAGGTGATCGAACAGGTGTGGCAACCGATGCATTTGTCCAGGTTCAGAACCATGCCGATTTGTGAGCGAATCTTCATCTCAGTTCTCCTCAATATCGGTCGGCAGCGGACGTGGCAGGTCATCGCCACTTGAACCATCGAGCCAGTCGACTTTGGACATTTTGCGCACCACGACGAATTCATCGCGGTTGCAACCGACCGTGCCGTAATAGTTGAAACCGTAGGCTTGCTGCGCATAGCCGCCGATCATGTGGGTCGGCTTGAGCACGACGCGGGTAACCGAGTTGTGGTGGCCGCCACGGGTCTTGGTGGTTTCCGAACCTGGCACGTTCACGATCCGCTCCTGTGCGTGATACATCATCACCATGCCGTCCTTGACGCGCTGGCTGACCACCGCCCGGGCGGTCAGTGCACCGTTGACGTTGAAGCACTCGATCCAGTCGTTGTCCTCGATGCCGGCGCTTTTCGCGTCATTCTCCGAGAGCCAGACAATCGGCCCGCCGCGGCTGAGGGTGAGCATCAGCAGGTTGTCGCTGTAGGTGCTGTGGATGCCCCATTTTTGATGCGGGGTAATCCAGTTCAGGACGATTTCGATCTCGCCGTTGCTGCGCTTGCCTTTCACCCCTTCGATGGTGCGGGTGTTGACCGGCGGGCGATAACTCATCAGTTGTTCACCGAATGCCTGCATCCACGGGTGATCCTGATAGAACTGCTGGCGACCGGTGATGGTGCGCCACGGGATCCCTTCGTGAACGTTGGTGTAGCCGGCGTTGTAGCTGACGTGATCGTCTTCGAGGCCCGACCAGGTCGGGCTGGAAATGATCTTGCGTGGCTGTGCCTGAATGTCGCGAAAACGAATCGCCTCGTGGGCCTTGGACAGCGCCAGGTGGCTGTGATCGATGCCGGTGAATTCCGACAGCGCAGCCCAGGCCTTGACCGCAACCTGGCCGTTGGTTTCCGGCGCCAAGGACAGAATCACTTCAGCGGCATCGATGGCCGTGTCGATTTTCGGACGGCCGTGACTGATACCGGCATCGCCTTCTTTGTGATTGAGTTCACCGAGGAATTTCACTTCGTCTTCGGTGTTCCAGTTGATGCCCTTGCCGCCGTTGCCGTGTTTCTCCAGCAATGGCCCGAGAGACGAGAACTGTTTGTAGATGTTCGGGTAGTCACGCTCCACCACGTGCAGATTCGGTGCGTTTTTGCCCGGCACCGGTGCCACGCCGTCGCTTTTCCAGTCGGTGCCGCCAAACGGTTGGGCCAGTTCGCCGACGCTGTCGTGCATCAGCGGGATGGTCACCAGATCCTTCTCAACGCCCAGGTGCCCTTCGGACATGCTGGAAAACGCCTTGGCGATGCCTTTGTAGATTTCCCAGTCGGAACGCGATTCCCACGCCGGGTCGATCGCTGCCGACAACGGGTGAATGAACGGGTGCATGTCCGAGGTGTTCATGTCGTCTTTTTCGTACCAGGTTGCGGTCGGCAAGACGATGTCGGAATAGACGCAGGTCGAGGACATGCGGAAGTCCAGCGTAGTGACCAGATCAAGCTTGCCGATGGCGCCCTCATCCACCCATTCGGCTTCTTCAGGTTTGCAATCGCCGACCTGGCCGATGTCTTCGTTCATCACCCCGTTTTTGGTGCCCAGCAGGTACTTGAGCATGTACTCGTGGCCCTTGCCCGAGGAGCCCAGCAGGTTGGAACGCCAGATAAACATGTTGCGCGGGAAGTTGACCGGGCTGTCCGGCTGTTCGCAAGAGAAGCGCAGCGAACCGTCCTGCAGCGACTTGACCACGTAGTCTTTCGGGTCCATGCCGGCCGCCGCCGCGTCACGGCAAATGTGCAAAGGGTTAGTGTTGAGTTGCGGTGCGCTGGGCAACCAGCCGGCGCGTTCGGCGCGGATGTTGTAGTCCAGGGCATGCTCGGGGAATTTTGATTTATCGGCCAATGGCGAGAGCACGTCGTGCATGCTCATTTTCTCGTGGCGCCACTGCGAACTGTGGGCGTAGAAGAAGCTGGTGCCGTTCATCTGGCGAGGCGGACGGTTCCAGTCCAGGCCGAACGCCAATGGCAGCCAGCCGCATTGCGGACGCAGTTTTTCCTGGCCAACGTAGTGCGCCCAACCGCCACCGGTCTGACCGACACACCCGCAGAGCATGAGCATGTTGATCAGCCCGCGGTAGTTCATGTCCATGTGGTACCAGTGGTTCATCGCCGCGCCGACGATGATCATCGAGCGGCCCTTGGTCTTGTCGGCGTTGTCGGCGAACTCACGGGCAATCTGGATGGCTTTCTCACGGCTGACGCCAGTGATCTGCTCCTGCCAGGCCGGGGTGCCGGGCACCGAGGCGTCGTTGTAATCCTTGGCGACGTTTTCACCCCCCAAGCCACGGTCGATCGCCAGATTGGCCGCCGACAGGTCGAACACGGTGGCGACTTTGGCCACACTGCCGTCCGCCAGCACCACGCTGTGTACCGGCACGCGGCGGTATTGCACGGCATCGCCGGCCACGTGCTGGAAGTGTTCGTGGGACTCGCCGGCAAAATACGGGAACGCCACTTCGGCCACGTCATCGCCGATCAGGCTCAGCTTCAGATCGATCTCACGGCCTTCGCCGCCTTCGCGGGGAAGGATGTTCCACTTGCCCTTCTCTCCCCAGCGATAGCCGATGGAGCCCTGAGGGGACACCAGTTCGCCACTGACATCCAGCGCGATGGTTTTCCATTCCGGGTTGTTTTCCTGGTCGAGGTTGTCGGTCAGGTCGCTGGCGCGCAGGAAACGGTCTGGCTGGTAACCGGCGCCCGGTGCCTTGTCGACCATTTGCTTGAGCAGCACCAGCACCGGCAAATCGGTGAAGCGCTTGGCATAGTCGGTGAAATAGGCGCTCGGTTTGTCCAGGTGGAATTCTTTGAAGATCACATGGTTGAACGCCTGGGCCAGCGCCGCATCGGTGCCTTGTTTAGGGTTCAGCCACAGGTCGGTGAGTTTGGCGACTTCCGAGTAATCCGGGGTGATCGCGACCGTCTTGGTGCCCTTGTAACGGACTTCGGTGAAGAAGTGCGCGTCGGGGGTACGGGTTTGCGGGACGTTGGAACCCCAGGCAATGATGTAGTTGGAGTTGTACCAGTCGGCCGATTCCGGCACGTCGGTCTGCTCGCCCCAGACCATCGGCGAGGCCGGTGGCAAGTCGCAGTACCAGTCGTAGAAACTCAGGCAGGCGCCACCGATCAGCGACAGGTAACGCGAGCCTGCGGCATAGCTGACCATCGACATGGCCGGGATCGGCGAGAAGCCGACGATCCGGTCCGGGCCGTATTGCTTGATCGTATAGACGTTGGCCGCGGCAATGATCTCGTTGACTTCCTCCCAGTTGGAGCGGATGAAGCCACCCATGCCACGCTTGCTTTTATAGGAGTCGGCCTTGGCCTTGTCCTCGACGATGCTGGCCCAGGCTTCCACTGGCGCCATGGTCTGCCGCGCATCGCGCCAGAGCTTGAGCAATGGCTTGCGGATTTTCGGGTACTTGAGCCGGTTGGCGCTGTAGATGTACCAGCTGTAACTGGCACCACGCGGACAGCCACGGGGCTCATGGTTCGGCAGATCGTTACGGGTACGCGGGTAGTCGGTCTGCTGGGTTTCCCAGGTGATCAGGCCGTTCTTGACGTAGATTTTCCACGAGCAGGAACCGGTGCAGTTCACCCCGTGGGTGGAACGCACGATCTTGTCGTACTGCCAGCGCGAACGGTAGACGTTCTCCCAGTCACGGGACTCTTTGCGGGTCTCGCCATGACCGTCGGAAAATTCGTTTTGCTTGCGGTTGAAAAACCGCAACTGATCCAGTAAATGACTCACGGTGTAGTCCTCTCAGGCTTTGTCGCGGGGTCTGTGCCCCGCCCACGCAATGGTTGGATTCGGCTCGACTCAGCAGGGTGTCGCGGCGCCTTTGCGCGCGTACCACCACCACGTCACCACGATGCAGCTCAGGTAAAAGCCGACGAACATGTAGAAGGCCATCTCCGGGCCGCCGGTCAGGGCCATCGAAGAACCGAAGGATTTGGGAATGAAGAACGCACCGAAGGCGCCCATGGCCGAACTGAAGCCCAGGACGGCGGCGGACTCTTTGCCGGCATTTTTCAGCGCTTGTTCGCGCACGGCGGCTGATTTTCCAGCCGAGGCTTTCTCATGCTGGGTGCGGAAGATCACCGGGATCATGCGGAAGGTGGAGCCATTGCCGACGCCGGTGGTGATGAACAGCAGCATGAACATACCGAGGAAGCCGTAGAAGTTACCGCCCTGGCCGCTTTCGGGAAGAAAGTGCAGAACACCGAAGACCATCACGATCATCAGCACGAAGTTCCACAAGGTCACTTTCGCGCCACCGAGCTTGTCGGCCAGCCAGCCACCCAATGGCCGTACCAGAGCGCCAACCAGTGGACCGAGAAAGGCAAACTTCAAGGCAATGACGTCAGGGAACGAGGTTTTGATCAGCAGCGGAAACGCGGCGGAGAAACCGATGAACGAACCGAAGGTCGCCAGGTACAACCAGCACATCAGCCAGTTGTGTTTGCGTTTGAAGATCACCGCCTGTTCGCTGAACGAGGCCCGGGCACTGGACAGATCATTCATGCCAAACCAGGCCAGCACGGTCACCAGGACAATAAACGGCACCCAGATGAAGCCGGCGTTCTGCAACCACAACTGGCCGCCGTCCGGCAGTGCTTGCGGCGAGCCGCCCATGAAACCGAACACACCGAAGGTAATCACCAGCGGCACACAGAACTGCATCACCGAGACGCCCAGGTTACCCAGCCCCGCGTTGAGGCCAAGGGCCGTGCCCTGCTGCGACTTGGGATAGAAGAAACTGATGTTGGACATGCTCGACGCGAAGTTGCCGCCACCAAAACCGCAGAGCAACGCAATCAACACGAACACGCTGTAGGAGGTGCTCGGGTCCTGCACGGCGAAGCCCATCCAGATCGATGGCAGCAACAGCGACGCGGTGCTCAGGGCGGTCCAGCGACGGCCACCGAAGATCGGCACCATAAAGGAATAGAAGATCCGCAAGGTCGCCCCGGACAGCCCCGGCAACGCCGCCAGCCAGAACAGCTGGTCGGTGGTGAAGGAGAAACCGATGGCGTTCAAACGCACGATCACCGTGCTCCAGACCATCCACACCGCAAAGGCGAGCAGCAGCGCAGGAATGGAAATCCACAAGTTGCGCGTGGCGGTCTGTTTACCGCTACTTCCCCAGAACGCGGGGTCCTCGGGGCGCCAGTCATGAATGACCGGGCCTTTGTCAGGCTTTTGCAGAACGGACATGTTCTTCTCCTAGGGCAATGCTGGAAATCGGGGACGGTGTCAGCAGCGGCGCTTTACCCAGCACCGGGCTTTTGCGTATTTCGCTGAAGTACATCCAGGTGAGGGAGACCCAGACCACGCCGTACATCAACATGAAGCAGGAAGAGCGCACGCCGGTGAGGTCCACCAGGGCGCCGAACAGGATTGGCAACACGAAGCCGCCCAGGCCACCGGCGAGGCCGACGATGCCGGACACCGCACCCATGTTTTTCGGGTAGTCATTGGCGATGTATTTGAAGACCGAGGCCTTGCCGAACGCGAAGGCGATGCCCATGACGAACAGCAGTACGGTGAACAGCGCAGGGTTGAGGCCGATGTGAAAATCCACCGGGCCGTTGATCGTTTGCACTTGCAGTTGGGTCTGGGGATACGAGAGCAGGAACAGGCAGATCCAGCTGACCCACAACACCCACCAGGTCACGCTTTGCGCACCCCAGCGATCCGACATCCAGCCACCGACCGCACGCAGCACGCCACCGGGCAGGGAAAAACAGGCCGCCAGCAGCGCCGCGCTTTGCAGGCTGAAACCGTATTCCTGTACGTAGTATTTGGTCATCCACAGCGCGAGGGCGACGTAGCCACCGAAGACGATCGAGTAGTACTGGCAGTAGCGCCACACGGCCGGGTCCTTCAGCGAACTCAATTGCTCACGCAACGTGGCGCCCGAAGCGCTGCGGTGGTTTTTGTTCTCGGCGCTGAGGAACCAGAACAACAGCGCGGTGATAAATAGAATCGCGCTGAAAACTTTCGGCACCAACTGCCAGCTGCCGGCAGCGATCAATGCCGGGGCCAGAAACTTGGTCACCGCGGCTCCGGCGTTACCGGCGCCGAAGATGCCCATGGCGAAGCCCTGATTCTCCTTGTCGAACCATTTGGCGACGTAGGCAATCCCCACCGAGAACGAGCCGCCGGCCAGGCCGACGAACAAGCCCAGCACCAGGAACTGCCAATAGGCGGTGGCGTGACTGATCAGGTACAGCGGCGCGACGCAGGCCAGCATCAGCAGGAAGAACACGCTGCGCCCACCAAAGCGGTCGGTCAGCAGCCCCAGTGGCAGACGCACCAGCGAACCGGTCAGCACCGGCGTCGCGGCCAGCAGGCCGAACTGGGTTTCGTTGAGCTGGAGAAGGTCCTTGATCGGCACCCCGAGCACGGCAAACATCATCCAGACCATGAAGCAGACAGTGAAGGCCAATGTGCTCATGCCCAGCACCAGGCCTTGTCGTACACGGGGTTCGGTCACAATGCTCTCCAGTCAGTTAGCCATGGCGGCAGACTAGAGAGGCCAACCCCGCAAAAACTTGACCTACGTCAACGAAGCCCATGGGGGCATAGGCCTATGCTTGCGGGGTCTACCTCTAAGGAGGTAGTACAGAAGAACCCTGAAACCGTTTATTTATCAGTGTCTTAAGGTTTTTCGCCAAGGTTTTTGCTGACAAGGATCAGTCGACAACTCTTTAGAGGTAGCGCGCCCGGGATCGGCGGCAAAGCCCTGATCTGGGGTTCCACATGCTCTGTTTTCCTGAAATTTTCCGGGACCTGCGCTGATGATGCGCTGGTTGCGCAGCTCCCTGCCCGCTCGCGCCGGGCTGGCCGTAATCCTGATCGCCGTGCTCGCCCTCGCCAGTTCGTTGAGCGCCGGACTGATCGCCTGGTTCAGCCAAGGTGATGCGGCTGCCATCAACACCGCTGGCTCTGTGCGCATGGAGACTTACCACCTGAGCTGGAAACTGGCCGCAGGGGCAACCGGCGAAGAAATCCTGGCTATCACCGACAGCCTGCAAACCCGTCTAAACAGCCAGTCACTCAAAGCCGTGCTGGAAGATGGCCCGACCACCGCGCTGCAGATCAGCTACGGGCAAATCCAGCAACAATGGAACGAGGATTTGCGTCCGGCACTGGAGCGCGGTGATGCCGCCTATTTTCAGGTCCAGGCCTTGTCCTTCGTTGAGCAACTGAACCATTTCGTCGACCTGTTGCAGCGCCAAAGCGAACAGAAGCAAGGCTGGCAACAAGTTATCCAGGGCTTGGCGCTGTTCACCACGATGATCGTCCTGCTGCTTGGGCTTTACGAACTGCAATATGGCGTGGTCACGCCCTTGAAAGAGTTGGTGGACGCGACCCAGCGTTTTCGTCGTGGCGATTTCAAGGTGCGGGTCAACCATCAGTCCCAGGACGAATTGGGCCAGTTGGCCATGAGTTTCAACGCCATGGCCGAGACGATCGAAGACTCGCATCGCACCCTTGAGAGTCAGGTGCAGCAAAAAACCCTGAACCTGCAACAAGCCAATGCGGCCCTTGAATTGCTGTACCAAAGCAGTCGAAGCCTGGCCACACGCCTGGCCAATGCCGAAGGTTTGGATGAGTTGATCCGGCGCTTCCAGCAACGCCTGCCCGGCTTGCGCCTGTCGCTGTGCCTGCAAGGTCAATTGCAGGCCCCGGCCCAACAGTTGCTCGCCCTGCATGGCGCCAACATCCGCGAAGTCTGCGCCAGCAGCGATTGCGCCACGTGCCAGAAGCACCATAAAGCCAGCCCGCAAACCTTCAGCATCAGCAACCAGGGCAGCGAACTGGGTGAGCTCAAGGCGCATTTTGTCGATGGACACCCGACGCAAGCCTGGGAAACCCAACTGATCCAGGCCCTGGCCAACCTGATCGGCACCTCGCTCTCGCTCAAGCGCCAACGGGAACAGGATCATCGCCTGCTGCTGCTCGACGAACGCACGATCATTGCCCGCGAGCTGCACGACTCACTGGCCCAGGCCCTGTCCTACATGAAGCTGCAAGTCAGCCGTCTGCAAACCCTGATGCGTCGTGGCGAACCGATCGAGACCCTGGAAAACGTCACCGCCGAACTGCGTGAAGGGTTGAACAATGCCTACCGCCAGTTACGCGAATTGCTGACCACCTTTCGCTTGCAGATTCACGATGCGGGGCTGGTGCAGGAGCTCAAGGACACCGCCGAAGAGTTCTCCCGTCGCGGGGAGTGCCAGGTGCACCTGCACGTCGACGCGCTGGCCTTTCAATTATCGGCCAGCGAACAAATCCACATTCTGCAGATCACCCGCGAGGCGCTCTCCAATTGCCTGCGTCACGCCCATGCGCAAAACGCCTGGCTGCAACTGCGTCAGGACGGTGAAACCGTGAGGCTCATCGTCGAAGACGACGGGCGTGGCTTCAGCGGCAACGTCGACCAACGCGAGCATCACGGCCTGAAAATCATGGATGAGCGGGCCCGCAGCTTGCGCGGCCAACTCGAAATAGTCTCCAGGGAGCCGCAAGGCACCCGTGTCCAACTGGAATTCCAACCGGAGTTTCTGGGACAAAAAACAGAAGGTAGCGTCACATGAACCCGTCCCTGCAACACACCATCCTGCTGGTCGATGACCATCCGATGATGCGTCACGGCATCCGCCAGATGCTCGAGCTCGAAGATGATTTCCTGATCGTCGGTGAAGCCAGCAACGGTGAAGAAGCGCTCGGACTGATCGAGCCGCTGCAACCGGATCTGGTATTGCTCGATAACAACATGCCGGTGATGAATGGCATTGAAACCCTGCGCCAGTTACGGGCGATGCACTACACCGGCAAGGTGCTGCTGTTCACGGTCTCGGATGCCGAAGACGATATTCGCGACGCACTGCGTCTGGATGCCGACGGCTACCTCCTCAAGGACATGGAGCCCGAACTGTTGATTCAGTACATCCGCAATGCCTTGAACGGCGAATTGGTGATCAGCCCGGGGCTGACCCAGGTCATGGCCCAGGCACTGCGCTCACCCCAGCGCCAGACCGTGGTGGAACTGACCGAGCGTGAACGTCAGGTGCTGAAAACCATCGCCAGCGGCTTCAGCAACAAAGTCATCGGGCACAAGCTCGGCATCACTGAAGGGACGGTCAAGGTTCATGTGAAAAACCTGCTGCACAAACTCGGCTTGCGCTCGCGGGTCGAGGCCGCCGTATGGGCCATGGAACATCTGCGCAATGCCGGATGACGGGTATGCCTCTTTGGAGGTAGGCCGGCAGAGGCATAGGTCATCCGGCCGACGCTCTCTACTATGAGCGTCAGCGGAGGTACGCCATGCTGACCCACCCTTCCATCGTTTTAACGTTGCGCCGTCACCATCTGTTCAGCCAACTACCGGAGAAAATCTTCGAGGAAGTCTGCGGCCTGGCGATGCTCAAGCGCCTGTGTTGTCACAGCACACTCATGCACCAAGGGGATCCGGCCAAGCGTTTCTTCCTGTTGGTCAGCGGCCAGATCAAGTTGTATCGGCTGACCGGCGAGGGCCAGGAGAATCTGGTGGAGATCATCCAGCCGGGCCAGACCTTTGCCGAAGCCTTACTGTTCAGCCAGGCCCGTCTCTACCCGGTCAGCGCCACGGCGCTGAAAGACAGCGTACTGGTGAGTATCGAGGGCAATCACTACCGCAATGCCCTGGAAGATCAGCCGAAAGTCTGCCTGGCGATCCTGGCGAGCATGAGCGTGCACCTGCACCTGCGTCTGCGCGACATCGACACCTTGACCATGGCCAGTGCGAGCCGCCGGGTGATCAATTTCCTGTTGCAGGAACGCAACCCGGTCAGCGGTTTGATTGTGTTGCAGGTGTCCAAACGCCTGGTGGCCTCGAAGCTGGGCATTCAGCCGGAAACCTTTTCGCGGATCTTGCACCGCCTGGTGGACAGCGGCCTGATCGCGATGGAACGCCGCAATATCAGCATCCTCGCCGAAGAGGATCTCGCGGCCTTCCAATAGTCGTAATTGACCGCCGTCAATGCGCAATGCCACCGCTCTTGCAGACTGAAGAAGTCCCTCCATGGAGAGTGCTCATGCCCCGTTCAACCTTGCCGCTGATTTATGCCTGCTCAGGCTGCTCCAACGTTGCCCAACTGGCCAATACCCTGGCGGTGCGCCTTGATCGCAGCGGACTGGCGGAAATGTCCTGCATCGTCGGTGTTGGCGGGCATGTGGCGGCGCTGGTCAACAAGGCCCGTTCGGGACGGCGGATTTTTGCGCTGGACGGCTGCCCGCTGCAATGCGTCGAAAACTGCCTGAAGCAACATGGCCTGCACGCGGACGTGCACTTGATTCTTAGCCATTACGGGTTGCGTAAACGCAATGGCGAGGATTGCACGCCAGCGCAGGGGGATGAGTTGTTCGAAGAGATCAGGCAGTTGATTGCGAGTGATGCTCGCCAGCATGAAAAACGCCAGTAAACGATGGTCTGACAGCCACCGACAATCCAACAGGGGAAGCGAGCCTGGTCGCGAAGGCGGCGTGTCAGTCAGCCTCCATATGGATGGACTGGCCCCTTCGCGAGCAGGCTCGCTCGGTTAATCTGTGTGGGTCAAACCGTCGCCAACCCCTTCCCTGCCCGCTCCAGATTGCGCCACAGCCACACAGGCAACACGTCGGGATCGAGGCTGTCGATCAGGTTCTTCAGCGCCAGCCCCAACTCCGTATCACCCTCAATCACCAAACGCCTGCGAAAGAACAACGTATCCGGATCCTCCTGACGGCTGGCCAGCAATAAAAACTCGCGCCAGTTACCGCTGATGGTCACATGCGCCGTGGCATGCTCGGCAATTCGCAACCCTTGACGGGTCAGCGTCAAATACCAGGACAAGCCCAAATCCGGAATCCGCAGGCACAACCAGCGCCCACGCAACACTTCAAACTCGCCGTCGCGCAACGGCTCGGCAAGGCAACGATTCAACGCCTGCTGCAACGCCAGACGCTGCACTGCAAAAGGCACCCGGCGCACCAACGGCAACAACCGGTCGGCGCCTTTGAGCAGCCACTTCTTCCGATTCAACACAAGCCGACCTCCTCGATGCGCAACATGCCGGCCTGGCCATGCCAGTAACCGTTACAACCGTCGACGAACACCGGCGGTGTCTCGCCCAGACGAACCCGTTGATAGGCGGCAATGACCTGCGCCATGCCTTGATAACGAGGGCTCAGTCGCAACAAATCAGCGCCGCAGGCCACCAGCCCCGCGTAATCTGCCAGGAGATTGGTCACCTCGGCCGACATTGTTTGAATGCCGTTAATGGTGAACAGTGCTTGCCCTTCCTGACTGGTCAGCGGCAGGCCGTCGGGGTAGTTGATGCAGCAAAACTGGCAGTCGTCCTTGGGCCGGTTTTCCGCCCGCGCGGTGAAGCAGCGTGCGGAATAGGCCAACGGCAAATGCCCGTAAGCAAAGACTTCGACTTCCGGGACCTCTCGACCCAGTTCCCGCACCTGATCGAGCACATCGCTAATCAGCGTCGCCGAACACTCCACGGGCGGCACCCAACGGGTCATCCCGCCGTCCAGCAGTTGCGTGAGCGTATGCCCGTTGTACACATTCAGCGCAGGACCGCCCACGAACGGCAACTTGCGCTCGGCCAGAAACTGCACCGCGCCCATGTCGTTGGCTTCCACCAACAGTTGGCCGTTGTCGCAGAGCCGCCGCAGGCTAGAGAGTTCGGAGGCCGCTTCGATAAGCGTCAGGCTGGAGAGAACCAGTTGTGCCTGGCTGCAGTCTTGTAACTCGCGCCCCAGCCCCAACCATTGATCCAATGAAAATGACCGGCGTTTCGAGCACACGGTTTCCCCCAGATAAATCACATCCAGGGGCAAGGCCGACATCTCGGCGTAAAAGTTGCTGAGTTGCGCTTTGTCCCAATAAAACAGGACCGGTCCAAGGCTGAGCTTCATGTCGCCTCCCTCATTGCCATGATCGATGGTAAGCACCCAAAGTGGTCTGGCTGCCTTCGGACAAACCGGCCAACACCCGGCGCCATTCCTCCTTGACCCGAAAACTGCCCGGCGAGCCACGATGGGCATCCAGCGCCGCACGCCAGACACGGGTGACTTGTTCGACATACGCCGGGCTGCGTTGCCGGCCCTCGATTTTGACCGCCTCGACGCCGATGGCCGTCAATTCCGGCAGCAAGTCCAGGGTGTCGAGGCTGGTGGGTTCTTCCAGCGCATGAAAGCGTTTACCGCCGACCAGGAAACGGCCTTTGCACAAGGTCGGATAACCGGCGGGTTCCTCAGGGGTGTAACGGTCGATCAGCACTTCACTGAGCCGTGCGCTCAAGCCGTCGGCGTCTTCGCTCCAGCGCACCGCTTTGGCCGGCGAACAGACGCCACAGAGGTTCGGCGACTCACCGGTAATGTACGAAGACAGATGGCAACGCCCTTCAGCCATGATGCACAAGCTGCCGAAGCCAAAGACTTCGATGGGCACCGGGCTGCTTGCAGCGACCTGGCGCACCTGCGCCAACGACAACACCCGAGGCAGTACCGCGCGACGAATTCCGTAGCGCTGCGCATAAAACTCCAGGGCCGCGGCATGGGTCGCCGAACCCTGCACCGACAGGTGCAGCGCCAGTTGCGGATGCCGCTGGCTGGCGTAGTTGAGTACGCCGGGGTCGGCGGCGATCAGCGCATCCACACCAAAATCGGCGGCGCGATCAACCGCGCGCTGCCAGCGTTCCCAGCCCTTGGGTTGCGGGTAGGTGTTGACCGCGACGTAGAGTTTGCGTTGGTGCTGACGGATGTGGGCGACCGCCGCGTCGAATTGTTTGTCGTCCATGTTCAGCCCTGCAAAATGCCGGGCATTGGTGTCATCGCGAAAACCGACATAAACGGCATCGGCGCCTTGGCGCACCGCCGCTTTCAGCGCAGGCAGGTTGCCTGCCGGGCAGACCAGTTGCATGGGTAATCCTCATGGAAAAACGCGTCTGGACCCTCCCTCGATGCCTGTGGCACAGCGATCGAAAAAGGCGCTGCCAGTCTAGCGAGACCGGCAGGCACGGCCTTGACGGCAATCAATTGCGATCAATGCATCAGGTCGGCGAAGGACAGGAACATCACGTTGTCGTGCTTGAGCACTTGCTGCTCGCACTCGATCACCGCCAGGCCATCGGCCCAGCACGCGGCGGTCAACATCGCCGAGCTTTGCTGAGGGTGCAGCTCCACGCTCAACTGACCATCAGCACCGGGTGTCAACCGAGCCCGCAGGTACTGCCGACGTTTGTTGCGCTGCAACCAATCGAACCCGGCGGGCACGGCCAGTGGCGCCGGCAACACATCGCTGACGCCCTGAGCCCTGAGCAGGAACGGGCGCACCACCACCAACGCGGTAATCAGCGCCGCCGAAGGATTGCCCGGCATGCCGATCCAGGGTTTGCCGGCGACTTCGCCGAAGGCCAGCGGCTTGCCCGGCTGAATGGCCAGCCGCCAGAAATCCAGGCTGCCGAGTTCCTCGATCGCTTGTTTGAGGTGATCTTCCTCACCCACCGAGACGCCCCCCGAACTCAACAACAGGTCGCATTCCGAAGACGCCAGGCTCAAGGCATGCCGGCTGGCGGCCAACTCATCGGCCATGACGCCATAGTCATGCACCTCCACCCCCCAACCGCTCAACAGCGCGGCGAGACAGTAGCGATTGCTGTTGTAAATCTGCCCGGGCGCCAATGGATCACCCGGCTCACGCAGTTCATTGCCACTGCTGAGCAAGCACACCTGCAACGGACGATAGACCTCAACCTGCCCGATGCCAGCGCCAGCCAGCAACCCCACTTCTTGCGCACGCAGACGTTTGCCGGCCTGGATTAACAGGTCGCCGCGGCGAACCTCCTCACCTTCTTTGCGCACGTGATCGCCAGTACTGACGGGTGGGAACCACACGCGCTCGCCCTCGATCCGACAGCGCTCTTGCGGCACCACGGTGTCGGCGCCTGCAGGTAATGGAGCGCCGGTAAAAATCTGCACTGCTTGCTGCGCGAGCAACGGCGAGCACGCCGAATCCCCCGCTGCGATTCGACCGCCAATCAACAACCAGCCACCCTCCGGTGGCAGGTCAGCGGCCCTGAGGGCATAACCGTCCATGGCGCTGTTGTCCCAGGCCGGCAGGTTGACGGGGGAATGAATGTCCGCCGCCAGCACCCGACCCAAGGCTTGATCCAGGTCGATCTTTTGCGCCAGGGGCGGCGGCGGTGCCTGGTCCAGCAAACGATTGATGGCCTCGTCCACCGGCATCAAGTGACCAAGGTCACACACCCGGCCGGTCATGAGCGGGTCTCGCAGGCGTCGACGACCCGTTGCCCTTGCGGTTTCAAATGGGGGGCGAAATTGCATGGGCCGGTGCGGCTGTCCAGCTGTTCGAGCAGGATCTGGTTCCAGGCCGTTCGACACGCGCCCGGCGAACCCGGAACGCAGCACACCAGCACGCCATTGCTAATCCCCGCCAATGCCCGGGATTGCAGGCTGGACATGCCGATTTCCGCAAGGGACACCTGACGGAACAGTTCACCGAAGCCTTCCACGTGTTTGTCCAGCAACGGCAAGACCGCTTGTGGTGTGTTGTCGCGCGCGGTGAAACCGGTGCCTCCGGTCATCAATACCACCTGCACCTTGGGGTCGGCGATCCAGTGGGAAACCTTGGCGCGGATCTGATAAATATCGTCCTTGACCAGACTACGATCGATCAATACATGCCCGGCCGTTTGCAGCAAATCCGTGAGGGTCTGCCCCGAGGTGTCGGTGTCAAAGGTGCGCGTATCGCTGATGGTCAGTACGGCTATGTTCAGGGGTTCAAACGTGCGTTGCGCCAGATGGGCCATATCCAAGCCTTCCCGTAAATGAGGGTATGGGGCAAAGCCTGAACTGGAATGCCCGATGAGCCTATTCCTCCAAGGAGGTACCTCTACAGGGACATATGAAGAACGTGTAGGCCACACGATACCTGTGGGAGCGAGCCTGCTCGCGATAGCGGCTTGTCAGGCAACATTGATGTCGACTGACCCTGTGCTATCGCGAGCAGGCTCGCTCCCACATTGTTCTCCATCGCTGCGCGTTCTGCGGGTTCAAGGTGCCAGGCGGTTGCGTTGCCATACGCCATCGCGCAACCGGTAATCGAGGCGGTCATGCAAGCGGTCGGCACGGCCTTGCCAGAATTCCAGGCGATCCGGCTGCAAGCAGTAGCCGCCCCAATGCTCGGGCCGCGGCACGGTCTGGCCGGCAAACCGTTGGGTGGTTTGTGTCAACAGCGATTCAAGCTCGGCCCGATTGGCCAATGGTCGGCTTTGCGGTGAGGCCCAGGCGCCGAGGCGACTGTCCTGTGAGCGGGATTCGAAGTACGCATCCGACAGCGTCGGGGCGAGCCTGGACACCCGACCCTCGATCCGCACCTGACGCTCCAGCCCCGGCCAAAAAAAGGTCATCGCAGCATACGGATTAGCAGCCAATTGCTGCCCCTTATCGCTCTGGTAATGGCCGAAAAACGTGAAGCCTTCATCACTAAAGCCCTTGAGCAGCAGGACCCGACAGTGCGGGCGACCTTCACTGTCGACGGTCGCCAACACCATGCTGTTGGCTTCGACAGGCGCACGCTCGGTGTCGCGGGCCAGTTGCATCCACTGTCGGAACATGGCCAGCGGGTCGTCCAGCGCCGCTTCGTCTTGCAGGCCAAAAAGGGTGTAGTTGCGGCGCATCTGTGCAAGGGAAAGGGGCATGACGGTGATCTCCGAAAAGGTTCTGCCCAGCGTGCGAGACTTCGCGCAACAGCACCTTGATCACCATCAACACTGAGCATGCCCAGCCTTACTTCAGGCGTAACCGCCGCGCCAGTTTGTGCAGGTTGCTGGGATCGATTTCCAGGATCCGCGCGGCGCTGGCCCAGTTATCCCCGGACAGGCTCAAGGCCTGGAGAATTTTCTTGCGCTGGTAATCGTCGACCGCTTCCCCCAGGGGCTGGAACGGCGCGTCAGCCGTTTCGTCCAGAGGACTTTCGACGACCACGCCCTGCCCGCCCATGGCACTGTCGAGGTCCAGAATCTCGGGTTCCAGCGTCATGATCAGGGTACGACTCGTGCCGCGGCTGAGCGTCTTCAACGCGGCTCGGCTGATCACATGTTCCAGCTCGCGCACGTTGCCCGGCCAGTTGTAAGTCAGCAGCGCGCGCTCGGCGGCCGGCGACAGACGCAAACCGCGCAAGCCAAGCCGCGCCCGATTCAGCTCAAGGAAGTGCCCGGCCAGCATCAACACATCGTTACCCCGCTCGCGCAACGGCGGAATCGGCACCGGATAGACCGAGAGCCGGTGATACAGATCCGCCCGAAACAAACCATCGCGGATGCTGTCCGGCAGGTGCCGGTTAGTCGCGGCGATGATGCGCACATCGACGTGCAACGGCTTGTCGGCGCCGAGGCGCTGGATCTCGCCGTTCTGCAGGGTGCGCAGCAGTTTCGCCTGCACAGCCAACGGCAATTCACCGACTTCATCGAGAAACAGCGTGCCGCCGTTGGCCGCATCGAAACGCCCGGCACGGTCACTGGTGGCGCCGGAAAACGCGCCTTTGACATGGCCGAACAATTCACTTTCCGCCAGAGACTCCGGCAAAGCAGCGCAGTTGACCTGCACCAGCGGCTTATGACTGCGACGCGACAGACGATGCAAGCGCCGGGCGAACAGCTCTTTGCCGACGCCGGTCTCGCCCAGCAGCAACACCGGCAGCTCGGAATCGGCCAGTACATCCAGTTCATTGAGCAACTGGTGCAGCACTTCACTTTGCCCGAGGATTTCGCCTTCGTCCGCCGGTCTGCGTACGTCTTGAATATCGCTGCGGGACAAGCGCAGGCTGCGGTTTTCCTGTTCCAGTCGGGTGACTCGCACGGCGGCTTCGATCTGCAAGGTGCAGCGCTTGAGCTCTTCCCGCGCACGGCTGTCGAAGGTCCCGGCATGCAGCGCATCGAGGGTGATCGCCCCCCAGATCCGACCTTCCACATACAGGCTCACGCCCATGCAGTCATGCACTGGCATCGGTTCGCCGGCGTGATTGTCGAGCAAGCCATCATAGGGATCCGGCAGCCGACTGTCGGGCTCGAACCAGGTGGGTTCGCGCGACGCCATGATCGCCGCCAGCCGCGGATGCTGAGCGATGACAAACCGGCGGCCCAACGCTTCATGCACCAGCCCCACCGTCGCGACCGGCCTGAGGCTGTCGTCATCCAGACGCAGCAATCCCACGGCGCCACTGTTGAAGTACTCGCGCAGGGTCTGGACCAAACGTTGCAACCGCACAGCATTCGGCAACTCGACGATCAGGTCGGCCGCCAGGCTTTCACGCAGCATGGTAGTTATTACCCTCTATGGTTGGATTCACCCTAAAGTGTCCGGGTGTCTATCACCACAACTAAAAATTAAGCCATATTTTTCAATACGTTAAATATGGCATGTCGGATGCAATGAGCCTGGGGAACCGTTGAAATCCAAACAAGGAACCCCTGATGAGCCTGACTCTATTGGAACAAAGCCTCGGCCAACTGGCGTGCGACATTCCCGGCGCCACGCGGATCTTCCACACCTTTAAACTGGACTTCTGTTGTGGCGGGCATAAAAGCCTGCTTGAAGCGGCCGCTGGCAAAGGCCTCGATCCGGCCCTGATTGCCGATGCGCTGCACCGGCTGCAAGACACCGGCGAAACCCAGCACGACTGGCGCAACGAACCCTCGGAGCTGTTGATCGCCCATCTTCTGGCGCGCTACCACGCCCGCCATCGCGAACAACTGCCGGAACTGATTCGTCTGGCCCGCCGCGTCGAGCAGGTCCATGGTGCCCGCAGCAGTTGCCCCAACGGCCTGGCCGATCTCTTGACCGACATGCAACAAGAACTTGAAGGCCACATGCTCAAGGAAGAACAAGTGCTCTTCCCGATGCTGCAACAAGGCATCGGCCCTCAGGCCGCACCGCCGATCCAGGTGCTGCGCTTTGAACATGATCAACATGGCGAAGCATTGGAAAGGCTGCTTGCGCTGACCAACAACATCACCCCGCCGGCCGATGCCTGTAATACCTGGCGTGCCCTGTATCGCGGGCTGCTGGAGTTCCGTGATGACTTGATGCAACACATCCATCTGGAAAACAACGTGTTGTTCGTCAACGCACTTAAACCTCGCCATTGATCGATTGCGGGTCATACAAAACCAGTGACACAGCTTTCGCGAGCAGGCTCGCTCTCACAGGGGAACGGTATCCCAATGTGGGAGCGAGCCTGCTCGCGAATGGCGCCGTTACAGGGTTGCGGGTTCTCCAGCGCGATCAACCGTGCCAATAGAACATGGCCTTGGCCAGGATCACGATCAACACCATGTGCCCGAGGATGCTGCGGCGAATCCAAGTGGCGCGGGTCGTGGTCAGGCATGCACTTTTCAGCCAGTACGCCAGCAGAAAGTAATGGCCGATGATGCTCAGGGCCAGGATGATCTTCAGGCTCAGCAACGTACCAAAACTGCTCGCCAGCGGCTGACTCAATACACCCCGGTGTTGCCACGCCAGGCTGATACCGGCGCCATACAACAGCAACACCACGCCATGCAGCACCTTGCGCGAACGCACTGCAATCGCTTGATCGGCGCTCGTTTGCGCGCTAACCGCCACCTGCTGGCGGGCGTTGTGCCAGATCACCACCTCGAAAAACAGCGTGCCGATGAAGGCAATCGCCGCCAGCAAGTGGGTGACCAGTAAAAAGGGATACATCACCGGCAGCCTCCATCAGTTAGCGTGCTTAGCCCGGATGGCCGTCCACCCGGGACTGCAACAGCATCGGCCCATAGCGCCAGGCGTATAGCGCAAACGCCAGCACCCAACACAGACCGGCCAGCCACAACGCCGGCAAGGGGAAAAACAGGATCAACACGACCCGGCTCAGACAGGCCAGGTTGAGCAGAATGAACGCCAGGGTCATGCCCGACGGCGGCTCCAGCGCGCGGCCGGTATGCCCCAGGCTGACCCGTGCAATCATCGCCAGCACCAGGCCACCCATGGCGCCGATGGTCAGGCAATGCACCGCCAGACTCGGATTGATCGGCACACCGAAATGCCACAGCGCCATCCCGAGACAGGCCACCGCCAACCAGGCATAAGCCAGGTACAACGACCACAACAACGGCACATGCCAGAGGGCGCGATCATGCCAGCGCACCAGGCGCACCAGATGCCCAGCGGCCAACACCGCGAACAACAGGCCCACCCAGAAATCTGGGGCAAGCGCAGGTCCCGCGGCATAGAGCAACGCCACCAGCGGTGAGCCAATCAGCAGCAGCCAATCCAGCCACGGCCAAGGGGTAACGCCCTCGACCTTGCCGAGGCCGCGCTGGATGAAGAACGGAATGACGCGCCCACCGATCAAACCCATCATTGCCGCCACCAGCCACATACCCGTCAACACGCCTTGACGCTGCCAGCCTTCATGACCTTCGACCAGACCATACAGGGACAACCCATCGGCCGCTGCTAACAGCAGCAACACCACCGCAATGGGGTAGTTACGTTTCTGCCGCACCTTCCACAAGGTGAATCCCATGAGCGCAGCCACCGCCAGCGGGAACGCCAGTTCCAGCACCGCAAGCACCGGCAACGGTGCATTGACCAGCCAGGCCACGCGCGCCAATAACCACAGCAGCGCCAGCATGGCCAGTGGTTGCCCGCTGATGCCGGGGCGACCGGTCCAGGTCTGCACCGCCGTCAGCAGAAAGCCGGCGATGATCGCCAAGCCGAATCCGAACAGCAATTCGTGTCGATGCCAGTTCAGCCAGCCACCCGCCGGCTGCCAGCCGGAAAGCTCACCACTGAAGGCGAACAGCCAGAGCGGAATGACCAGCACCGCCAGCAGGCAGCCGGCGAGGAAAAACGGCCGAAAGGCCAAACGCAACAGCGGCGCGATAGCCATCGCTTTACGGCGGTCAAGCACTTGCATAAAGCTACTCCTTTACCTTGCTGCTGACCTGACGCCAACCCACACGCGTCGAGGCAAGTCCGGGGGCAATCATCGGGTATTGACGATTAATTGCCTTTGTCGCAGATCAAGTGTGCAAGGGCCGTGCCCTGATGTTCATTCGCCCGCTGTGGTGAGAGGACCTGCCCCCTGCGGGACCAGCCCAAGGGTAGAAATAACCATTAAAGGGTTATTTGAACCCTAAACCCCGTGGTCGTTTTTACCCTCCTATCTGACAACCCCAGTAAACAAAGGGCTCCAGGCATGGCCCGCGTCTTGCTCAATGGTTCAGAAATTAAGGAAAACCTGATCCTTCTCGATCTCCAGGAGTCGTCATGAAAAAAGTCATCCAGCCATTGGCCTGGTTTGTGGTGCTGACCTCGGTGCTGGCGTTGGCCAGCGGTGTCTCGCTGGGCCTCGTTTGACTTGATAGCCATCCCCTCTTCAAACTTCAGGATGAATTCTTATGGTGCTTCATCGCGTCCATCACCAGATTCTGCGCAGTCATCACTTGTTCGAGCCGTTGAACGAAGAACAGCTGGATGAGTTGATGAGTACCAGCCATTTGCTGAGCATCGACAAAGGCGAACCGTTGTTCCGTCAGGGCGAGCCGGCAGACTCGTTCTATTTCGTGATTGCCGGCGCGGTGAAAATCTATCGCCTGACGCCGGACGGGCAGGAGAAAGTGTTTGAGGTCATTGGTGACCGGCAAACCTTCGCCGAAGCGATGATGCTGATGGACACCCCGAACTATGTGGCCTCGGCCGAAGCGATCTGCCCCACTCAGCTCTATCGGTTATCCAAAAGCACCTATATGCGCCTGCTGCAAAGTAACAGCCGACTGACCTTTGCGCTGCTCGGCAAGCTGTGCGTTCGCTTGCATCAACGGGTCAACGAAATCGAAACCCTGTCACTGAAAAACGCCACCCACCGGGTCGTGCGTTATCTGCTGACGCAACTGGTGCGCCAGCAAACCGTTGGCAGCCAATTCGAATTGCCAATGGCCAAGCAACTGATTGCCGGGCACCTGTCGATCCAGCCGGAAACCTTTTCGCGGATTATCCGTCGCCTGATCGATGAAAACATCATCACCCAGGACGGCCGCCAGATCGCCATTCTCGATCGTCTGCGCCTGGAGCAGTTTGAGTGAGTGCCATGCCCGTCTGCTTGTATTGCCAACGCGCCAACCCCGCACAAGAAACCGAGTGCCGCCAGTGCGGCATGCCCTTGCCAGTATTGGCCGCACACGCGGCGCAATGTCGGCTGCGCCGATTCACGTGGTTCTGCATTGGCCTGACGATCTTCTGCGTGACGATGTTTTTCTGGCTGCCACGCGGCATCAGTTGATGCTGCGTCCCCCCCTCAAGGTTGGGTCAACTGGCGGTACAGCTGCGGCAATCGCAGAGGTAATTGCTCGGGCTGACGGATCAAGGTGTAGCCATTGGCGCCGAACATGTAAGGCAGGTAATCCCCGGCCTCGCGATCAATCGTGATGCAAAACGGCGTCAACCCCTTGCGCCGCGCCTCCAGCACCGCTTCGCGGGTGTCTTCAACACCGTAACGTCCCTCATACAAGTCCAGATCATTCGGTTTGCCATCCGTGAGCAGCAGCAACAATTTGCTGCGGCGCTTGCTCTTGCCCAGCAGTTGGGTGGCCTGGCGGATGGCGGCGCCCATGCGCGTGTAATAACCCGGTTTGAGCCCTTGAATACGACCGCGGGTGTTGTCGTCATAACGCTGGGTGAAAGACTTGAGTTCCTGCATCCGCACTTGATGACGGCGCAACGAGGAAAACCCGTACAGGGCGAAATCGTCACCGAGCACCGACAGGGTCTCACCGAACAGCAGCAAGCTGTCGCGGATGACATCAATCACCCGATGCTCATCGTTCAGGTGCGCGTCGGTGGACATCGACACATCGGCCAGCAACAGGCACGCCAGGTCACGGCGTGTCTGCCGTTGTTCCATGAACAAACCGCGTTCCGCACACTGGCCATGCTCGCGTTCAACGTGAAAATCCAGCCAGGCCTGCATATCCAGTTCAGACCCTTGGGGTTGCTGGCGTAACCATTGGCGGTCATTGCGCAGGTGCTCGAACTGGCGCCGCAGACGGTGCGCCGAAGCTTTCAGCCGTGGCGGCAGTGGCTGCGCCTCGCAGTCCCGGGGCACCATCATTTGCAGATTGACGAAGGCGTCTTGCATCTGCTGTTTGCGATAGTCCCACTCCGGCAACTTGATGCCCTCGCCCAGGGGAATATCGTCGACATCGGCCGGCGGTAAATCCAGGTGCAGCTTGAGGCCGCCGCCCTTGCGCAGACGGGTGCGCGACAGGCTCAACTCGTCGAGGTCCTCGGCGACTTTGGCCGCGTCCGGGTCCTCGCTGTCGTCCGACCAGCGATCCAGGTCCACGTGTTCGGTCCAGCTGAACAGGTTCTCCAGACGCACGATCAACAACCCGCCGTCACGGGTGCTTTCATCTATCCGCTTGGCGCGTTTGCTTGCGCCCTTTTGCTCACCGGGTGGGGTCGTCAACGATTCTTCGGACTCCTCCCCCAGGTCGGCAGCCTGAGGGCTCGCGAGGTTTTGCGGCGGGTACAACCACAGCGGCAGCGGCCACGCGGCCCGTTCGCTGCGGGGAAAATGTTCGACACTGCCGGGCTCGCGCAGCGCCTGGCATAACGCCCGTTCCAGGGCCGCTTCGCCACGACTCAATGTGGCCGGATCCGGGCGCAATTGCAGGTGAGCATCGACCAGACGTTTGTACCGGGCACGCAACGCGGGATAACGCCCTAACAGCAGTTGCGTCCAGCGTTGATTGTCCCGTCCCCAGTGCCGCATCTGGCCGGCCTGTGCCGCCAGCAAGGCGAGCCAACGATAGAGTTCTTCGTTCAGTGCGACTTCGGGAAACACCGCGAGGCTCGACGGTAGACGAAGGTTGCTCGCATCGCACCACGCCAGGGGCACTTGCTTGCAGGTGCCGGCGATCTGCTGCAACACGTTGCGCCGCAACAGCAGATCGCGGTCGCTGGCGGCTTCGACACCGATACCACTGGCACCGCCCATGGCGCGAAACAGCAGCGCCAGCGGACGTTGCTGGCTGGCCAGTTCAACGCGTGCTTCGGGGAAGTCCGGGCTGGCGCGCCGGGTGATGAAGCGATGCCAGACGCTGCCGACCCACTCTTCCAGTTCGACGGTAAAGGCCATGATCATTGCCCTTTTTGTAAAGCAAAAAAACGGCCCGCTGTATCAGCCGGGCCGACCTTTTCTAACCTTGACACCGGCTCATGAAGGCACCACGGCCGCCGGGGCGCGCAAGGCTGCGCGGCCACGTTGCTTGAAGCTGAACAGGTAACAGAGCAGTCCCGCAAGGAAACCAAGACCGGCACCAAAACGGGCCCAGAACAGCACCTGCAGTTGTTCGACCGTGGCCATGAAGGGCAACGCAACACCATCGACCTGCCAGCGTTGCAGGTAGACCTGAACGACACCGGCTGCGGTGAGGAACAGCGTGATCATCACCATCGACAGGGTCATCAACCAAAAGCCCCAGATTTCGAAGGTCTGCGAGCGCTCATCGCCTGCTTCACCCAACCCGCGCAGTCGTGGCATGGCGTAGCTGATCAAGGTCATCACGATCATCGCGTAAGCACCGTAGAAAGCCAGGTGGCCGTGCGCCGCCGTCAGTTGCGAACCGTGGGTGTAGAAGTTGACCGGAGCCAGGGTATGCAAGAAGCCCCAGACGCCAGCACCGAAGAACGCTGTGACGACGGTTCCCTTGGCCCACAGGGTGGCGGCGCGGTTCGGGTGTTGCCGGCGGCGGTTCTTCACCATGCTGAAGGCGAAGATCACCATGGCCAGGAACGGCAGCGGTTCGAGTGCCGAGAAGATTGAACCGACCCACAACCAGACCTCAGGCGCACCAATCCAGAAGAAGTGGTGACCGGTGCCGATGATCCCGGTAATCAGCGCCATGGCGATGATCACATACAGCCATTTCTCCACGACTTCCCGGTCTACCCCGGTGATCTTGATCAGGACAAACGCGAGCATCGAACCCATGATCAGTTCCCACACGCCTTCCACCCAAAGATGCACCACCCACCACCAGTAGAACTTGTCGCGGGCCAGGTTGCCGGGGTTATAGAAGGAGAACAGGAAGAACACCGCGAGCCCGATCAACCCGGTCATCATCACCATGCTGACGGTGGTCTTGCGACCTTTGAGCAGGGTCATGCCGATGTTGTAGAGGAAGCCCAGGCACACCACCACAATGCCCATCTTGGTGATGGTCGGTTGCTCCAGGAACTCCCGGCCCATGGTCGGCAGCAATTCGTTGTGGGTCAGCCTGGCCAGGCCGGCATACGGCACCAGCAGATAGCCCAGGATCGTCAGCACACCCGCGGCGGCGAAGACCCAGAACAGGATGATCGCCAGCTTCGGACTGTGCAGTTCGCGGTCGGCCTCTTCCGGAATCAGGTAATAGGCAGCGCCCATGAACCCGAACAGCAGCCAGACAATCAGCAGGTTGGTGTGCACCATCCGCGCCACGTTGAAAGGAATGATCGGGAACAGAAAGTCCCCTATCACGTATTGCAGGCCCATGATCAATCCGAACAGCACCTGACCGAGAAACAGTATCAGGGCGAACACGAAGTAAGGTTTGGCCACGGCTTGCGAGGCAAATTTCAGATGCGGATTAGCAATGCTCATCGCTTAGCCCTCCTTGTTTGGCGGCCAGCCATTGGTGTTGATGTTCGAGCTCCATTTGAGGAACTCGGCGATGTCATCCACCTCCTGGTCACTCAACTTGAACTGCGGCATCGCGCGCCGGCCGGGTACGCCCAGTGGCTGCATTTTCATCCAGGCATGCAGAAAGGGTTTGAAGCCCGCTTCCCCACCGCGCCGCTGGAACACGTTGCCCAGCTCAGGCGCAAAGTAGGCGCCCTCGCCCAGCAGCGTGTGGCAGCCGATGCAATTGTTTTGCTCCCAGACCAACTTTCCGCGCACCACGGATTCGGTGAGCTGCGCCTCATTGCTGCGGGCCGGAAAGGTCTGTTCCGTGTGATAGGTCAAGGCCAGGAATATCAGGAAGAAGAAGATGCTTCCCCCGAAATAGATATTCCTGGCCATGCCTTTGGTGAAGGTCTCTGACATGGTCGCTTCCTCTTTGCTTGGCCCGTCCATGATAGGAAGCGAAGGGTTGAAACCTGCTTGATGGCGATCAAGAAAGTCAGATGGTTTTGGTCGGGTATTACTGACAACGCAGATCGAATGTGGGAGCGAGCCTGCTCGCGAAGGCAGAGTGTCAGTCAACTTGGATGTTGAATGTGACGGCTCCTTCGCGAGCAGGCTCGCTCCCACGTTAAAAGTTGTGCTGTTTTACGGGCTGTATTCCTTCAGCGGACCACCTCCAGCGTCAGGCCTACAACCGTCGCCAACACCAGCGCCCAGCTCAACATCAACCGGCGCCACAGTCGCGGTGCGTGGCGCATCTCCATGAAGCCGTCGGTGATCAGCCACGCCTTGCCCACCGCCACCAGCAAGATGGCCATCGACAGCAGCGATGTCGCGCCAACGTGGGCCAACACCACCGTGCACACACTTAACGTGGCAAGCGCCGCCCAACAGACGAGCAATACCCTGGAAACAGACATGAGAACCTCGTCAACTCAGCACGTAGACCAGCGGAAACAGCATGACCCAGATCAGATCGACCATGTGCCAATAGAGCACGCCGGATTCAAACCCGCTGCGCTTGCTGGCGTCGTACAAGCCACGGCGACAGCGCTCCGCGAGCCACCCGAGAATGACCATGCCGAGCAGTACGTGGAGAAAATGAAAACCGGTGAGGATCCAGTAGAGGGTGAAAAAGGTGTTGTGCTCCATGCCCAGCCCCGAGGCGAGCAAGTGCCTGTATTCCGTGAGTTTCAGCACCACGTAGACACTGGCGGCGAGTAACGCCATCAGCAGGAAGACCGCACCGTGACGCGGCCGCGAGTTCCTGACTTGCTCTTGCGCCAGCGCGGCGAACAGCCCCGCAGTGAGCAGGCTAAGGGTCATCGCCAACCCGGTTGAGGTGTTCAGCAACAGGCGGCTTTCACTGAACATCTGCGGCTTGAGCGCCTGGGTCACGGCGAACACCACAATCAGGATGGCGAACACCGACAGCTCCGCCAGAATGAAAAACCACATCGCCAGATCGCCCGGCAAGTGACGGCGCAAGACGCCCGCGGACTCAGCCGAAGTGGACATCAACCACGTCCATCAGCGCGGCAACGGTCAACGGATCGTCGCTCAGCGGCTCGGCCAGGCAGGCCATGCAGGCCTCACGCGGGCTCATGCCGGAGCGGATCATGCGCGCGGTAAAAATCAGCAGCCGCGTTGAGGCGACCTCTTCCAGATCATGTTGATCGAGCCGGCGCAGCGCCTGGCCCAACCGCACCACTTGCGTCGCCAGCGCGGTGTCCACCTGGGCTTCCCGGGCCACGATACGTTCTTCGTCGGCCACCGGTGGATAGCCGAAACGCATCGCCACGAAACGTTGGCGGGTGCTGGGTTTCATGCCTTTGAGCAGGTTCTGGTAACCGGGGTTGTAGGAGACCACCAGCATGAAGGACGGCGGCGCCTTCAGCACTTCGCCGGTGCGTTCCAGGAACAGTTCACGACGATCATCGGCCAGCGGATGCAATACGACCACTGTGTCCTGGCGCGCCTCGACCACTTCGTCGAGGTAACAGATGCCGCCTTCACGCACCGCGCGGGTCAGCGGTCCGTCCTGCCACCAGGTGCCCTGGGCACCGATCAGGTGGCGGCCGATCAGGTCGGCCGCGCTCAGATCGTCATGGCAAGCCACGGTGTACAGCGGCAGTTTCAGCCGATGAGCCATGTGCTGGACAAAGCGGGTCTTGCCGCAACCCGTCGGGCCTTTGATCAGCACCGGCATGCCGTGTCGCCAGGCTTGCTCGAACAGCGCCTCCTCATTGTTGAGCGGTTGATAGAAGGGTTCGCAAGACGGGTTACGGTCCATGGGCTGCCTGTTCCAAAAGCGGATTCAAGGAACACGCTACGGGCCCCTGCGACAACCTGGCAAGTGAGATGGCCGGCAAACTTGATCGTCGTCAAGCGAACATTGGCCTGCTCGGGCATAGCCTTGCACGGCACTAAGAACCTGCGTTCTGCGCTGCCGTTTCAGCACATCGCAAAGGTCTTGCCTGAGGAGAAATGGAATGCTGATCAGCAATAGAAAAACGTTTGCCCTGACCCGCGCTGCATTGTGTTCGTCACTGGCCCTGGCGGTGGGTCATGCCGCCAGCGCTGAAGAGCCCGCCGCAGCGGTGGCCAACCTGCCCATGGTTAAAACCGCTGGCGCTCCCGACATGAGCCAGGCCGAGTTCGACTCATCCAAGGAAATCTACTTCCAGCGCTGCGCAGGCTGCCACGGCGTTTTGCGCAAAGGGGCCACGGGCAAACCGCTGACGCCGGACATTACCCAAAGCCGCGGGCAACCGTATCTGGAAGCCTTGATTACCTACGGGTCACCGGCGGGCATGCCGAACTGGGGGACGTCCAATGCACTGACCAAGGATCAGATCACGGTCATGGCCAAGTTCATTCAGCACACGCCGCCGACGCCACCGGAATGGGGCATGGCCGAGACGCTGAAAACCTGGAAAGTGTTGGTCAAACCCGAAGATCGTCCGAAGAAGCAGCTGAGCAAACTCAACCTGCCGAACCTGTTTTCGGTGACGTTGCGCGATGACGGCAAGATCGCCCTGATCGACGGTGACAGCAAGAAGATCGTCAAACTCATCGAGACCGGTTACGCGGTGCACATCTCGCGAATCTCTGCCTCAGGCCGCTACCTGCTGGTGATCGGTCGAGACGCCCGGATCGACATGATCGACCTGTGGCCGGTGGAGCCGACCAAGGTCGCCGAAGTCAAAGTGGGCATCGAGGCGCGCTCGGTCGAGACCTCCAAGTTCAAGGGCTACGAAGACAAATACACCATCGCCGGTTCTTATTGGCCGCCGCAGTTCACCATCATGGATGGCGAAACCCTGGAGCCGAAGCAGATCGTTTCGACCCGCGGCATGACCGTCGACAAACAGGAATATCACCCGGAGCCCCGGGTCGCAGCGATCATCGCCTCCCACGAATGGCCGGAGTTCATCGTCAACGTCAAGGAAACCGGCAAGGTGATGCTGGTCAATTACCAGGACATCAAAAACCTCACTGTCACCTACATCGATGCCGCGCCGTTCCTGCATGACGGCGGTTGGGACAGCACGCATCGCTACTTCATGACCGCCGCCAACAACTCCAACAAGGTCGCCGTGATCGACTCCAAGGAGCGCAAGTTGACCGCGCTGGTGGACGTCGGCAAAACCCCTCACCCGGGTCGCGGCGCCAACTTCAACCACCCGACCTATGGCCCGGTCTGGGCCACCAGCCATCTGGGTGATGACGGCATCTCGCTGATCGGCACCGACCCGACCAAACACCCGCAATACGCCTGGAAGCAGGTCGCCTCGCTCAAGGGTCAGGGCGGTGGATCGCTGTTCATCAAAACCCATCCCAACTCCCGTCATCTGTACGTCGATACCACCCTCAACCCGGATACAAAACTCAGCCAGTCAGTGGCGGTGTTCAACCTCGACAAACTCGACGCCGGCTACACCGTGCTGCCCATCGCTGAATACGCGGGCATCAAGCAAGGCGCCATGCGCGTCGTGCAACCGGAATACAACAAGGCCGGCGATGAAGTCTGGTTCTCCGTGTGGAGTGGCCAGGCAGACGAGTCGGCGCTGGTGGTGATCGACGACAAAACACTGAAGCTCAAGTCAGTCATCAAGGACAAACGACTGATCACACCCACCGGGAAGTTCAACGTCTACAACACCCAACACGACATCTATTGAGCTCCATCAATGCAAGGAAACACCATGAAAAATACTCTGTTTTCACTGTTCGCCCTGACCGCTGCGCTGAGTGTGCAACCGGCCATGGCCCAAGACGCGCTGGAGCTGTTCAAGAGCAAACCCTGCGCAGCCTGTCATTCCATCGACACCAAGATTGTCGGCCCTGCGCTCAAGGACGTAGCGACCAAGAACGCTGGCGTACCCGGAGCCGTGGACACCCTCGCGAGCCACATCAAGAACGGTACACAAGGCAACTGGGGGCCGATGCCCATGCCGGCCAACCCGGTGACTGAAGAAGAAGCGAAAACGCTCGCGACTTGGGTACTGACACTCAAATAACCGCCAGGAGGGCGTCTTGATGGTGTATCGACACGCTGTGATTCTGGCGGCCCTCCTCCTCATTTGCGCAACCGCGGTTGCGGCGCCGGACGCCCAGCGTCAGGCGCAACTCGAACACCTGCTGACCCAGGACTGCGGTGCCTGCCATGGGCTGCACCTGACTGGCGGGCTAGGCCCCGAACTGACGCGCGCAGCGCTGGCCGGCAAATCCAGGGACAGCCTGATTGCCACCGTCACCCAAGGCCGGCCCGGCACCGCGATGCCCGGTTGGGCCCCGTTGCTTAGCCCCGGCGACATCCGTTGGCTGGTCGATCTACTTCTCCAGGGATATCCCGCACCATGATCCGTTCAATCCTGCTGTCAGCGGCGACCGGGCTGTTGTTGTCCGCTTGCGTTCAGCCACCATTGCGTGGCACCGGCGACTTGGGCCTGGTCGTGGAGCGCGCCACCGCAAGCGTACAAATCATCGAAAGCGACACCCACACCGCGCTGGCCCGACTCGAGGGTTTTGGCGACCTGTCCCATGCCTCGGTGGTGTTCTCCCGTGACCAGCGCTACGCCTATGTGTTCGGGCGCGACGGCGGGTTGAGCAAAATCGACTTGCTGACCTGGCGTATCGACCATCGCGTCATCCAGGGCGGCAACAGCATTGGTGGCGCCATCAGTCAGGACGGCAAGCTGATCGCCGTGTCCAACTACGTGCCCGGCGGGGTCAAGGTGTTTGATGCCGAAACCCTTCAGCAGGTGGCCGATATTCCGGCCACGCCCCTGGCCGATGGCAGCAAGCGCTCACGGGTAGTCGGCCTGGTCGACGCGCCGGGGCAACGTTTCGTGTTCAGCCTGTTCGATACCGGCGAGATCTGGACCGCTGATTTCAGTCAGGGCAGCACACCACAAATCAGCCGTTTCACCGGCATTGGTGAGCAACCCTACGATGCCTTGATCACCCCGGACGGACGCTATTACATGGCCGGCCTGTTCGGTGAAGACGGCATGGCGCAACTCGACCTCTGGCATCCAGAACGCGGCGTGCAGCGAGTACTCGGCGATTACGGACGCGGTCAGGCGAAACTCCCGGTCTACAAGATGCCGCACCTGGAAGGCTGGGCCGTCGCCGATAACCAGGCCTTCGTGCCCGCCGTCGGCCGGCATCAAGTGTTGGTGATGGATTCACGCACCTGGCAGCAGACCGCCGTGATTCCGGTGGCCGGCCAACCGGTGTTCGTCACGTCGCGCCCGGACGGTCGGCAGCTGTGGGTCAATTTCGCCTACCCGGACAACGATCGGGTTCAGGTCATCGACACCGAAACCCACGCCGTGGTCGCCGATCTGCGCCCCGGGCCAGCGGTGCTGCACATGGAATTCACCGCTCGCGGCGACCAATTGTGGCTGTCATTACGCGACGGTGATCAGGTCCAGGTCTGGGATCCGTACCGCCTGAAGCTGCTGAGCACCCTGCCCGCCAGAGCACCGAGCGGCATCTTCTTCAGCAGTCGCGCGCAGAAAATGGGGTATTGAAATGGACCTTGAACGACTCAGCCGCCAACTCATCGACCGCTTTCAGCACGGCATGCCGCTGTGTCCGTCACCGTACAAGGAGATGGCCAGGATTCTCGGTTGCCGCGAATCCCAGGTGATGGCCTGCCTGGAAGAAATGGATCAGGCCGGCACCCTCTCACGCATCGGCCCGGTGTTCGAACACAGCCGCGCCGGGGCCAGCACCCTCGCCGCCCTCGCCGTGCCCGCTGACCGCCTGCAACAGGTGGCCGATCGCGTCAGTCAGTACCCGGAGGTCAATCACAACTACGCACGGGAGCATTTCTACAACCTGTGGTTTGTGCTGACCGGCCCTGATCGCCAACACATCGACCGCGTGCTCAAGGAACTGGAGGACGACACCGGCCTCATGCCGCTGGACCTGCCGATGTTGACCGCCTACCGCGTCGACCTGGGCTTTGCCCTGGGAGAAAACTCATGACACCAGGATTGAACCCCAAACAAGCATTGGCGCTGCGCCGGCACCTCGAAGGCGGGTTGCCGCTGGTGTCGCGCCCGTATCAGGCTCTCGCCGAACGGCTCAACGCTGACGAAAACCAGGTACTCGAACAGATGCGCCAATGGAGCGAGCAAGGGCTGTTTCGCCGTATCGGCCTGGTGCTGCACCATCGCGCACTGGGTTTTACCGCCAACGCCATGCTGGTGCTGGATGTTCCCGATGCGCTGATCGACGAAGTCGGCCAGCGCCTTGGGCGAGCGCCCGGCATCAACCTCTGCTATCAACGGCCCCGGCGCCTGCCGCAGTGGCGGTACAACCTGTTTTGCATGGTGCACGGGCGTCAACGTGAGCAGGTTGAGGCGCAGATCCAGGCGTTGTTGGAGGAGCATCTACTGAGCGACCTGCCCCATCAATTACTGTTCAGCACCCAGGTCTTCAAACAGTGCGGCGGCCGTTTTGCGCCCTCGCGCACCGGAGTACCGACCCATGGATGACCTGGACCGCCGACTGATCAACCGTTTGCAATTGGGCTTACCGCTGGTGCGCCACCCCTGGCGGGTATTGGCGGCCGAACTGCAGAGCAGCAGCACTGAACTGCTCGACCGATTGCACACCCTGCTCGCTGATGGCGTGCTCACACGCTTCGGCCCGATGTTCGACATTGAACGGCTGGGCGGCGCCTTCACCCTCGCCGCGTTGGCGGTGCCGGAAGAACGTTTCGATGACGTCGCCGAACAGCTCAATGGCCTGCCGGAAGTGGCGCACAACTACCGACGCGAACACGCCTGGAACATGTGGTTCGTGCTTGGCTGCGCGACCGAAGAAGGCATCGCCGAGACGCTGCAGCGCATCGAAACCCTGACCGGCCTGCCCCTGCTCAACCTGCCTAAGGAGGAGACTTACCATGTCGGTCTGTATTTCCCGGTCTGAAGACACACTCGCCCAGCGTCTGATTGCGTTGACCCAGGCCGGTCTGCCGTTGCTGGATGACCCGTGGGCGTGGCTCGCCGAACAACTGGAATTAAGCATCGAATCCACCCTGGACCTACTTAAGCGCTTGCAGGCCGAGGGCGCGATTCGGCGCATTGCCGCCGTACCCAATCACTACCGACTGGGCTATCGCCACAACGGCATGACGGTCTGGGATGTGCGCGACACCGACATAACGCGCCTCGGCGCGCTGATCGGCGCGCAGCCTTTCGTCAGCCACTGCTATCGCCGCCCGCGCCGAACCGGATGGCGCTACAACCTGTTCGCCATGGTGCATGGCCGCAGCCGCGATGAGATCAACAGCTACCGCGAGCACCTTCGCTATTTGTTGGGCGAGGCCTGTTTTGCCGACGAGATGCTGGTGAGCAGCCGCATCCTGAAGAAAACCGGCTTGCGCCTGCCGCCCGCTTCGCGCTGAACACGTTCCCGACTCAAGGAGAGTTGCATGTTGAGGATCAGCCAATACCTGCGTGCGCTGGCAGGCCAGGCGCCTGCACCCAGAACCAGTCCACCGGGCAGTAACCGGGCGCCGGTGGTGATCTGGAACCTGCTCAGGCGCTGCAACCTGACCTGCAAACATTGCTACGCCACCTCGGCCGACAGTGTCTTTCGCGACGAACTGGATACGGCCGCCGCGCTGACCGTGATCGACGATTTGCACGATGCCGGGGTGAAGGTGTTGATTCTTTCCGGTGGCGAACCGCTGTTGCGCGAGGATCTGCTTGTGCTCAGCGCCTACGCCCGGGCCAAAGGTTTCTTTGTGGCCTTGTCCACCAACGGCACGCTGATCGATGAGCAGAACATTGCGCAGATCAGCGCAGCGAATTTCGATTACGTCGGCATCAGCATCGATGGACTGGAAGCCACCCACGACGCTTTCCGCCAACTCAAGGGCAGCTTCGCCCGCTCCATGCAGGCGATCCGGCTCTGTCGCGAACAAGGCATTCGCGTCGGGCTGCGCACTACCCTGACCCAGGAAAACCATCCTCAGTTACCCCAATTACTGGCGCTGATGCGCGAGTACGACGTGCAGAAGTTTTATCTGTCGCACCTCAACTACAGCGGTCGCGGTAAACGCAGTCGCAAACTCGACGCGCACCAGCAGATGAGCCGCGAGGCCATGACGTTGATCTTTGAGCGAGCCTGGGAAGACATCCAACAGGGGCGCGACAGCGATTTTGTCAGCGGTAACAACGATGCCGATGCCATTCTGCTGCTGCAATGGGCAGCCCTGCGTATTCCCGAGCATTACCCACGCCTGGAAAACATGCTCCGCGCCTGGGGTGGCAACGCCTCCGGCAGCGGCATTGCCAATATCGACAACACCGGCGAAGTGCACCCGGACACCTACTGGTGGCAGCACTCGGTGGGCAATGTCCGCCGCACGCCGTTCCGCACGTTGTGGCTGGATCAGCCGGATGCCCTGCTGTTGCGCCTGCGTGAGCATCCCCGCGCCGTCGGTGGTCGTTGCGCGCAATGCCGCTGGTTGACCATCTGCAACGGCAATACCCGCACGCGTGCCTGGGCCGAGGGAGATCTGTGGGGCCAGGACCCCGGCTGCCACCTCAGCGATGACGAAATCGGTGTTACGCCGTCAACGAACATCCCTTGCATCACCCACTGAATAGCCCGTCCGGCCAACCACCTGACAAAGGCTGGGGCCGGCCAACCTGATGAAGCACCAAGGACGTCCCATGCCTCCATCAATTGCTATACCGGCCACACTTGAGTCGCCGTTCCGGCCGGGCGAAGTTGCCCTGGTCGGCGCCGGCCCCGGCGATCCACGCCTGCTGACCCTGCGCGCCTGGAGCCTGTTGATGCAGGCCGACGCCGTGGTGTACGACCGGCTGATCAGCCCCGAACTGCTGACCCTGATTCCCCTCGCCTGCGCCCGTCATTACGTCGGCAAGGCCAGCGGTTGCCACAGCCTGCCCCAGGAACAGATCAACGAGCTGCTGGCCGACCTCGCCGATCAAGGGCAGCGCGTGGTCCGGCTCAAGGGCGGCGACCCGTTCATTTTCGGTCGCGGTGCCGAGGAGCTGGAGTACCTGCTGCAACGCGGCATTGATTGCCAGGTGGTGCCGGGAATCACTGCCGCTTCCGGCTGCAGCGCCTATGCAGGCATACCGTTGACCCACCGCGACCTGGTCAATTCCTGCCGGTTCATCACCGGCCATTTGCAACGCGATGGCGAATTGTCGTTGCCCTGGAGCAGCCTCGCCGACAGTAGCCAGACCTTGGTGTTTTACATGGGCTTATCGAACCTGGGGATCATCGCTCAACGCTTGATCGAAGCCGGGCTGTCGGCCGACACACCGGCGGCGCTGATCAGCAACGGCACGCGACCCGACCAGCACGTCGCCCGCGGCAAGCTGCACCAATTGCCAACCCTCGCGCTGGATTGTCCACCGGGTATTCCGACACTGACGGTAATCGGCTCAGTGGTCGATATGTTTGACGCAGAACAGCTGGAATACCCGGCGCGACTCTACCCGACCCAAGCCCTGCTACGTCGCGCCAAGGTGGCGATATGAGGCGCATCGTCCTCGCCCACCTGTTAGGGGTCAGTGCGGCCCAGGCCGGCGCAGCAGTGCCGGCACTTGAACACGCGGCGCAACTCTATCAGCAGCATTGCCAGAGCTGTCACGGTATCAACCGTCTCGGCGGCGCAGGGCCGGCGTTGTTGCCTGAGAGCCTCAGCCGGATCAAACCTGATGAAATCCGCAGCGTGATTCAAAACGGTCGCCCCGCGAGCCAGATGACCGGCTATGCCAACGTGTTCAGCCCCGCGCAGATCGACGCGCTGGTGGATTACCTTCAGCAACCGCCTGCCACCCCGCCCACCTGGAGCAATGACGACATTCTCGGCAGTTACTCGCTGCTCGCGGACCTGAGCAAACTGCCCTCCACGCCCCAGCACGGCGCCGACCCGATGAACCTGTTTGTGGTGGTAGAAGCTGGCGACCATCACATCGACATCGTCGACGGTGACCGATTTGAGGTGCTCGCGCGGTTCGCTTCGCACTTCGCCGTGCACGGCGGACCGAAGTTCTCGCCCGACGGGCGCTTCGTCTACTTCGCTTCCCGTGACGGCTGGATCAGTCTGTATGACTTGCACAACCTGAAGCTGATCGCCGAGGTCCGCGCCGGCCTTAACACCCGCAACCTGGCGGTGAGCAAGGATGGACGCTGGGTGCTGGTGGGCAACTATTTGCCCGGCAACCTGGTGGTGCTCGATGCCCGCGATCTGTCGCTGGTCAAAACCATCCCGACCATCGGTCAGAACGGTACCGCGTCACGGGTCAGCGCGGTTTACTCCGCTCCGCCGCGCGACAGCTTCATCGTCGCACTCAAGGACGTGAAGGAAGTCTGGGAGCTGTCCTGGGCGGGCACACCGGATTTCGAACCCCGGCGGATTCCTGCCGGGGATTTTCTCGATGATTTTTCCTTTTCGCCGGACTACAAACAGCTGCTGGCCACGTCGCGCAAGGCCCAGGGCGGCCAGGTCATCGACCTCGACAGCGGCAAGGTGGTCACCGACATACCGCTGCCGGGCATGCCGCATTTGGGGTCGGGGACCTATTGGAAACGCAACGGTGAATGGGTGTTCGCCACGCCGAATATCAGCAAGGGACTGATCTCGGTCATCGACTTCAAGACCTGGAAACTGATCAAGGAAATCCCGACCCTGGGGCCGGGCTTCTTCATGCGCAGTCATGTCAACTCGCGGTATGCCTGGACCGATGTGTTCTTCGGGCCCGACAACGATGCGATCCACCTGATCGACAAACAGACCCTGGAAATCGCCCACACACTGCGCCCGGTACCCGGCAAAACCGCCGCTCATGTTGAGTTCACTCGCGACGGCCGCTACTTGCTGCTGAGCATCTGGGCCACCGATGGCGCGCTGATCGTCTACGACAGCAACACCTTGCAGGAGATCAAACGCATTCCGATGAACAAGCCTTCGGGCAAGTACAACGTGGGGAACAAGATTGAGTTTGCCGAGGGGACTTCGCACTAGGCCTTGGGGGTATATCCGTTTCTTTGGTAACGGCGGCTATTGGTTTCGCTTTTACAGCGAGTCACTTTGGAAAAGCGCCAAGTAACCAAACCGCTTTTACCCCTTTCGTTCGGAGGCTCGCCATACACTCGCTCCGGTCCTGCTCCGTGGGCCTCTCGAGGGGGCGACTACCGCAAAAACACTGCGAGGCGGCCTACCGTCCGGCCTGTATCTTCAAGCGTACGCATTCCCCTGTGGGAGCGAGCCTGCTCGCGATGAGGCCCTGTCAGTCGACATCAATGTTGAATGTCAGTCCGCCTTCGCGAGCAGGCTCGCTCCCACAGTTGGATTTTTGGCGGGCATGACATAGAGGTCCACCGCCGATGCCCCTGACAGACATCAGGTCGGCTATCAGGCCGCCTCGCTTTGGCTTTTGATCTGGCTTTTGAACTTGATCTTGATCTGCCCCGTCGGAAGGCCGAGCGCAGGTTCTGCGCAGTGGGCACCGCGGCAAGGATGCCGCGGTAGCCGCCCCCGGCCATGGATGGCCGATGGCGGCGGGCCCACGGAGCAGGACCGGAGCGAGGGCATGCCGAGCCTAGGCGAGGCACCGTACGTCAGGGGCGAAAGCGTTTGGTTACTTGGCGCTTTTCCAAGTGACCCGCTGTAAAAGCGGAATCAATAGTAGCCGTTACCGCAGAAACGGATATGTACCCCGAACGGACTTCAGCCCAAGGTGTAACCGTTATCAACCTTCCAGTCCTGGCCGTAAACACCCCGAGCCCCCTGCGACAGCTGAAAAACAATCACATTGGCCACCGCCGCCGCATCAAGAAAATGCCCCGGCAACAGACGTTTACCAAGCGTGTCGGCAACATCGTCAAGCTCCCCATCGCTCAACCCCAAGTGATCCCACATCGAGGTAGCCGTCGGTCCCGGCGAGACCAGATTAATGCGCACATCAAAGCTCGCAAACTCCACCGCCAACGTCCGCGCCTGAGCCGCGAGCGCCGCCTTGCTGGCAATGCACGCAGCCAACCCCGGAAAGCTCGAACCCGTCAGAAAACTCCCGACAAACACCACCGAAGCCGGGCTCGCCAATTCACCGCGTAACGCCGCCAGGGTGTTCAACGCCCCGGCGCCGTTGACCGCCCACTGACGCTGGAAGGCCTGCATATCCAGGCTGTCGGCCATCTCGGCGACACCCGCGTTAGGCACCAAATAGTCCACGGGGCCCATCGCCGCAGCGCGCTCGGCCAGTTCGCTCAGGTCTTGCTGACTTGTGACGTCCCCGGCAAACCACTGCAACCGCTCGCCGTAGATCTGCTGCAAGGCCGGCAATTCACCGAGGGTCCGTGACATCGCCAGCACCTTGACCCCGCGCGGTAACAGCGCGGCGCACAGCGCAAGGCCGATCCCGGAGCTGGCACCTGTGACCACCGCCAAACGATCTTGAAACTCGGTTTTCATCATTTTCTCCTGGGCATCACGGATGCCAGCACTGGGGACGTAGCGAGCCCTATCTTTGAGCAGGAGACGAAAAAACGACTTGACGGCGATCAGGCTTTTAAAACGACGTTAGTGTTGTTGCAGCAGCGCCGGAGTGATCTCGCTGAAGCGCAGCAAGCGACCGCCCTGTTCAGCGGCAAGCTTTTCAGCGGCCTCGCGACTTGAGAACGACGCCAGCACCACGCCCATGGCGCCTTTGAGTTGGGTACCGACCACGTAGAAGGCGTCTTTTGCATCGATCAGATGGGCGTCATTCGGCGCGTTCCACGGGCTGCGGCCCATGTCATGGACATACAGTTTTGCATCGCCATGATGGTTTTCCGGCTGCAACCACCAGCCGATCATTTCCGCCGTGGAACAGAACTTCTTGATCCCCGCCCGCTCGACCACTTCGCCCTTGGGCCCGGGGAATCCGTCGATAATCATCCCGCAGACATGGCATTCATCACTGGGATGAAAGGCCGAGGCGGTGTCGCTGTAAGTGGCTTGCACTGGGTTGTCACAGGCCGCCAGCAGGAGGCACATCATCAGGCCCGCCACCGCGCGCATCGTCGTCAGATAAAACGCATTCATCGTCAACTACTCCAAAACCATCAAAGTGAAAATTCATGTCGCTCGGCGACGAAACACCAACCAGGCCGAACCCAATGGCACCGCCACCCACAGCGACAGGCATAGCCAGAGCATCGAGCCCGGCATCGGCAAATCGCTGCCAAGCGTCAGCACACCCGTGTTGCCGGCACCGGGTTCAAAACCGGAAAGGTTGATCAGGCGATAGATGTCAGCGGGGTTGAGCAGCAGCAACCAGGGCAGCACTTTCGGGTTGAACTGCCCTTCGCTGAGCACCAACAGCGCCAGCAGGGCCAGATCGAACACCAGCACGAAGAAGAACCACACGCCCAGCGCCAGCCCGGCCGCCGTGGATTTCTCGGCCGACGCACTGCTCAGCACATAGGCCAACCCCAGAAACCCCCAACCCAACAACGTCGACGACACCATGAACCGGCCAAAGGCCCAAAGCAGCAGGCTCAGCTGGATATCGTCCACCAGCACCGCGATGGCCAGCATGGCGCAGCCGAAACCGATCAGCGTCGCCAGCGCCAGGATCAACCCGTGGCCGACAAACTTGCCGAGCAGAATCTGCCCGCGACCCAAGGGGTACGTCAGCAACAGCAGCAACGTGCCGCTCTCGTCCTCGCCGACGATGGCGTCATAAGCCAACAGCAACGCAATCAACGGCATCAAAAACGTTGCCAGACTGGCGAGGCTGGCAATGGTGGCTGGCACCGAGGTAAAACCCAATTGCCCGGAGGCCGCCGCGCCCAGCCAGGCGATGCCGATGGCCAGCACCGCGAACAACACACTGATTGCCAATAACCAGCGATTGCGCAAACCGTCACTGAATTCCTTGCGGGCCATGTTCCAGACAGCGTTCATACGGCCTCCCCGATCGGCGCCGCACCGGCCCGGCTCATGTAGTAGCGGTAAATATCTTCCAGCGACGGTTGATGGATTTCCACGTCGGCCGGTTCGTCTTCATTGAGTAGCTGGCGCAACAGCCCGAGTTTGCTGCCATTGAGCGCGGCCACTTCAAGACCTTCGACGCCCCAGCGTTCGGTGAGATGCCCGGCGTTGTTCCAGCGTTGCTGCAAGGGCCCGGCGTGCTTGAGGCCGTTGGCGCGAATCAGCGTCGGCAACCCGGCTTCCTCGCGCAAACTGCGTAGACTCCCCAGTGCCAGCAGACGTCCCTGGGTCAGAATCGCGGCGCGGTTGATGTGCGCCTCGACACCGGGCAAGACGTGGGAACACAGAATGATGCTGGTGCCTTGGCTGCGCAGGCGATCGAGCAACCGATACAAGTCCTGAGTGGCGATGGGGTCGAGGCCGACTGTTGGTTCGTCAAGCAACAACAAACGCGGCTCACCAAGCAGCGCTTGCGCCAGTCCGAGGCGTTGACGCATGCCCTTGGAGTAAGTCTTGACCCGTCGATGCGCCGCACTGGCCAGGCCGACTTCCTCCAGCAGGGCGTCCACTTGGGCAGACGCGGCGCCTTTGAGTCGCGCGAAATGGCGCAGGGTTTCAACACCGCTCAGCTGCGGGTAAAACGTCACGTTCTCCGGCAGATAACCGAGCAGGCTTCGCACGTGGGGATCGCGGGGCAAGCGACCGAACACCCGGACCTGCCCTTCGCTGGGCTGGAGCAGGCCAAGCACCAGTTTCATGCTGGTGGTCTTGCCCGCGCCGTTATGCCCGAACAAACCCAGCACTTCACCTTCCGCCAGGCTGAGGTTGAGCTGATGCAACACGGTGGCATGCCCATAGCGCTGGCTGACGCCTTCGATGTCGATGACGTTCATGAGTTGGGCTCCTGGGTCAGGGGTTGAGTGGATGATTTCATCAGCGGATGGCTGTCCAGCACCCCCGGCGATTTCATCACCGGAAAGGCCCGTTGCACCCAGCGCAGCAACTCGATCCCAGGGCTGTTCATCAGCAGCCGCACCTGCGGGTACAGCCAGAGCAGGCGGTCGACGTTGTCATTGGGTTCGTAGGCGATATCGCCGAGGCCGTCGTTGTTGCGGTCCCAGCCCAGGTAATCGCTCCAGTAGTTACCACGGCCATCCACCGACCATTCCTGCAAGCGGGTGGCGACGTACTTGACCTGTCGCTGGTTGCCGACAAACGCGTTGTCGGCGATGCGGTTGTCTTCCGAGCCGGCGGTGAGATGGATGCCCACCGCGCTGTGCTCGAAGTGGTTGTGTTCGATGCTGTTGAACAGCGAGTTGTAGATGAACAGCGCCTTGCCCTCGGCGCCGCTGATCATGCTGTCGCCGGTCGAGCCGTCGCGCACGTCAGTGACGAAGTTGTCACGCAAGGTTGAATAGGTGATGTAGTTCATCAGGATCCCGTAGTTCTGATCCTGTTCGGAGCGATTGCCGATCACCGTGAGCTTGCGGCTTTGCATCAAGGCGTAGCCGGTGCGGGTGCGGCGGGTGGTGTTGCCGATCAGTTGGTTATCGTTGGCGAACATGTAATGCACGCCGTAGCGCAGGTCTTCCAGGGTATTGCCCTGCAGCAGGTTGCCGTTGGAGGTGTCGATGTAGATGCCATCGCGGGTGTCGCGCACCTGGTTGCCGACGACCTTGGCGCCATGCACGGCATACAGGTGAATGCCGTTGCCGCGATCTTGCGAACGCATCGCCGGATCACCCTGAATGCGGTTGTCGATCAGGCTCACATCCTGAGTGCCGTCGACCCAGATACCGAAGCCCTTACCCTGCAGGCGATTGCCTTTGATCACCGCACCATGGGCCTTGGGCTGGATAAACACCGCCGCATTCATGGCGGTGAGGTCGTGTCCCCAGTTTAGAAAGGTGCAGCCTTCGATGGCGACATCCGGCGCGCTGATGATCACACCGTTGCCCTGCCCCTCCCCCTGAAATACCGCGCCGGGCTCGCAGAGAATCTGCATCGGTTGATCGACACTGAACGAGCCCCGGTATTCCCCCACCGGCAGGTGCCAGCGTTGATTAGCGTCCACCCGCAGCGGCAACGAGGTGATGGGTTGCACCGCCAGCGCACTGCCGGACATCAGCAGGAGCGCAAATGCAATGACCGTCACCGGGTTTCCCTTGCTATCAGTCATTGCTTCGCTCCTGTCGATGGGCAACGGTCAGGCCTTCTCGACCTTCATGCGGCCGACCATTTCCATGTGCAGCGCATGGCAGAACCAGCTGCAGTAGTACCAGTGCAGGCCGGCCTTGTCGGCGATGAAGGTGATCGACGAGGTCTGCTGCGGGCTGATTTCCATGCTCACGCCATGGTTGGTCATCACGAAGCCGTGGGTCACGTCTTCAATCTGGTCGATGTTGGTGATGGTCACCGTGACCTCGTTGCCTTGCTTGACGGTGAACTCCGGCAAACCGTAGGCCGGGGCCATCGAGGTCATGTAGACGCGGACTTTGTTGCCGTCGCGGATGACCTTGTTGTCAGTCTCCAGCTTGATCCCGTCTTTGGCGGCGATCGCCACCGTCTCGGCAAAAAACGGGTCGTTGCGGTCCCAGATCTTCTTGGTCTTGATCTGGTCGCGGCGGGCCATGACGCAGTCGTGGGGTTCGGCGAAGGCCGGGCCGTCATGCACCAGTTTCATTTCCTCGCCGGAGATATCGATCAGTTGATCGTTTTCCGGGTGCAGCGGGCCGGTCGGCAGGAAGCGATCCTTGGAAAACTTGCTGAGCACCATCAGCCATTGGCCGTCGGCCTCACTGGTTTCGGTCAGCGACGCATGGTTGTGGCCTGGCTGGTATTGCACGTCGAGTTTCTGCTTGATGTAGTTGACCTTCTCGCCGGTGTACGCGCGAATGGCCTCCTCGACGTTCCACTTCACCACCTGGCTGTCGATAAACAGCGTGGTATACGCATTGCCGCGGCCGTCGAAAGTGGTGTGCAGCGGGCCCAGACCGAGCTCGGGTTCACCGACCACCACGTCGCGCGGGTCCTTGAATTTGTCGTCGAACAGATCGTCAAGCTTGGCGATGGCAATGATGGTGCAGGTCGGCGAAAGCTTGCCGTTGGCAATGAAGTATTTGCCATCAGGCGAGGTATTGAGGCCGTGGGGGTTCTTCGGCGTCGGGATGTAACGGGTGAATGCGCTGTCCTTGCCATCGGTTTTACGACCGTCGACCACCGGCACTTTCGAGCCGTCCAGGGTGATGAACTTGCCAGCCTTGATCGCCGCTTCGATGCGCGGGATGTTGAACACCACCACCCAGTCGCGCTCGTTGCGCATCATGCCGCCCAGGTCGTAGGCCTTCTCCGAGTTGTAGCAGGTGGACGCCGCGTATTTGCCGGTGTAGTCGGCGTCGGTGTTGTCCAGGTTGCCATCGACAATGACCTGGAAGGCCATCTCCATTTTCTCGGCATCGATGGCGTTAAACATCGTGTAGCTGTTCTTGTCCTGCAGGTCGAAGGTGCTGCCGTCATTGGGGTGTGGAATCACGAATTCAGCATTGGCGAACACGTATTTTGTGTGCGGCACTTTTTGCAGGCGCAGCCCGTGAACGGCCTGCACATTGGGCACGGTGAGCATCTTGTCGCACTTCATGATGTCCAGACGGATACGCGCAACACGGCTGTTGGCCTTGTCATTGATGAACAGGTATTTGCCGTCGTACTTGCCGTCAGTCATGGACAAATGCGGGTGGTGGCAGTCGCCATTCTGGAAATGCGCGCTGTCGCCCATGATCCGTTTGCTTTCGTTGGTCAGGCCCCAGCCAGTGGCGGAGTCGACGTTGAACACCGGTACACGCAACAGCTCGCGCATCGACGGAATGCCCATGATCCGCACTTCCCCCTGATGACCGCCACTCCAGAAACCGTAGTACTGGTCCAGTTCGCCCGGCCCGACGTGGGTTTTGAGTTGCGCGTCCTTGGCCGCAGCCGCCCAGGTCTCACGGGTAAACACCGCGCCACCGATGGCCGTGGCACCGGCCAGTACCGCACCGGTTACCGCACTGGTGCCCAGGAAACCGCGACGACTGAGGCCGGTCGATTCCGGCACTTCAGTGGTTTTCTTGGATTCTGTGTCGTTCATCAGGTGTGTTCCTTGAAGGGATAAAAACGGTCGCAGCGCACAGGCGCTCGCGGGGTTCATTCCAGAGCGCTCACTTCCACGACAGGTATCAGTTGCACAGCGATGGGTGCCGGTTTGCCGCGCTTCTTGCGCTTGTTGATCAGCGGCGGACACTTGTTGTCGTTCTGGTAAGTCATCTGGCAATCGAGGCAGTAGTGGCACTCGTTGGCATTGATTCGGCCATCGGGATGAATCGCCTGGATCTCGCACTCCTTGGCGCACAGCTGGCAGGGTGTGCCACAGTCCTTGCGGCGTTTGAGCCAGTCGAACAGGCGAAATTTGCTCGGAATCGCCAGCGCGGCACCCAACGGGCAGATGTAGCGGCAATAGACTTTGCGGGTGAAGAGGTTGATGACCAGCAGTGCCACCGCGTAGAGGACGAACCACCATTGGCGGTCGAACTTGAGGGTGACAGCCGTCTTGAACGGTTCCACCTCGGCGAACAATTCGGCGGTGGACATCGACTCAAGGGAGAGGCCGAACAGCAGCAGCAAAATGATGTATTTGATGGCCCACAGCCGTTCATGCACCGCGAAAGGCAATTCGTATTGGGGGATTCTCAGCTTGCGCGCAGCTTCGTTGATCAGCTCCTGCAAGGCACCGAACGGGCACAACCAGCCGCAGAATACGCCCCGCCCCCACAGCAGAATGCTCGCAGCGGTGAAGACCCAGAGCATGAAGATCAGCGGGTCGGTGAGAAACAGCTCCCAGCGAAAGTGATCGAACAGCGCATGGGCGAAGGTCAGCACATTGACCACCGACAGTTGCCCCAGCGCATACCAGCCGAGAAACACCACGGTAAAGACCAGGTAACCTCGGCGCAGCCAGTGCAGAAAACGTGGCCGACGCGTGAAGGAGTCCTGCAGGAACAGGATCGCCATCAGCAGCAGTAATGCGCTGCCGAGCACGGTGATCTGAAAGGATTTCTGGTACCAGATGGTCAACCACATCGGCCGACCGGCTTCCTCGAGGGCGGCCAATTCTTCGGCGCTGGGCAGTGGCCGCTCAAGGTATGGCTCGGGCAGTTGATAAGGCAGTTCGAAGCTGCTGAACGTGCCACTGAGCGGCCCGGTTTGACGACGCACCAGCAATTCCAGGGACCAGGGCGATCCCGGGTCGAACCGGGCCGGCTCGCGCACAATGAAAATCGACATTTCAGTGAATTCCGGCATGCCCTTGGCAAAGACGTCGGAGAGCCGCTGATGGTCCATGTCGCGAAAACTGATGACGTTGCCGAACTGGCGCAATTGCACCCGATCGAAAATCCCGCCGCGCACATACCCCGAGCCTTTATAGGAAAAAAGCCCACGACCCAGCACCACAATGGCCTGCTCGCCGGGCTTGAGGTCCTGCATAAGGAAGCGATATTGATTGTCGCCCAGCAGCGCACGGCCGATGGTCGGCGGGTTCAGGTCGGCGGTGTAGAGCTCGATAAAGGTCTCATCCACCTGATCGGCGGCGGCGTTTTCCACGCCTTCGGCGTCGGTGCCCTTGAAGGCGGCGTCGACCTGGCCACGGGTCAGGTTCAAGCGGCGGATGGCGCCGTTGCCGGTGAGTTGTTCCCAGGTGGCGGGTTCGAAAAAGTCCTGGCGCACGGTGGCAGGCATGCGCGCCACACCGCCCGTGTCCTCGATCAGCTTCAGCGATACGGCCACGTCGTGGGCGGCGCGCATGATGACCTCGTTGACCACCATCGCCGTGACGGTAGCCCCGGCAATCGCATCGACGGTGACGGCCTTCGGGTCGCTGGAATGGCCGACGACCACCCGCTGGCTGACCTTGATGCCCTTGTACCTGGCGCTGAAGCCGTGAAGTTTTGCCTCAGGAATGCCGATCAGCAGAATGGGCTCATGGTGCTCCAGCACATAGGCATCCTGAATCGCACCAGCAGTGTCGAGGATCACCTGAGTATTGATCGGCTTGCCCGAGTAGGCAGGAATGTCCACCACGTCCAGACTCTGGAACACATAGCCGAGCACCTTGCCGGCGGCGGACAGCGTGCGCACCTTGAACCGGCCTTCGGGGGCGGAAACGGAATCGGTCTGAGGGAAGGTTTTCTCGATGCGCTGCTGCTCGATGTCGCCGTATTCCTTGGCTTGCACCGCCTCAAAGGTGGCGAGCATCAGCATTAGCATGACCACCAGCCCGACGCCCCAGGCGCGCAGGTTGCCGTGTACCGAAGGCGGATGGATTGTCATGGGCTCGCTGATTTCAAAAGGGCTTTCGGTCATGTTAGGGAGCGTTGCGCCCCCTGCCCTTGATTGAAATCAACTTGAGAAATTAGCCCATGAGGACAGGCGCCAATGACTCAAACCGTGCGTGAAAACAGGCCTTTTTGCTCACTACCCAGATAGGCGTCAAACGCCATCGCGGCACTGCGCATCATCAAGTGCCCCTGTGGTAACAGCACCAGTTCGTCGCAGTGGATCTGCAGCAGTCCGTCGCGAACATGTTCCTCCAGTTGGGCCAAGGCATCGGCAAAATACTCGGTGAAGAGAATGTCATGACGCATTTCATAGCGGTTAAACGTAATACGGCCATGGCACATCAGGTCGCTGATCACTTCGCGGCGCAGCAAGTCGTCTGCGCTCAAGCGGTAACCGCGATGCACCGGTAGCAGGCCTTGGTCCAGACGCGCGTAGTACTGAGACAGCTCCTTGACGCTCTGGCTGTAGCTGTCGCCGACCTTGCCGATTGAGGACACGCCGAGGCCGATCAAGTCGCAGTCGGCGTGGGTGGAGTAGCCCTGAAAGTTACGCTGCAGGGTGCCATTGGCGCGGGCCAGCGACAGCTCGTCGTCCGGCAAGGCGAAATGATCCATGCCGATATAGACGTAACCGGCCGCGGTCAGACGGCGGATGGTCAGTTCAAGCAATTCCAGCTTGCGCTCCGGCGGCGGCATGTCGGCGGGACGAATCAACCGTTGTGCGCGAACCATTTCCGGCAGATGTGCGTAGCTGTAGGCGGCAATCCGGTCCGGACGCAGCGCGATGATCTTGCCGAGGGTGACGTCGAAACTCTGCACGGTTTGCAACGGCAGGCCATAGATCAGATCGACGCTGATCGACTTGAATTGCGCCTCGCGTGCCGCAGCAACCAGCGCATAAATCTGCTCTTCACTTTGCTGGCGATTGACCGCGGCCTGCACGTCGGGGTCGAAATCCTGAACACCGAAGCTCAGGCGATTGAAGCCCAACTGGCGCAGCGACCGGATCTGCTCGGTGCTGATGGTGCGCGGGTCGACTTCGATGGAAAATTCATGGTCATCGCTGTCATCCATGTTGAACGCCTGGTGCAGGCAATCCATCAGGTCCGCGAGCTGTTCACTGGTTAAATAAGTAGGCGTGCCGCCGCCCAGGTGCAATTGCGTGAGTTTACGGGTGCTATCGAACAAGGCCGCCTGCATCGCAATCTCAAGCTTGAGGTACCGAAGGTACTCGACGGCGCGATGGGTTTTCTGGGTAATGATTTTGTTGCAGGCGCAGTAGTAACAAAGACTTTTGCAAAACGGAATGTGGATATACACCGACAGCGGTTTCGACGCGCTCGCCTGGTTGCTCTCGCGGGCGGCACGCTGATAGTCGTCAACGGCAAAGGCCTGATGGAACTGTGGCGCGGTTGGGTAAGAAGTGTAGCGCGGCCCCGGGCGGTCATACTTTTCGACCAGAGCGCGATTGAAATCAAAGGAAGGCTTCATGATCAATCAACTCGCAAATGGGTTAACACCTCGCACCGCCCACATCCTTTTCAAACAGGTTGCAGATGGCATCCACTTCCGGCCGACCGGCAGGGAGAATGCTGATGAAGCGGTCCGACAACTCAATCAACCCCTCACGACTCAATTGCTCCAGCAACGGCCAGACCGACGAGAAATACCTGGAAAAAACCAGCCCATAACGTGTTTCGATGGCGCGTATATCCAGTTCCAGATCACACGCCAGTCGCTCCATGACCATTTGCCTGATTTGCTCCCCCGCCTCGAAGCGCCAGCCTCGACACGTCGGCAATTGCCGCATGTCCAATTGCTGCTGATAGCGTTCAATCTCGTCGGTGTTTTGCGTGTACAAATCGTCGATCTGGCTAATGGCACCCAAACCGAATCCAACATGATCGCAATAGCCGTGACGGGAGAAACCCTCACAGGTACGGCGCAACCGGCCTCGCTCCTGGGCGACGGCCAAATCATCATCGGGCCGGACAAACTGCCCCATACCGATGTAGTGATAACCCGCGCAAAGCAGTTGATCAAAGCAGATTTGGCGCATCGCGCCTTTATCGACCTGGCTGCACGGCGCTCTGACTTTGTCACCGGGTACCGGACGATAGCGCCGTGGTGGCCGGGCATAATCGAACACCATCAGCCGGTCTGGCTCCAGCTTGATAATGCTCGCCAGCTTCAACGCAAAACTGTCTGGCGTCTGCCAGGCATGGCCAAAACCCAGATCGACGTTGATGGATCGAAAACCAAAGGTCCGCGCCGCGTCCATGAGCGACTGGATCGGCGCCGGGTTCTGGTAACAGGCCACCGACCTTTCACAGTCGCTGTCGAAATCCGGAACGCCGATACTGACATGGTTGAAACCGTGGTCGCGCAGCACACCCATGGTCGCCCAATCGGTTTGATAGAGGTCCACCTCGACGCTGTAGTCGCCGCAATCATGTAAGAGAAAGTTGAAACGGCTACGCAGGTGACTCATCAGCCGCCCTATGTGAGCAGTGGTGAGTGTTCCGCCGCCCAGATGAAACTGTTCCACCCGTTGCTGCGCATCCAGGTGGCAACCGACGAGGTCGATCTCCTGCTCCAGATGCTGGAGGTACTGCTCAATAACCTGGTGCTCGTCGGCGCTGTCACGAGGGGAACAAAAGGAAAGCTTGAGGCTGGAGGGTAGCTGCACGTTCAGGGACAGCGGACGTCGCTTCTGGCGGCTGACGCGCAAAGCGCGAAGCAGATCCAGTGATCCGATACCCTCATGGAATTTTTGCGTGTCGGCATGACAGTTGGGGTCGAGCACGCCCTGATCGCACCGGGCGACCAGCTCGCCGGGGTTGTGAAAGAAATCGAGCATGAAGGTCTCCGACACTGGCTGCGGATCATCAGTGTCGGGGTCCAACGATCAATACGCCTTGATTTGCATCAAGCACAAGCAAAGTCTTGGAAGAACAGACTACCCGTCAAAGCCGATCACCAGGTCAGATAAAACATTCCCTTGGCCAGCAGCACGATAACGACCATGTGACAAAACAGGCTGCCGTGGATGAACTGCAGGTACCGCGGACTCATTCGGCCACGTTTGAATAAAAACATGGCCACCAGGAAGTGCAGCAGTACGCTCACGGCCACCGCGACTTTCAAGGCAAGCAATGTGCCTAACGATGAAGCCAGCGGTGAGGCAAGGACTGGCAGGTAGCGCAGCCAGACCATGCCGAGCCCCGCACCGAACAATACCAGCAGCACCCACGGCATCAGCGAGCGCGCTCGCCGGCCGATGCCTTCCTCCACCAGCAACATGACTCTGGTGGGTAGCTGTTTGCGGATGCTTTCAAGGAACAGCACTTCGAAGAACACCGTGCCGATAAAGATCAGGGCGGCAAACAGATGCAACGTCAGAATCAGCGGATAGATCATGGAGGTGTCGCCTTGAGTCAAGGCAACCCGTTACGCACGGGTATGTCGATCTCTGGAGACTACAGAGCCGTCCGCTCCATGTGGTTGACATCGATCAAGAAAGCACAAAACCCACACTCGCCGTGCTACATCATTATCGAGCGCGCAGGAGCGACCGTTCTTATCGTTGGTCGAGAGAAAAAACTGAAACCTGGGTCACCACTGAGTCAGTTGGCAAGGCAATACTCGTTTCAATGGACGTACCGAGTAGCCCTGCCTTGATTTAAATCAGACGAATCGACAACGAACGAACTCATCCTGCGTTATCGCTTCTCCAGTCTCGACGATGTCAGGGCGCAGCTGGGTTTGAAGTCGGGCGACCCGGTCAAACCCGAGCATGTGGACTAACCTGATGTTTTGATTTCAGCTGCGCCTCGTCCTGGCAATGACACCATTGCCTTTACATCAACCTGGATAAGCAGGTCTGCGATGTATCAGAACTTAGCTCTGCTTGCCGCCTTCCTCCTGACCTACAGCATATTTGCGGGGCGCTTCGAATCTCGCCTGCTCAACGGTCCACTCATGTTCATGCTTGCCGGCCTGATTCTTGGCCCTGCGTTCCTGGGAATTCTGCAACCCCGGATTGACAAGGATGGCCTCAGGATTCTGGCAGAGCTGACATTGGCCATTGTTCTCTTTAGCGATGCGGCCAATGCTGACCTCAAGGTTTTAAGGGCGCACGAAGGGTTGCCGTTGCGTTTATTGATGATAGGTCTGCCACTGACCATGCTCAGTGGCTGGCTGGTCGGTATCTGGCTGTTCCCGCAAGTACCGCCATTGGAACTGGCCATACTGGCGACCCTTCTGGCGCCCACCGACGCTGCGCTGGGGAAGGCGGTGGTGAGTAATCCCAAGGTGCCCGCCCCCGTGCGTGAAGGACTGAACGTAGAAAGCGGGCTGAATGACGGGATCTGTGTTCCAGTGCTGCTGATGTTCCTTGCACTGCTGGTCGAAGAGCAGACGCAGTCGCCGCTTTCACTCGCGGTAGAGTTGGTTATCGAGGAGCTGGGCATCGGTGCAATCAGTGGTGTGGCGCTTACGCTCATTGCCTGGCTGTTGCAGCGTTACGCCGCAAAACACCATTGGCAAGCCCCCATGTGGTCGCAACTGACGCTGCCGGGGCTCGCCATTTTGTGCTTTGCCACCGCGCAAACATTGGGCGGTAGCGGTTTTATCGGCGCGTTCGTCGGTGGGTTGCTCGCCAGCTTTTTGTTTACCGAACAAAAGCATCATCTGCTCGAAGCCAGTGAAGAATTCGCCAGCCTGCTGTCGGTCATCACGTGGGTCGTATTCGGCGCAATTGTGATCCCTTGGGCTTGGAACAATCTCACCCTGAACATCTGCCTGTATGCAGTGCTTAGTCTGACCGTGATTCGCATAGTGCCCGTGCTGATCAGCCTGACAGGAACCGGCTTTGATTTCGAAACCCGCCTGTTCATCGGCTGGTTCGGCCCACGCGGCCTGGCCAGCATCGTCTTCGCCGTCATGATATTGGACTACCCTCTAGAAACCAGTCGCACCTTGGTATCTGTCGCTGCCTGTACCGTTTTACTCAGCGTGCTGCTGCACGGCTTGAGCGCCAATCCATGGGTCTCGCGGCTGGCCGGTCGTATTCATTGATTATTGTCAGAAATGCCACGGTCTGCGGGTGTTAGCGTTTTACGAAAGCGTGGCTAAGCGTTTAGGGAGCGTGAGAATGGGCGCAAACATGATTGTTGTCAGGCAGCTCGTCGGTTTGCCTGTTGCCATTATGGTCGGGGTCTTGAGCCTGGTCGGTTGCGGCAAAGAGCCCGTGACCCTGGCTCGCCAAGCCCCCGATGTGACGGTCATGACGGTCACCGCCCGCGACACCCCGGTAACATTCGAATTCGTTGCCCAGACACAAAGTTCCCGCGAGGTTGAGATCCGCGCCCGGGTTGCCGGCTTCCTGGAGAAGCGGCTGTACACCGAAGGCGATTTGGTAAAAACCGGGCAAACGCTGTTCCAGATGGACCGTAAACCTTTTGAAGCGTCATTGCTGTCGGCTCAGGGCCAATTGGCTCAACAACAGGCACGCTGGGAAGTCGCCAAGGCTACGCTGGCCCGTGTCCGTCCCTTGGCGGCGCAGAATGCGGTCAGCAAGATGGATCTGGACAATGCTGTCGGTGATGAGCGTCAGACACGGGCTGCCGTGCTTGCCGCCGAGGGCACGGTTCGAACCGAACAGTTGAACCTCAGTTACACCACCATAGCCTCGCCCCTCACCGGCCTTTCAAGTTTTGCCAAAAAGCAGGAAGGCAGTTACGTCACGCCGGGTGAATCCGGGCTGCTGACCACCGTTTCACAGATGGACCCTATCTACGTCAACTTCAGTCTTTCGGAAAACGAGACGCTCAAGTTCCGCGACGAGATTGCGTCTGGACACCTTATATTTCCCCTGCGCAGTGAGTTCGTCGTAGAGGTCGTGCTGGCCGACGGCACCGTTGTCCCTGAGCGTGGCCGCCTGAATTTTGCAGCGCCTTCTTATAGCCAGGATACCGGGACCTTTCTGGTCCGGGCGGTGGTTGCCAACCCGACAGGCCTACTCAGACCCGGACAGTTCGTGCGGGTGCGGGCCATCGGGGCTTCCAGGCCGAACGCCATTACGGTGCCGCAGAAGGCCGTTCTGGAGGGAGCCAAAAGCCGTTTCGTCTGGGTGATCAATGCACAGGGCAAGCCCGAGCAACGGGTGGTCGAAGTGGGTGACTGGCATGGCAATGACTGGTTTATCACCCAAGGATTGCAAGCCGGTGAACGCATCGTGGTCGATGGTGCGATCAGAGTGACCCCCGGAGGGCCGCTGAATATCATCGCCCCCCCTCCCCCGGCAACCGAGACGACGGCAAAACCGACAGCCACCGCGTCGGTGCAAGACAGTGGGCGTCGCCCATGAGCATCTCTCACTATTGCATTGATCGCCCCATTTTTGCTTCCGTTATCTCGATCATCATCACCTTGGCGGGTGCAGTGGCGATGGTCAGTTTGCCGGTCGCCCAGTACCCGGATATCACACCGCCACAGATTACGGTGTCAGCCACCTACCCGGGCGCGGATGCCCAGGTCGTGGCCAATAATGTGGCAGCGCCAATCGAGCAGCAGGTCAACGGCGCCGACAACATGATCTACATGAACTCGTCGAGCTCAGCGACCGGCAACATGACCCTCAATGTGTTCTTCGAGATTGGCACCGACCCTTCCCTTGCCCAGGTAGACGTGCAGAACCGGGTCAACCTCGCCCTGCCGCAACTGCCCTCCGCGGTTCAGAGCCAGGGTATTCAGGTGCAGAAGAAATCTTCGGCCTTCATGATGGTCCTCGCCGTGTACTCCGCAGGTGATCGTTTTGACAGCACCTATGTGGCCAACTACGCCAACCTCTACATTCTGGATGCGATCAAGCGTATTCCGGGCGCCAACCAGGCCAGTATTTTCGGCACACCCGACTACGCCATGCGGATCTGGCTCAAGCCCGACCGGATGGCCCAGTTGGGCATCACTGCGGCAGACGTGCAAAAAGCCGTGTCCAATCAGAACCAGCAATTTGCTGTCGGTCGCGTTGGCCAGTCGCCCACCGGCCAGGCGGTAGAGCAGTCGTTTGCCGTGACCACCAAGGGACGTCTGACCGAGCCGGTAGAGTTCGAGAACATCATTCTGCGCGCCAGCAACGAAGGGGCGGCAATCGTTCGTCTCAAGGACATCGGCCGTGCCGAACTCGGACAAAAAGACTACTCGCTGCGCAGCACCTATCAGGGCCGTCCGGCAACGCTGATTGCGGTGTATCAACAACCGGGCGCCAACGCCCTCGACGTGTCTGCAGCGGTTACCAAAACCTTGGCAGACATGAAGACGACCTTCCCCGAGGGCATCGAATACAAGATCGTAATGGACACCACCGCATTTACCCGCGCCTCGATTTCCGAGGTGATATACACCTTTTTCGAAGCGCTGGTGTTGGTGGTCATCGTGGTGTTCATCTTTCTGCAGAGCCTGCGTGCCACCCTGATCCCGGTGCTTGCGGTGCCGGTGTCGATCGTCGGCACCTTCATCGGGATGTCGGCATTGGGCTTTTCAGTGAACATGCTGACGCTGTTCGGGATGGTCTTGGCCATCGGTATCGTGGTCGACGACGCCATCGTGGTGATCGAGAACGTCGAACGCAACATGCACGTCCACAAGATGACGCCCAAGGACGCCGCGAAAAAAGCCATGGATGAAGTCGCAGGCCCGGTGGTGGCCATCGTGCTGGTGCTGTGCGCGGTGTTCATCCCGGTGGCCTTCATGGGCGGGATCACGGGCCAGCTCTACAAACAGTTCGCGATCACCATCGCCATCTCTGTGGTGATATCCGGTCTGGTGGCGTTGACACTTTCGCCTGCCTTGGCCGCCCTTCTGCTCAAACCCCAACACGGCGAAAAAAATGCTTTTTTCCGCTGGTTCGAGCACAGCTTCGAACGCATGACCGAGGGCTACTCGCGCTCGGTGGCCTTCATGATCAAGCGCTTCGTGCTGGCGTTGTTACTGTTCGCCGGCATGATCGCGTTGATTCTGCTCATGGCGCAGCGCATTCCCAGCACCTTTTTGCCGCCGGAAGATCAGGGGTATCTGCTGGGGGCCGTGATCATGCCCGATGCCGCCAGTCTCGATCGCACCGGCGAGGTGGGCAAAGTAGCCAGTGACTTCTTCATGAACGACGAGGCCGTCGAGGGCGTTGCCATCGTTAATGGTTACAGCCTGCTCGACGGCCAGAACAAGAACAATGCCGGCGCCTTTTTTGTCGGGTTCAAGGATTTCGAGGAACGCTACAAGGACTCGGACACAATCAAGGAACAAAGCGCCCCCGCCGTCATCCAGAAAGCAGTCCATGCTTTTGCCAACGTTCAAGGCGGGATCATTCTGCCGGTGAATCCGCCGTCCATTCCCGGCCTTGGCACCACCGGCGGCATGGAGGTATGGATTCAGAGCAAGGGGGATGCCGGCGTCAATCAACTGGCAGAAATGGTCGGCACGTTTGTCGCCAAAGCCAGGCAGCGCCCCGAACTCGGCGCCATCACCTCCACCTTCAACGTGTTTTCCCGGCAATTGCTGGTCGACGTAGACCGGGAAAAGGCAGAATCGCTGGGTGTGCCGGTGGAAGAAGTCTATAGCACCATGCAAACCATGTTCGGCTCGCTCTATGTGTCGCAATTCAACAAATTCAGCCGGCTGTGGCAGGTGATCCTGCAGGCAGAACCAAGCTATCGCCTCAAGGCCGAGGACCTGCAACAGATCTACGTGCGCAACAAAAACCAGGAGATGGTGCCGCTCAAAGCCGTGCTGACCACCCGCTACGTCACCGGTCCCGACCTGCTGACCCGTTTCAATAACTTCCCCGCAGTCAAACTCACCGCCAACGCAGCCCCCGGTTACAGCTCCGGCCAGGCACTCAAGGCGCTGGAAGAAATAAGCGCCGAAATCATGACCAACGACTACGCCCTGGCCTTGAGTGGCGAAGCCTTCGAGGAGAAAAAAAGCGGCGGTGCCTCGTCCCGGGTGTTCATCTTCGGGCTGATTATGGTGTTCCTGATCCTGGCGGCTCAATACGAGAAATGGTCACTGCCTGTCGGGGTGCTGCTGGCGGTGCCCTTTGCATTGTTCGGTGCGCTGCTGGCTGTGCTGATCCGAGGGTTGAGCAATGACGTTTATTTCCAGATCGGCTTGACCATGCTGGTGGCCCTGGCCGCCAAGAACGCCATCCTGATTTTCGAGTTTGCGGTGCTGAACCGCGAAAGCGGCATGTCTGCCTACGATGCCGCCATGACCGCCGCCAAGGAGCGCTTGCGCCCGATTGTGATGACATCCCTGGCATTTATTCTTGGCTGCGTCCCGCTGGCCATTGCCGTCGGTGCATCCGAAAACAGTCGCCACTCCATCGGCACCGGGGTCATTGGCGGGATGCTGGCGGCGACGGTCATCGCAATCTTCTTTATCCCGCTGTTTTACTACCTGGTCGAACGGTTGACCGAGAAAAAAGGCACGGTCAAGCAGACCACTCAACTACCGCCGTCTGCGTCGACCGGGGAGATTCCCGGCGGCGCTGCGCAACACCGACATGAGGGGGATTGAGATGCGCACCTTTCATCTTCCCCTCGTGGTGTGCCTGGGCCTGACGGGCTGCATGCTCGGCCCGGACTACCAACGTCCGACCACGGACACCCCGGCAACCTACCGTTATGCAGACCAGGAAGCCCATGACCTGTCCAATACGCTGTGGTGGGAACAGTTCAAGGATCCGGCGCTCAATGACCTGATTCGCACGGCGCTGGCGGAAAACAAAGACATCAAGATTGCCGCCGCCCGGGTCGAGGAATTCCAGGGCCGTTACGGAGTGGTGCGCTCGCAGATGTTTCCGCAAATCGGCGCCGGTGCGCAAGGCAGTCGGTCCAGGGCGCCACGCGACAACGGCCCGGTGCCTTTGGATGCCAACGTCGATCCGATTTACAACAACTACCAGGCCACCCTCAGTGTCAGCTGGGAGCTGGATATCTGGGGTCGTTTGCGGCGCCTCAATGAATCCGCACGCGCTGACCTGCTGGCCTCTGAAGAAGGCCGGCGCACGGTCATTCTGAGCCTGGTGTCGTCGGTGGCATCCAGCTACATCCTGCTTCGCGATCTCGACCGCGAACTGGAAATCGCCCGCACCACTGCCAAGGCCCGCGGCGACTCCTACGAGATTTTCAAACTGCGCTTTGGTGCCGGCACCATTTCCGAAATGGAACTGGCGCAAAACCTTTCCGAGTTCCAGCGCACTCAGGCCTCTGTATCGCAATTCGAGTCCCAGGTTGCACAGCAGGAGAACAACCTGGCCGTGCTGTTGGGACGCAACCCGGGGCCAATTCTGCGCGGGCGTGACCTGGCCCAACTGACGCTACCGTTGGTGCCTGCCGGCTTGCCTTCGGACTTATTGGAACGACGCCCCGATCTGCGTCAGGCCGAGCTGGATCTGATTTCCGCCAATGCCCGCATCGGTGCCGCCAAGGCGCTGTATTTCCCGACGATCTCCCTGACCGGGCTACTGGGCTCAGTCAGTGATCAACTCTCGAATTTGTTCACCGGGCCGGCCGCCACCTGGTCCTATGGTGTCGCCGCGAGCATGCCGATTTTCACCGCGGGTGGCATCGCCGGTGAAGTCCAGCAAGCCGAGGCGTTCCAGCAACAAACCTTGCTGGCCTACCAAAAGACCATTCAGTCGGCTTTCAGGGATGTTGAAAACGCACTGGTGGCGGCGAGCAAATCCCGCGAGCAGATGATGTCCCAGGCCAATCAGGTCGAGGCGTTGCGCACTTACACCCGGTTTGCGCGCCTGCGCTACGACAACGGGTACACCAGCTACATAGAAGTACTGGATGCCGAACGCAGCTTGTTCGACGCCGAGTTGAATTACACCCGGACCCGGGGTTCGGTGTTCAGCGCCATGGTCGATGTTTACAAGGCCACTGGCGGAGGCTGGGTTACCGAAGCGGACAAGCTGACCGTCACTGCAAGCGAAAAGCCACCCTGATTAGCGCTAGGCAGATGGGGTCAAAAAAACACCAAGGTTAAGCACTTGCCCGACGACAAGTATCCAAGCGTCGGGCACAGGGTCAATGCGTCGAGCAGATCCAGGAGTTTCCGATGGCCGACTCAAGCAAGAAAATGAGCCTCATGGGGCTCACCACACTGGTCACGGTGAACATGATGGGCTCAGGCATCATCATGTTGCCGACAAGCATGGCGCAACTCGGGGCCGTTTCATTGTTGTCATGGATCGTCACGGCCATTGGCTCAATGTCCATCGCCTACTGCTTTTCCCAGTGCGGTATTTTCTGCCCGCGTCCAGGAGGGTTGTCTGCCTACACCGAAGAGGCACACGCCAAATCAGGGTTTTTCCTCTGCTCGTACCTGTACTTCCTTTCGCTGGCCATCGCCAACGTGGCCGTCGCCATCTCCGCGGTGGGGTACATGACATCGTTCCTGCCGTGGCTGGGAAGTGGCGCCATTCCATTGTTCATCGGAACGGTCGGCTTGCTCTGGTTGACCACCGTGGCCAACTTTGGCGGCCCCGGCATCACCGGCAAGATCGGTGCGATCACCGTGTGGGGTGTCATCATCCCGGTGGCCGGCTTGTGCATCATCGGTTGGTTCTGGTTCAAGCCTGACGTGCTGGCTGCCGCATGGAACCCGAACGAACTGCCCATCTCCGAAGCCATCAGCAAAGCGATCCCCCTGACGCTGTGGGCCTTCCTCGGCATGGAGTCGGCGGCTCAGGCTTCCGATGCCGTGGACGATCCCAAGCGCACGGTGCCGCTGGCTTGCCTGTTCGGCACGCTCGGTGCAGCAGTGGTTTACGTGCTGTCGACGTCCGTTATTCAGGGCATCATACCCAATGCCGAACTGGCCAACTCATCGGCCCCTTTCGCGCTCGTCTATGCACACATGTTCAACCCGACAGTCGGCAACATCATCATGGCGCTGGCAGTATTGGCTTGTGTCGGTTCGCTGCTGGGCTGGCAGTTCACCCTGGCGCAAACGGCCAAGATGACGGCTGACCAGGGCATGTTTCCCAAACTGTTCAGCAAGGTCAGCGCGCTGAACGCGCCCATTGTCGGCATGCTTGTCTGCGGTGTGTTGCAGACCTTGATGGCGCTGTCGACCATATCGCCCAACGCCAGCGCTCAGTTTGCAAAACTCGTCAGCCTGGCGGCAGTGACCAACCTGATCCCCTATGTGACGGCGGCCACCGGCCTGCTGGTCATGATGTACAAAGCCAAAGTCAGCGCAGGCGTATACACCCGCAATACGGCGCTGTTACTGATTGCCGTGGCTTACTCCTTGTACGCTTTGTATGCCTGCGGCAAAGAAGCCGTGTTCGGCGGCGCCCTTGTCCTGGCGTTCGGCTACCTGCTTTACGGCTTCCTCTCCAAACGGTTTGTCGAGCCATCTGCACCGCCTCAGACTCAGGCCAACATCCCTTGACCGTCGTCTTCAGGACTGCCAGCCATCTGAATTCGGGGAATCAGGATATGAACGTTAAATTGTCCAAAGCCAACAACCTGCTGCTCGTCTGCCTGCTCACGCTGATGCCGGTATTGGCGGGTGCCGATACGCTTGAGCGCGTGCGGACGACTCAATCCTTCACCCTCGGCTACTTGCCGAACTTCCCCCCTTTTAGCGCCCAGGCAAGCGATATACCGAGCGGTTATGCGATCGATCTGTGCCTGAAGATCGCCGACAAGGTCAAGACCGAACTGGCTCTGCCTGGTTTGCAAATACGCTACCTGTCGGTCTCACCCACCGACGAGATAAATGCCGTCAGCTCGGGGAAAATCGACATTCTCTGTACACCGACCGCCCCCACTCTGGAGCGGCGCAAGAGGGTGAGCTACTCAATACCGGTCTACACGGCTGGCCTCTCGGTAGTGGTGCGTCAGGATGCACCGCAGCCGTTGCTCAATGCGCTTGCTGGCAAGGTGGCTACCACCGGACCAACGTGGCGAGCGACGATCAACCATGGGTTGTCCAACCAGACCTATGCCGCCATTGCAGGCGGAGTCACCGAGACATGGATCCGTGAGCGGATGCGATTACTCGGGGTCGTGGCCACGCTTGTCACTGTCGAAAATACCGCGGCAGGCCTCAAGCAGGTCGCCGAAGGCAAGGCCGATGCCTTCTTCGCCGAACGCATGGTGCTGAAAAATCTTCTCGCCACGGATAAGTCTGCAAGCAATCTGGTTTTGCTCGACCGAATTTTCGAGTACGCACCGACTGCAATGGCAGTGGATCGAAACGATGAAGACTTCCGTTTGCTGGTCGATACCGCGCTAAGTGACATGTACCGCTCGGGCGAGATTGAGCAGGCATTCGACAAATACCTGGGGGGCGCCGACGACACGGCTAAAAAGCTGTTCAAGGTCTATGCATTGCCGCAATAACACACCCCGTTTTAGCGAGCGACAAGTAACGTATCCAGCAACGCCTGCAACCCCATGGGCTTGGCAAAATAATAACCCTGAGCCTGCCCTGCCCCCATTTCGCGCAGCAAGATCAGCGTCGCTTCATCCTCGACACCTTCGGCCACCACGCTCAGGTCCAGCGATTCGGCCATCCGCACAATTGCCCGCACGATCGCGCGACTGCGGGCGCTGGTGGTCAGTTCAAGGATGAAAGACTTGTCGATCTTCAAGCCGCTGAAACGGTATTGATGCACGTAGCTCAGGGATGAAAATCCTGCACCGAAGTCATCGAGCACCACCGACATGCCATTGTCGGCCAATTGCTGCATGTTCTGCCGGGCAATAGCCGGCTCGGCCACCAGGGCACCTTCGGTCAACTCCAGGCAGATCCGCGACGGCGCGACCCGGTGCTGCGCCAACAGGGCAAGCACATCACTGGCAAAGTCCGGGCGCGTCATGCTGTAGCTGGAGCAATTCACGTGCACCGGCGGCCAATTGGCGTGTTGAGGGAGTGCGAGGATTACTGCAACGCTGGTGAGCATGTACAGGTCCAGTCGACCGATCAGGCGCAACCCTTCGACGTTCGGCAAAAACTCCCCTGGTGCGATCACTCGGCCGCCCGGCTGATGCCAGCGGATCAGCGCTTCAAGGGCCAGGAGTTCACCCGTTTCAACGCTGACAATTGGCTGGAAATACGGCAGCAGTTCGTCGGTGCGTTTCAGCGCATTGCGCAAGGCCCCTTCGCGCTCCATCTGGTCCGAGACTTCTCGGCGCACTTCCTGATTGAACACCGCGTAGCTGTCGCGACCGGCACTCTTGACCCGGTACATCGCTGCATCGGCATCGCGCAGCAAGTCGGCCGGTTCGTGATGGAACTGATTGTCGGCGCTGACAATACCGATACTGCAGGATGAAAAAACCTCATGGCCATTGATAAAAAACGGCAGGTCAAACGCCACCAGGATCCGTTCGGCGATTTCGATCACCACGTCCATCGGCGCGTCGGGAGCGAGCACCGAAAATTCATCGCCCCCCAGTCGTGCGAGCATGTCGGTGTCACGCAGGCAGCTGCGCAAGCGGTGGGCGGCCTGCCTCAACAGCAGATCGCCAAAATGGTGGCCGAGGCTGTCGTTGACCATTTTGAAACGATCAAGGTCGATGAACATCACCGCCAGGTGCCCGCCTTCGCTGCCGAATCGCAACCAGGCCTGATTGAGGTGCTGTTGCAGGTAGGTTCGGTTCGGCAGCCCGGTCAGCGCATCGTGGGAGTTTTCGTGTTGCAGCTTGGCATTGGCGTGATCGAGTTCTCGGGTGCGGCTCTGCACCCGGGCTTCGAGCTTGAGGTTGGCGGAATGGATGGCTTCGGCGGCCGTGCGTCGCGACAACGCGGTGTCGATGTGCCGCGACACAAACGTCAGCAGTTCCTGATCACGCAGGGTATACCGCACTTGCGAGGTATAGCTTTGTACCGCCAGTACACCACGCACCACATCGCCATCGAACAAGGGAATGCCCAGCCAGGAGTAGGACCGGTAACACTCTTCGGCAATTTCGATTTCACCGTGCACATGCAATCGTTCAGCCTCGTCGGCGTCAATCAAGCAAGGTCGACGCTGACGAATAACGTACTCAGTCAGGCCCCGGCGTCCACGCCGTGCCGACGGACAGGTTGTCTGCCGATCATCAACGTAATACGGAAAAGTCACTTCAGTGGTCGTGTCGTCGAACAGTGCAATGTAGAAGTTCTGCGCGAACAGTAGATCACCGACGATGCCATGCAATGTTTGAAACAGTTCAGCCATGTCGCCAGGCTGGCTTGACAGTTCAGCAATCTGGAACAGCGCGCTCTGCAGATGTTCGGCGCGCTCACGTTCTGCCACTTCCTGCCTCAAGGCGTCGTTGAGTGCCGAAAGCTCCAGGGTGCGACGCATGACGATCCCTTCGAGATTCTCGCGGTGCAGGATCCGGTCCAGCGCCATGGCCACGTGGCGGACCACCACTAGAAACAATGCGCGGTCTTCAGCGCTGTAGGTACGGGAAACGTCGTAGACCTGCATGGCCAGCATGCCAAACACGTCATCCGAGGCATTTTTCAACGGCGCGCCCATCCAGAACTCGGGACGATCCCCCACGCAGTAGAAGCGGCCCTCGGCCTGAGCCGCGCGAATGCCGGCGGCGTCGATCAGCAACGGCTGGCCGGTGGTCAACACCTGGCCGGTCAACGACAGGTGTGAAACATCAAGGTACTCGTAGTGTTCGGCCTCCACGGCATCAACGTCGATGATGTCGACGTAATACGGATAGTCAATCTTGCCGGTATGCGGGTCATACAGTGCGAGATAGAAGTTCTCGGCGTCGATCAGGCTGGCGAGTAGCCGGTGAACCCCCACCAGAAATACAAACCGGTCGCGGGTCGAACTCGCGAGGTAGGTAATTTCATACAGCACCCGTTGAGTAATTTGCGCTCGGGCAAGGGTATCGGTCTGTACCTGCATGCCCAGGCGCTGGGCAAATTCGGCGAGCGCCGGTTCCGCAGCATCTTTGATGGGCGCGAGCAGCCATCCCAATACACTTTCACCTCGACCGGTCGGCCATCGGTGCAAGTGCCGGGCCTGGCAAAAAGCCTCAAATTCTTCACTCGCCACACTGGACGGCCACTTCGCCTGCGGATCGCCCTGCCCGACCAGATGCATGTGTTCGCCGGCACGGTACACCACCCATGCGGTGGTGTGAGCCCAGTGGCGAGCCGAGGTCAGCAATTGTTCAACCGTTTCTTCATGGCCCTTGCAGGCTGTGCCGACAGCATCCGGCCGACTCTTCGGTAGCGTGGCGACAACGGATTGCTGCGGGGAGTCGGACAATGGACAAAAACTCATCAGCGCTCCCTGTGCCAAAACTGGCGATATCCACTTTTTAGTTGCTAGCAATACGCCAGTGTTCTTCCCGTTTAAAGCTTATGTACCTTTTTATCAATAGTTTTATTCGCTTTAGTACCCATGAAAGATTTGACGACGCACTCAGAACTTTTCGGGAATGCGTTTTAGTGGGTAATCCGGTTCGTGATAACCGCCTGGCCGCTGACGCTTGGGCAACTTCACTTTCTCGCGCGGCACCTCTTCATAAGGAATGCGGCTGAGCAAATCGGTGATGATGTTCAGGCGAGCCCGTCGTTTGTCGTTCGAGTTGGCTACCAGCCAGGGAGCATGTCCGGTATCCGTCGCCTTGAACATGTCATCACGTGCACGCGAGTAGTCATACCAGCGGCTGTACGACTTCAGGTCCATTGGGGTGAGCTTCCAGATTTTGCGGCCGTCCTCAATCCGCGCTTCAAGCCGTCGGGTCTGTTCCTGCGGGCTGACTTCCAGCCAATACTTGAACAGCATGATGCCCGAGTCGACGATTGCCCGCTCGACCAAGGGGACAGCCCTCAGGAAACTGACTGCCTGCTCTTTGGTGCAAAACCCCATCACGCGCTCGACGCCCGCACGGTTGTACCAACTGCGATCAAAGATCACCACTTCGCCAGCCGCAGGCAAATGTGGCAGGTAACGCTGCACATACATCTGGCTTTTTTCGCGATCGGTCGGGGCAGGTAACGCCACAACGCGAAAGATCCGTGGGCTCACGCGTTCAGTCAGCGCCTTGATGGTGCCGCCCTTGCCCGCCCCGTCGCGGCCCTCGAAGACAATGCAGATCTTGATGCCCTCATGCTGCACCCATTCCTGCAACTTCACTATTTCGACATGCAGTCGGCGCAGTTCACTCAGGTAGTCCTTGTTGGACATCTTCGCGATGTCGACGGAATGACGTTTCTTGGTGGATTTCTTGTCCTTTGCCATGAACAACACCTCGCAGTCGATTGGCTCGCTGAGTTTAGTCCATGGTTGAAGATTTACCGGCGCCGAGGACGCCGTCGAGGATTTAAAAGACAACACAAAACAAAAGTGGGAGCGGGCTTGCTCTCGAAGAGGTCGTGTCAGTCAACATCAGTGTTGAATGACACACCGCTTTCGCGAACAAGCCCGCTCCCACGGGGATTGCATCAAGCCGCCAGTTACCTCAACAACATTTAGGCCCGGCCTTGCTCCCGTAACGCGCTTCCTGGCGTTCCCGGAAGAACACTTCGTAGCTCATCACCGGCTTGTCCGGGTGTTTGCCCTGCATGTGTTCGACGTAGGTGTCGTAGTCCGGCATGCCCACCATCAAGCGCGCGGCCTGACCGAGGTATTTACCGAGGCGACTCAGGTCATTGAACATTTGGCGCCCTCCTCCCTCACGCTTGCGGCAGCGCCTGGTATGGGGCTTCTTTATCCGTGCGTTCCTTGCTGCCCCAGGCCGCAATGCCGACCTTGAGCGCAAAGAACAGGATGCTGAAGACCACCAGCAGGAACAGCGCGGTCAGCGTTGCGTTGGTGTAGGCGTTGTAGATCACGTGGTGCATCTGGTCGATGCTCTTCGCCGGGGCGAGGATCTGGCCGTTGGCCAGCGCATCGCTGTACTTCTTGGCTAGGGCCAGGAAACCGATCGCCGGGTTGGCATCGAACAGCTTGATGAAGCCTGCGGTGGTGGTGCAGATCAGCAGCCACACGGCTGGCAACATGGTCACCCAGACGTAGCGCTGACGTTTCATTTTGATCAGCACAACGGTCGCCAACATCAGCGCGATACCGGCCAGCATCTGGTTGGAGATACCGAACAACGGCCACAAGGTATTGATGCCGCCCAGAGGGTCGATCACGCCTTGGTACAGCAGATAACCCCACATCGCCACGCAACCAGCGGTCGCGATCAGGTTGGCGGTCCAGGATTCAGTGCGCTTCAGCGACGGTACGAACGAACCGAGCAAATCCTGCAACATGAAACGCCCGGCACGGGTGCCCGCATCGACGGCTGTCAGGATGAACAACGCTTCAAACAGGATCGCGAAGTGGTACCAGAACGCCATGGTGTTTTCACCTGGCAGAACGTGATGCAGGATCTGCGCGATACCGACCGCCAGGGTCGGCGCACCGCCGGCACGGGCCAGGATCGTGGTTTCACCGATGTCCTTGGCCACCGCTTGCAGCGCTTCCGGAGTAATTGCAAAACCCCAGCTGCTGACGGTCTGAGCAACCGAAACAGCATCAGAGCCAACCAGCGCCGCCGGGCTGTTCATGGCGAAGTACACGCCCGGTTCGATCACCGAAGCCGCGACCATCGCCATGATGGCGACGAAGGATTCCATCAGCATGCCGCCGTAACCGATGTAACGGGCATGACCTTCGCTGGCCAACAGTTTCGGCGTGGTGCCGGAGGCAATCAGTGCATGGAAACCCGAGACCGCGCCGCAGGCGATAGTGATGAACAGGAACGGGAACAACCCGCCTTTCCACACCGGGCCAGTGCCGTCGATGAACTGGGTCAGTGCCGGCATTTTCAGGTCGGGCATGGTGATCAGAATGCCGATCGCCAAGGCGACGATGGTGCCGATCTTCAGGAAAGTCGACAGGTAATCACGCGGGGCCAGAATCAGCCACACCGGCAATACCGCGGCGACAAAACCGTAGCCGATCAACATCCAGGTGATCTGAATGCCAGTAAACGTAAACGCTTTGGCCCAGACCGGATCAGCAGCAATCTGCCCACCGAGCCAGATCGAACCGAGCAGCAACAGCACACCAATGATGGAGATTTCACCAATGCGACCCGGGCGGATGTAGCGCATGTAGATGCCCATGAACATCGCGATCGGGATGGTCGCCATCACCGTGAAAATCCCCCACGGGCTCTCGGCCAAGGCTTTCACGACGATCAATGCCAGCACCGCAAGGATGATGATCATGATCAGGAAGCAGCCGAACAGCGCAATGGTCCCGGGGATGCGGCCCATTTCTTCCCGGACCATATCGCCCAGGGAACGGCCGTTGCGGCGGGTGGACATGAACAGGACCATGAAGTCCTGAACCGCACCGGCCAGCACCACGCCGGCAATCAGCCAAAGCGTACCGGGCAGATAGCCCATCTGCGCCGCCAAAACGGGGCCGACCAGCGGACCTGCACCGGCGATGGCCGCGAAGTGGTGACCAAAAAGTACGTGTTTGTTGGTCGGCACGTAGTCCAGGCCATCATTGTTGATGACGGCGGGCGTGGCACGATTGGGGTCGAGTTGCATCACCTTGGTGGCGATGAACAGGCTGTAGTAGCGGTAGGCAACGAGGTAGATAGCGACTGCTGCGACTACGATCCACAGGGCGTTGATCGCTTCGCCGCGGCGCAAGGCCACGACACTTAGCGCAAACGCTCCCAGAACAGCCACGGCAAACCAGGCGAGGTGTTTAGCCATACGGGGCATAGCGTGTCTCCTGCCGACAGCCAGTGGACTGCGGCGGTAATTTTTTATAATTGTGTCCGCGGTGCGGAGCTGGCCCAATATCCCCGCATGCCGTCCACAAATAAATCCGCGTTACTACGTACATGGCGCCTACGTAGTTCTACGTAGATGCGGTAATTGCTGTGTAGGAGCGAGCCTGCTTGCGATAGCGGACTGACATTCACCATCAATGTCGTCTGACCTACCGCTATCGCGAGCAGGCTCGCTCCTACAAGGGTTTTGCATTTCACCTGACAGACATCCCCGCCGCAGGTCATTCCGTCCAGCACCGCTACTGGACGCGCGTATCTTTGACATATGATGCCGGGCCATCGCCTTCCCTCGGTCCGGTCAGGAGCCAAGATGCAGCTCAAACACAAAATCGTCGCGCTCGGGATTCTGCCGCTGGTGTTGGCGATCGCGGTGATCTGCGCGCTGGTGATTTCCCTCAATCGCCAACTCGGCGATCAACAGGCGCAGCTGATTGAAGACAGCATTCTGGCGAGCAAACGCGCCGAGCTTAAAAACTACGTGGAAATGGCCCAGAGCCTGATCGCACCGCTCTACGACGACGGCCACGGTGACGAGCACGCCCAGCAACAGGTGCTGGAAGAACTGCGCAAGCTCAGCTTTGGCATCAACGGCTACTTCTTCGTCTACGACCGTGAGGGTCGCAGCCTGATGCACGCGCGCCAGTCGGAACTGGTGGGCAAATACCTGTGGGACATGAAAGATCCCCAAGGTTTGCCGGTGATTCAGGCACTGCTCAAAAGTGCGCAATCCGGCGAAGGTTTTCAGCGCTACGCCTGGAACAAGCCTTCCTCCGGTCAGGTCACCGACAAACTCGCGTATGTAGTGATGCTGGACCGTTGGGGCTGGATGCTCGGTACCGGCATCTACCTTGAAGACGTTGAGCGCGCCACCCAGCAGGCGCGTGACGAAGTGGCCCACGGCATCCGCAAGACCATGCTGGCGATTGCCGCGGTGGCGCTCGTGGCCGTGCTGTTTGTCTTCGCCAGCGGCATGACGCTCAACGTCAGCGAGCATCGCCTGGCGGACAAAAAACTCCAGCGCCTGACCCAGCGGATCGTCAGCCTCCAGGAGGAAGAGCGCTCACGGGTTTCCCGGGAGCTGCACGACGGCATCAGCCAGGTGCTCGTCTCCATAAAATTCCAGTTCGAACTGGCCAGCCTGCTGCTGGAGAATGGCCAGGCCAACGACAAGGGTTTGAATACGCTGAAAGATGCCACGGAGCGCCTTGGCGACGCGATTGGCGAGGTTCGCAGCCTCTCTCACGATCTGCGCTCGTCATTGCTCGACACGCTGGGCCTGCCGGCGGCGATCGGCCAGCTCGCCGCCGAATTCGAGCAGCGCAGCGGTCTCACCGTGACTTACGACGATAATGAATTTGACTGTGACCTGGTCGACGGCGCGGCGGTTTCGCTGTTCCGGATTGTGCAGGAAGGCCTGACCAACATCGAACGCCACGCACAGGCTAAAAACGTTTCGATTACCCTGCATGGATCACAGGAATCCGTGCGGTTGACGGTGGTCGACGACGGTGTCGGTTTTAATGTCGCCCAGGTCGAACGTCGCCACGCGGGCATCGGCCTGCGTAATATCCGTGAGCGTGTCGAACATTTTGGCGGGCGGTTCGACCTGATATCGATGCCTGGAAGAAGTGAGCTGGACGTGCTGCTGCCGATGAAAATGCCCGGTGCGAAACGCTGACCCACCCCCTTACAACAAGAGAGAATATCTGCGATGAACCTGCCCTACCCGATCCGCGTCGCCCTGGTCGACGATCACTCCCTGGTCCGCGACGGGATCAAAGCGCTGCTCGCGGTCATGGCGCCCCTGGAAGTGGTGGGCGAAGCCGAAAGTGGCGCGCAGGCCATCGAGATGGTCGGGCGCTGCCAGCCAGACTTGTTGCTGGTCGACATCAGCCTGCGCGACATGAACGGGCTTGAGCTGACCCGCGTGCTGCGCAGCCAGTATCCGTCGCTCAAGGTGCTGATGCTGAGCATGTACGACAATTATGAATACGTGAGTGAATCCGTTCGCGCCGGCGCCAGCGGCTATGTGCTGAAGAACTCACCGTCGCGGGAAATCATTGCGGCCATCGAAGCCATCGTCAGTGGCGGCACGTTCTACAGCGCCGAAATCGCCCAGCGGCTGATAGCCGACAAAAGCACCGACAATGAGCTGACCCCTCGCGAAAGCCAGGTGTTGTACAAAATGGCGCAAGGATTGAACAACAAGGAAATGGCCCGCGAGCTCGACATCAGCGTGCGCACTGTGGAAACCCATCGTTTGAGCATCCGCCGCAAACTGAACATCGATAAACCCGCAGCCCTGGTCAAATACGCGATCGATCACGGGATCATTTCGCGCTAGCAGGCACGCCTTACGCCGCCTCGGGATTGACCACCTTGGCAGAGCGGATAAACAACGCCCGCACCTTCTCCCAGAAATTGCCCCCCAGCACAAAAAGACTCATGAGTGTCCTGCCTATAAGTGATCGCAGAAGTTTGAGGTTGCCTGAGAAGCTTAACAGCCGGTTGCTCATTTGGACGGCTATGCTCCAGTGACCTTCTCTGGTTGGACGATACGCGATGCCTCGAGGCCGTTCCTTGCAAAGACTGCCAGGCCACCTCCTCCTGCTCGGCGCACTTGGCCTGAGTGGCTGCGTGCGGCTGGGGCCGGACTTCCAGTCGCCGGGCGAAACGTGGGTCGAACACTGGAATACCGCAGCCCTTGAACACGCCAGTCAACGCGGACCGAATCCGGATATCCGCCAGTGGTGGCAGGTCTTCAACGATCCTCTACTGAATCAGCTGATCGCCGAGTCGGATGCAAATAATTCCAGCCTGAAAATCGCCGGCTTGCGCGTGATGGAAGCCCGTGCCCAGCTGGGCATTGCGCAAAGCGCTCTGTACCCGCAACTGCAGCAAGCCAGCGCCGACAGTTTGTACTTCAATCGCCGGCAATCGGGTGGCACCAATCCCCAGGACAGCCATTTCTGGCAATACAGCGCGGGGTTCGACATGGGTTGGGAGCTGGACTTCTGGGGGCGTTTCAGCCGGGCCATCGAATCATCCGACGCCAGTTATTTTGCCGCTCAGGCCAACTATGAAGACGTGCTGGTATTGCTGCGCGCCCAGGTCGCGGACACCTACTTTTCGTTGCGCACCACCGAGGCCCGGTTACGCGTTGCCCGGGAGAACGCCAAACAACAAAAGCGTAATTTCGAGATCACCGAGAAACTGTTCAACAGCGGCCAGCAAGCGGAACTCGACCTGCAACAGGCCAAAACCCAATACCTCGGCACCCTGAGCACCATCCCCTCCCTCGAAGACCAGTTGCAACGAACGCGTAATGCGTTGGCCGTGCTGATCGGGCAACCGCCCGGCGCGTTACCGATGCTCGTGAGCAACGAAGGCTTGATCCCGCTGGTCGATCGCGCCGTGCTCCAGGATGTGCCGGCCAATCTGCTGCTGCGTCGGCCCGATGTGCGCGCCGCCGAGCTGAATGTCGCCGCCCAGTCGGCATTGATTGGCGTGGCCGAAAGTGATTTCTATCCGTCGCTGACCTTGCTTGGCAGCATCGTCTGGTCGGCCGACACGCTCAACGGTACGTCCAGAAGCCTGGACCTGATCGGCGGTCCCAGCCTGCGCTGGAACCTGTTCGACCATGGCCAGATCAGCAATAACGTGCGCATCCAGGATGCGCGGTTGCAGCAACTGATCGAGGCGTACCGCGACAAAGTCCGACAGGCTGCGCGGGAGGCTGACGATGCCGCCACTGGTTTGATCAAATCGCTGGAGCGCGAACGCATCCTGAGCGAAGCCGGAGTGGCCGCCAAACGCTCGCTGGTGCTGGCCAGCACGCAGTACCGCGAAGGTTACTCGGACTTTCAGCGGGTGCTCGATGCTCAGCGCGCACTGCTCGAACAGCAGGACAGCTACCTGGTCGCCCGCAGCAACGCGGTGAGCAACCTGATTGCCCTGTACAAATCCCTCGGTGGCGGTTGGTACAGCGCCCAGCCCAAAGTCGATGAAGCCACCCGCCAGCAGATGGAAAAACGCACCGACTGGGGCGACCTGCTGAGCGAGCCCGCCGCCCTCCCTGCCCCACAAGGTAAACAGCCATGAGTGAAACCGTGCAGCCTGTCCCCGAGGTGCCCGCCCCAAAGCCTCCTGAGCCTGCCGCCGACCCGGCGAAAAAAGGCATCAAATGGGTGCTGCTCCTGATCCTCCTGAGCCTGGCGTGGTACCTGGCGGCCGACCGTTTCACGCCCTATACGCAACAAGCCCGCGTGGGCGCCTTTGTCATTCCGGTCGCCTCGGAAGTCGCCGGCCGGGTGATCCGCGTCAACGTGCGCAACAATCAGGACGTCCAGGCGGGCGACGTGCTGTTCGAAGTGGACCCGCAGCCCTACCAGATCGCCGTCGACCGCGCCCGCGCAGACCTTGAATCGACCCGTCGGCAGATCGGCGCCAGCACCGCCGGCATCGCTTCGGCGCAAGCCAACTTGCGCGCGGCCCAGGCCAACGAACTGAAAGCGAAACAAGACAATCAACGTTTGGAAGGTTTGTACCGCGAAGACCCCGGAACCATTTCCGTGCGTCTGCTCGAAGTGTCTCGCGCCAATCGTGAACAGGCGGTCAGCCAGGTCGCGGCCGCCCGCGCCGAAGTGCAACGAGCGCGCGAGCAAGAAGGTGGCAGCGAGGAAGACAACGCCCTGCTGCGAAGCGCCGCCACGGCGCTGTCGAAAGCCGAGCTGGATCTGTCCAACACACAGATCCGCGCCCGTTCGGCGGGGTTGGTCACCGACCTGCGCACCGACGCCGGGCAGTTCGCCGCGGCCGGTGGCCCGGTCATGACCCTGATTGCCATCCACGATGTCTGGATCAGCGCGGACATGACTGAAAACAACCTCGGTCTGGTGAAAGTCGATACGCCTGTGGCGATCGTCCTGGATGCATTCCCGGGCGAAGTGTTCGACGGACGCGTGCGCAGTGTCGGTTATGGCGTCAGTGTCGGACAGACACCGGCGCCTGGCACCTTGCCCAGTGTCCAGAACAGCCGCGACTGGCTGCGACCGGCCCAGCGTTTTCCGGTGATTATCGAGCTCTCCGAAGACGCCCGAAAAACCTTGCGTGACAGCGGCGCCATCCGTGCTGGCGGGCAGGCCGAAGTCATGGCCTTCCCGACTCAAGGCAACCCGCTGAACCCGTTGGGTCGGCTGTTTTTGGGTTTCATGAGCTGGCTGAGCTATGCCTACTAAACGCACGCCCCGGGAACAGCGCGCATTACGCCTGGCCACTGGCACGGCGCTGTGCCTTGCCGCCAGCTTCGGCCTCGGGTTGCCGATCCCCTTTCTCGCGCCGGTGCTGTGCCTGATCCTGCTGGCCTCGATCAATCGCCCGTTGCCATTCAAGGCAGCCGTGGTGCTCGCACTGGCTGCGATGTTGACCACGGGCCTCGGCCTGTTGTTGATCCCGATCCTGCGTTATTACCCCGTCAGCGGCGTGCTGCTGATCGGTCTGAGCCTGTTCCTGGTCTTCCGTTTTGGCCTGCGCGGTGGAAATGCCCTGATCGTGACCTTTCTGGTGATTGGCCTGACGATGATTTCCTCGGCCGGCGTTGCCGAATTCGATCTGGCGGCGATGGTCATCGGTGCACTGGTAAAGGGCTTGCTGCTCGCCGTAGCGGTCGTGGCGGTCAGTCACGGGTTATTCCCGGATCCGCCCAACGCCCCTTCCCCGCCACCCGCCCCGACGTTGCCCGCCGAAGAGGTCAGCCGAGTGGCGCTACGTGCAACCCTGATCGTGTTACCGACGTTCCTGCTCGCGTTGATCGACCCGGCCGGTTACCTGCCGATCATCCTCAAAGCCGTCAGCCTGGGCCAACAAAGCTCCACGACCAACGCCCACACAGCCGGTCGCGAACTCGTTGGTTCAACCTTGCTCGCAGGCCTGCTGGCGATCCTGTTCTGGAGCGCCCTCAGCCTGTTTGTGCACCTGTGGATGTTCTTTCTGTGGATGCTGCTGTTCGGCCTGGTGCTGGCGCGCAAGCTCTACGCGCTGAGCCCGACCGGGTTCAGCCCGGGGTTCTGGCTCAACACCCTGATCACGCTGATTATCCTGCTGGGCCAGTCGGTTCAGGACAGCATCGCAGGCAAGGACGTGTACACCGCGTTTGCGGTGCGCATGGGCTTGTTCCTCGCCGTCACGTTGTACGCCTGCCTGATGGTTTATCTGCTCGAGCAGCGGCCGCGAAAGGCTCAGGGATTAACCTGATACCCCTTGCCCTGCAGGCAACTGGTGTACGCCGTCGAGGTGGTGGCGGCACTGGTTTTCTCTTGTGCCCGGCGCTCCTGACGCTGACGCGAGCCGCCCACCACTGCACCGGCCACGGCGGTCTCTTTGGCGCGGTCCTGCCGATAGTCCTGTTTCGTGTCGTCATCGATGCGCTCATAAAACTCGTCATGCTGACGCCCGCGCACTTCTGCCCCGGCCGATCCCGCGGCGGCCCCCGCGGCAGCACCGCGCAATCGCCCTCCGGAAGCAGGCTGTGCGGTCGACGCGGCCTGACTAGACGCGATGCTGTTGCATTCATTGATGTCCAGCTGGGTCTGTTGCGAACTCTGCCCTTTCATCGGAACGACCGTTGCAGCCCAACCCTGGGTGCACGCAACCGCCAATGCGATGCTCAGGCCGATGGATGACACCTTGCTCATAATGACCTCCAACGCAGCCCGTCACTCTGCATTAACCCCGGGTAGCTGATCCCGGGCTTGATTCAGCAACAAAGAGTGTAGATCACGCGGCACCCACTCTCTGCACGGTATTGCCTGATCCTGACGGCGAACAGGATTCTTTTCGATCGTTTTGGCGTGATGGCCTAACCTCATAGGTTGAGCGACCCACCACAGAGTCGAGCACCCCCATGCGTAATGCATTGAAGTCAATGATGTTCGTCGTGCTCACGCTGCTTGCAACCAGTGACGGAGCGCTGTCGGCCGCCGACATACTGCCGGCTGCAGGTATTACATCGGGTACTTCGTCGTTAGTCATTTCTCAGAGTGATCTGCAAAACCTGCAAATCCGCCTTGACCGAATCAAGCAACAGATTTCGCTGGCCAATAACCTCACCCAGATGGTCGGCCTGCAAGATGCTGTTCAGTCGTTTATCAACGACGTGGATAGCCTGCAGTCATTCCTGCTGCCCGAACAGAAGCAACTGCAAGCCCAACTTGATGTGTTGGGCCCGGTATCACTCGACGATGTAGAGTCAGAGAAATCGGATATCGCGACGCAAAGAGCCTATCTCTCCGAGCAAAAGACCAAAGTCGATTCCAGCCTCAAAACCCTGACAGCACTCAGAAACAATGCTGCCGGTCTCCTTATTCAAATCGCCGGTATTCGCCGCAACCTGCTGGAAACCGAAGTCACGCTGCGCAGCGGCAGTATCCTGGGGCCGGGGTTCTGGGCGCCATTGTTCAGTCCGCTGAAGGAGGACCGCCAGCGGCTGAGCGAATTCATCCAGCAGGCTTCCAGCGCAATCAAGGCCGCCTGGCAACCCGGCGAGCGCCTGTTCGCCGTCGCATTGATCGTGCTGGCCCTGGGGATTTGGTCCTGGGGCCGAAGAATCGCGGAGCGCGGGCTGACCTGGGTGTGTATTCATCGAATGCCGGAAGGACGTTTGCGTCGAAGCTCGCTCGCACTGGCCTCTGTCGTGGCCACGCTGCTGACCACGGCTTTTGCAATGCAACTGTTGTTTTATGCGCTCACCCGGCAATTGCCGTTGTCGCCTTTGATTCAGAACTTTGCCGATGAATTCGAAAAAATCATCTATGTGTGCATCCTGATTACCGGTCTGAGCCGGGCGCTGCTGTCGACCCGACATCCTTCCTGGCGGCTGCCGGCCATCTCCGATCCCGTGGCACTGGCAATCCAGCCCTTCCCCAGGATACTGGCCGTCACACTGCTGATTCTGGTCAGCCTGGCACAAATCACCAACGTCACCGGCATGAGCCCGCCGGCCATTCTGTTTGGCCGCGGTTTGATCGCGCTGGTGGTCACGCTGATTATCGGCACGTTGTTCCGGCGAGCCAGCAGAGTCCGCCGAGCCGTTGCGGCTACCGGGGAAGCGCCCGAATCGAGTACCACCCTTGCCGGCCTGATTTATTCGTTGGCCGGTTTTGCGACGGTGGTATCGCTGATTGCGCTGCTGATCGGTTACATCTCCCTGGCACGGTTCATCACGTACCAACTGGTCTGGGGTTTTATCATCCTGTCGGGCTTCTACTTGCTGACGCAATTGTTCAGAGACAGCTGTGAGTACCTGTTTTCACCCAAGAGTCCAAGCGGCAAGGCGCTCAAACAATTGCTTGGAATCGGCGATGTACGCCTTGAGCAAGCGTCGATCATTCTGTCCGGTGTCGGTCGCGCCGGTTTAATGCTGCTGGCGGTCATTTCACTGTTTGTCGGTGGCGTCGGCACGACGCTGGGGCAACTGTTTACCCAGACGTTCGCCATCCTCGGCGGCGATGGCCTGCGCAAACTCAATATCATCCCGGGCCATTTGCTGAATGCGCTACTGGCCCTGTTCATCGGCATCTATCTGATTCGCGCACTGCGCCGATGGCTGGATAACGAGTTCCTGCCCAAGACCGACATGGACCCCGGCATGTGTGCCTCGCTCAGCACACTGTTCTCCAATATCGGTTACGCCCTGGTGATACTGCTGACCTTGTCATCCCTGGGCATCGAGTGGACCAACCTGGCGTGGATTGTCAGCGCCCTGTCGGTGGGGATCGGCTTCGGCTTGCAGGAAATCGTCAAAAACTTCGTCTCCGGGCTGATTCTGCTGACCGAGCGCCCGGTCAAGGTCGGCGACCTGATCAGCATCAGTGGCGTCGAAGGCGACATCCGCCGCATCAACGTCAGGGCCACCGAAATACAACTCAGTGACCGCTCGATCGTCATCGTGCCCAACTCACAACTGATCTCGCAGAACCTGCGCAACGTCACCCTTGGCGGCAGCGCACAAGGGGTGGCGACACTGGAGCTGATGTTCCCGCTGGACATCGATCCGGAGCAAGTTCAAAACCTGCTGTACGACACGTACCGCGAGAACGAAACCATCCTCGACAAACCGGCTACCTTCGTCCGGTTCAGCAAACTGACCCCCGAAGGCATCACGCTGACGGTCACGGGCTACGTCAGCAGCCCGAGAATCGTCGGCACGACCAAAAGCGATCTGCTGTTTGAGATCCTCAAGCGATTGGGTGCGGCCGGGATTGAACTGGCGAAACCTGCATCGACGGTTTGAACAACAAGAAACCGGTCGTTCAGCCAGTCACTGCGCCCTCTCGGCGAGGCTGAACTTGCGAATCAGGTCCTGCTCGGGCGAATGCGCTTGAGCGTTTCACTCGGCAGTTCCTTGAACAGCGCCCGGTAACTGCTGGAAAACCGCCCCAGATGCCAGAACGACCAATTCATCGCCACTTCGGCAACGGTGGTGTCATTCGGTGTTCGCGCGAGCAATTCGCGGTGGGCGCTGTTGAGGCGGCGCAGGCGCAGCCAATGGGTGGGCGTCATCCCGGTGAAGGCCTTGAACGCGTGCTGCAACTGCCGCAGGGAAACCCCGGCCACCTGGGAAAGCTCCAGCAGGTTGAGGGTTTCTTCCGGTGAGTCGGCGGCCCATTCGCCGATGCGTTTCATCACTGCGCGTTCTTCGGTGCGGCGCTGCAGGCCGCCGTGATCGAGGCACACACAGGCGTTGTCGAGGATGTACAGGCAGTCTTCGAGCAGTTGCTGGGTCAGCGCTTCTTTGCTCGGCGGGTCGAGCGTTTCGGCGAGGCGGGTCAAGGTGCCGCTCAACCAGCGGCTGAACAAGGCGTTCTGCCCCGAGTTCAGCGGCGACATGAACAAGCCTTCCAGCCGCGCAACATTCAAACCGTGACGCTGCACGAACTCCGGACCAAACACCACGGCGACTTCCTGGTAGTTCTCCGGGGTGATCCAGATGTTGCGGCTTTCGCCATTCAACACATACAGCGCGTTGTCGCTGCGATCGAAACAGAACGCCAGCGAACCCTCGGGCGCGCTGAAATTCTGTTCGACCCGGGTGTTCATCTGCTCTTCGTAAATCTCCACGCCTTGCAGGTCCAGGTAGCGCACACGCCCGGCGAAATGCCCCGGCGACATTTGCTGGTAATGCTGGACCCAACCCGGCGTGGCGCGGATTTGCGCAGCGACATCGTCGGTGTTGAACGCTTGAACCTGTATTGGACTGGACGCTGACATGAATGACCTTACGCACTCGTTTGGTGCGTTTTGGTGCTGCTGAAAGTGGATAGATGGAACCGCAAGGCTCGCCCAAGATAGTCGTCAACGCGTCTCAGGGGAAGTGTGCGGTGGATGAAACCGTCCTCCCCGGCGTTAAAAAAAACCAATAACGAGGTCTTTATGAATGCCCCTTTCGATCAGCTCCTCACGTGGCTGAAAGATCACAAGATTACCGAAGTCGAGTGTGTGGTCAGTGACTTGACCGGCATTGCACGCGGCAAAATCGCACCCACCAACAAGTTCCTGCATGAGCGAGGCATGCGCCTGCCGGAAAGTGTGCTTTTGCAAACGGTAACCGGGGACTTTGTCGACGACGACATCTACTACGACCTGCTCGACCCGGCCGACATCGACATGGTCTGCAAGCCCGTCGCCGACGCGGTGTATGTGATTCCATGGGCCATCGAGCCGACCGCCATCGTGATCCACGACACCTTCGACAAGTTCGGCAACCCGATCGAACTGTCGCCGCGCAATGTGCTGAAGAAAGTGCTGCAGCTGTACACCGACAAAGGCTGGCGGCCGATTGTCGCGCCGGAAATGGAATTCTACCTGACCCAGCGCTGTGAAGACCCGGACTTGCCGCTCAAGGCGCCGCTGGGCCGTTCGGGCCGTGCGGAAAGCGGTCGTCAGTCGTTTTCCATCGACGCCGCGAACGAATTCGATCCGCTGTTCGAAGACGTCTACGACTGGTGCGAACTGCAAGGCCTGGACCTCGACACACTGATCCACGAAGACGGCCCGGCGCAGATGGAAATCAACTTCCGTCATGGCGATGCGCTGGACCTGGCCGACCAGATCACTGTGTTCAAACGCACCATGCGTGAGGCGGCGCTCAAGCACAACGTCGCGGCGACGTTCATGGCCAAGCCGATTGGCGACGAACCCGGCAGCGCCATGCACATCCACCAGAGCGTAGTCGACATTGCCACGGGTCAGCCGATCTTCGCCAATGCCGACGGCACGATGAGCGAGCTGTTCCTGCACCACATCGGCGGTCTGCAAAAGTACATCCCCAAAGTGCTGCCGATGTTCGCGCCCAACGTCAACTCGTTCCGCCGCTTCCTGCCGGACACCTCGGCCCCGGTCAACGTTGAATGGGGCGAAGAAAACCGCACCGTCGGCCTGCGAGTGCCGACCTCGACGCCAGATTCGATGCGCGTGGAGAACCGCTTGCCGGGGGCTGACGCCAACCCGTACCTGGCGATCGCGGCCAGTTTGTTGTGCGGTTATCTGGGCATGGTTGAACGCGTCGAACCGAGTGCGGCGGTGCAAGGTCGAGCCTACGAGCGCCGCAACCTGCGCCTGCCGATCACCATCGAGGATGCGCTGACGCAGATGGAAGAGAGCGAAACCATCGGACGGTATCTGGGCGACAAATTCGTGCGCGGTTACGTGGCGGTCAAGCGTGCCGAACACGAGAACTTCAAGCGGGTGATCAGTTCCTGGGAGCGTGAGTTCTTGATGCTTAGCGTCTGAAAACCACGCGAGATCACGCGCCCCCCTGTAGGAGCGAGGCTTGCCCGCGAAGAGGCCGGTCCGTTCAACATCGTCGTTGACAGTCAGTCCGCCTTCGCGGGTAAGCCTCGCTGCTACACAGTCTAATAACTAAAGAGGTGTCGAATGCGTCTATTGAAATCCATGGTGCCGGCCGCGCTTGCCGTGCTGTTCAGCGCCGTTGCCCAGGCTCAACCCACCGTCAGCGTCTACAACTGGACCGATTACATCGGCGAAACCACCCTCGCCGACTTCCAGGCCAAATCCGGGATCAAGGTGATCTACGACGTCTTCGATTCCAACGAAACCCTGGAGGGCAAGTTGCTCGCCGGGCATACCGGGTATGACGTGGTCGTGCCGTCCAACCACTTCCTCGCCCGTCAGGTGAAGGCCGGCGCGTTCCTCAAGCTGGACCGTGCGCAGTTGCCCAACTTCAAGAACCTCGACCCGAAATTGTTGACGCTGCTGGAGAAAAACGATCCGGGTAACGAGCATTCCGTGCCGTACCTGTGGGGCACCAACGGCATCGGCTACAACGTCGACAAGGTCAAGCAAGTGCTCGGCATCGACCGCATCGATTCCTGGGAAGTGCTGTTCGAACCGGAAAACATCAAGAAACTCAGCCAGTGCGGCGTATCGATGATGGACTCGGCCGATGAAGTGTTCCCGGCGATTCTCAATTACATGGGCATGGACCCGCGCAGCGAGAACCCTGAAGACTTCAAAAAAGCCGAAGCCAAACTGTTGAGCATCCGGCCTTACATCACCTATTTCCACTCCTCCAAATACGTGTCGGACCTTGCCAACGGCGACATCTGCGTGGCCTTCGGCTATTCCGGTGATGTGTTCCAGGCCGCCAACCGGGCCAAGGAAGCCAAGAACGGCGTGAACATCGCCTACGCCATTCCGAAGGAAGGCAGTAACTTGTGGTTTGACCTGTTGGCGATTCCTGCCGATGCCAGCAACCCGAAAGAAGCCCATGCCTTCATCAACTACCTTCTGGACCCGCAAGTGATTGCCAAGGTCAGCGCCTCGGTCGGCTATGCCAACCCGAACCCCGCCGCCAAGGAATACATGGACGCGGAGTTGGTGAACAACCCTGAGGTTTACCCACCTCAGGCAGTCCTCGACAAACTCTACATTTCGACCACCCCGCCCCAGGCGATCATGCGACTGATGACCCGTTCCTGGAGCAAAGTGAAGTCCAACAAATGAATAACGAACACGCACATTCCTACTACGCGGCCACGGCCAAAGGCCTGACGCCCTACCCCACGCTGGCCTCGGACCTTGTGGCCGATGTCTGCGTGATCGGCGGCGGTTTTACCGGGGTCAACACCGCGATCGAGCTGGCTCAGCGCGGGCTCTCGGTGATTGTGCTGGAGGGCCGGCGGATTGGCTGGGGCGCCAGCGGGCGCAATGGCGGGCAGTTGATCCGCGGAATCGGCCATGACGTCAGCGGTTTCACCCGGTACGTCGGTGAGGACGGGGTGCGCTATCTGGAGCGTGCGGGGATCGAATCGGTGGAACTGGTGGGCAATCGCATCCGTGAACACGGGATTGAGTGCGACCTGCGCTGGGGGTTCTGCGAGCTGGCTAACACCAAGGCGCAATTCGCGGCGTTCAAGGCGGAGCGCGACAGTCTGGCCGAATCAGGTTACGCCCACGAAACCCGTCTGGTCGGGCCGGAGCAGATCCGTGAGCAAGTGGTGGACTCAAGCGTCTATGCCGGTGGTCTGGTCGACATGGGTTCGGGCCATTTGCATCCGCTCAATCTGGTGCTGGGCGAAGCAAGGCTGGCGCAATCCCTTGGGGTGCAGATCTTCGAGCAGAGCCCGGTTCTGGAGTTGATCCATGGCAGCACAGTGCAGGTTCGCTGTGCCGGTGGCACGGTACGCGCGGGAAGTCTGGTGCTGGCCTGCAACGCGCACCTTGAAGAACTCGAACCGAAGCTCAGCGGCAAGGTGCTCCCGGCCGGCAGCTACATCATTGCCACCGAGCCGTTGGCACCTGAGGTTGCCGTGCAGTTGATCCCGCAAAACCTGGCGTTGTGCGACCAGAAAGTCGGCCTGGATTACTACCGGCTCTCGGCGGACCGGCGCTTGCTGTTCGGCGGCGCCTGCCATTATTCCGGGCGCGATCCGGCTGACATCACGGCGTACATGCGCCCGCAGATGCTCAAAGTCTTCCCGCAATTGCGCGATGTGCGCATCGACTATCAATGGGGCGGCCGGATCGGCATCTCCGCCAATCGCTTCCCGCAAGTTGGCCGCTTGAGTCAGCACCCGAATGTGTTTTATGCCCAGGGTTACTCGGGGCATGGGCTGAACGTCACGCATTGGTGCGCGAAGCTGTTGGGTGAAGCGATCCATGCCGGGCACAGTCGAGGGTTCGACGTGTTCAGCGCCGTGCCGCACATGACCTTTCCCGGCGGGCCGATGCTGCGCTCGCCGTTGCTGGCGCTTGGGATGTTCTGGTATCGCCTGCGCGAACTGGTTGGCTGACAGGCCGCTATCGCGAGCAGGCTCACTCCCACAGGGGATTTTCGGCGGACACAGCATTTGTGACGACGACGATCCCTGTGGGAGTGAGCCTGCTCGCGATAAACGATAACGCGGTCAATCAGTTGTTTAGGCCTTTCGATTTGCTCAATCGCAAGGCACTTCTATATTGAGGAGGTGCTCTGACTTTCCTGCGTCCTGGCGAGTGCGGCCAATGGCTACGACTGACCAACTGATCATCTGCGAGCACTGCGACTGCGTGTATGAAAAAGTCACGCTCGCCAAACATCAAAAAACCCTGTGTACACGCTGCGGCGGTGTGCTCCAGCGCTATAACGGCCTGACGGTGGAACAACGCCTGGCGTTGACCTGGACGGCGCTGATGCTGTGGATTTTCGCCAATTTCTACCCCGTCATGAGCATCAGCCTCAAAGGCCTGAAAAACAGCGCAACCCTCTGGGACTCGGTGCTGGCCCTGAGCCTGGGGCCGATCACGTTCATTGCCATGGTGGCGGCGATCGCGATGATCATCGCGCCGATTTTCCAGCTGTTGCTGCTGATCTGGGTGCTGAGCTATGCCCTCGCCTCCCGGCGCTCGCCCGGTTTCAGCTTCTGCATGCGCTGGCTGGAAACCCTGCGGCCCTGGAGCATGCTCGAAGTCTGTCTGCTGGGGGCCATGGTTGCGGTGATCAAGCTCGCCGGGTTGCTGGATGTGCTGCCCGGCATCGGTCTGTTTGCCCTGGCCGTGCTCAGCCTGATGATGATCCGCATCGCCGGGCGCGATATCCGTGAGCTGTGGGACATTCTATGACAACGCCTCCTGTCGCCAGCGAACTCAACCTCTGCCTGTGCCACAGCTGCGGACTGGCCTGCGACATGACAGGTGAACCGCACCAATGCGAGCGCTGCGGCGCGCCGTTGCATCGGCGCAAAACCAACTCGCTGACCCGCACCTGGGCCTACCTGCTGACCTCATTGGTGTTTTACGTCCCGGCCAATCTGCTGCCGGTGATGAATACGAAGATGGTCGGTAACGGTGCTGACAGCACGATCATGGGCGGCGTGCTGGATTTCTGGCAGCACGGTGCCTGGGACATCGCCCTGATCATTTTTATCGCCAGCATCGCGGTGCCGGGCGTCAAGTTCGTCGCGTTAATGCTGCTGCTGATTACGGTGCATCGCAACAGCCTATGGGCGCGCAAGGAACGATCGACGTTATACCGCTTCGTCGAGCTCATCGGTTATTGGTCCATGCTCGACGTGATCGTGGTGGCCCTGGTGGCCTCACTGGTGAAGTTTCAAGCCCTGGCCGATATCGAACCGCGTCCGGGCATTCTGTTTTTCGGACTGGTGGTGGTGTTCACCATGCTGTCAGCGATGAGTTTCGACCCGCGTCTGATCTGGGATAACGAGCAGGATAAAAACTCACACACCGAGGAGGACATGGATGAAGTCGCAAGTCACTGACGGGCCGCAAGCCCCTGGCCAGGCCCCAATCAAGACTCGTCGTTTCAGCGTTTCGCTGGTCTGGATCGTGCCAATCGTCGCAGTACTGGTGGGCATTTCCCTGGTGGTCCACAGCATGATGCAGGAAGGCCCGACCATCACGGTCACGTTCAAGACCGGCAGCGGCCTGACTGCCAACAAGACCGAGGTCAAATACCGCAATGTGGTGATCGGACAGGTCTCGGACGTGGAACTGAGCAGCGACCAGAAGAGTGTCAACGCCACGATCAAACTGGCCAAACAGGCGGAAAGCTTCACCCGTGAAGACTCACAGTTCTGGGTGGTGCGTCCGCGTATCGGTGCCGGCGGCGTGTCGGGCATCGATACCCTGTTCTCCGGTGACTACATCGGCGCGGATATCGGCCAGTCCAACACCCGTTCGAAACACTTCAAAGGCCAGGAAAACCCGCCAGCGATTACCTATGGCGAACCGGGCAAACGCTTTACCTTGCACACCCAGGACCTCGGATCACTGGACATCGGCTCGCCGGTCTATTACCGAAAAATCCCGGTCGGCCAGGTGGTGGCCTATGCGCTGGACCCCGACGGTAACGGTGTGAACATCGACCTGTTCATTCACGCGCCCAACGATGCCTATGTCACCGAAAACACAAGGTTCTGGAACGCCAGCGGTATTGATGTCAGCGTCGGCGCCAATGGCTTCGCGGTGAAGACCGAGTCGTTGTCATCGCTGCTGGTGGGCGGCATCGCCTTCCGCGCGCCGGAGTACAGCCCCAACGATAAACCGGCGGCAGAAGAGTATGCCTATGAACTGTTCCCCGACCAGCAAACCGCCCTCGCCCCGCCCAGTGGCAAGGGCCAATACTTGAGCCTGCGTTTCGACCAGGCCCTGCGTGGCCTCAAAGTCGATGCACCGGTGGAATTCCTCGGCGTGGAGTTCGGCAAAGTGGTGTCGATCAATCTGGATTTCGATGCGAAAAAGCGCAGCTTCCCGGTCAACGTTGGCATCGTGATCTACCCGCAGCGCCTGGGTTCGGCCCATACCAAAATGCTCAAGGCGCTCAATCATGATCCCAATGATGAAGCCGCAGCCGTGCGCTTGATGGGTTCCTTTATCGAGAACGGTCTGCGCGCCCAGGCACGCAGCGGCAATCTGCTGACCGGCCAGCTGTACATCTCACTGGATTTCTACCCCAAGGCCGAGAAAGTCGCGTTCGATCCAAGCGCCCGTCCGGTCAGTATTCCGACCATTCCCGGCAGCCTCGAACAGTTGCAGGAAAAACTCGAAGGCATGGTCAACAAGATCAACCAACTGCCGATCGAGCGAATTGCCGGCAATCTGGACAGTAACCTCGTCGAACTGCGCAAAGGCCTCGCCCAATTCAACGCCAAGACGCTGCCGGGCGTGCAAACCACCCTGGCCGACGTCAGCAAGACCCTGCAATCGGCCAGTTCGACGCTCGCCGAAGATTCGCCGCAGCGGGAACAGCTGACCCAGACCCTGGACGAACTCGGACGCATGTCGCGCTCCTTGCGTGAGCTCTCGGATTACCTGGGACGCCATCCGGAATCGCTGATTCGCGGCCGCCCCAACAACGCCGCACCGATGGATCTGCAGGCGCCACCGCGCAACTGACCACAGGAGCAACACCATGGCTTTTTCGCTGAAGATCACCTTGGTCACCGCGCTGTTACTGCTCACCGCTTGCCGCAGTGACCCGATTCAGTTTCACACCCTGATTCCGGCGCAATTGGGTAATCAATCCAGAGGCGGTACCTCGGAGATCGAGATTGAAAGCATCAGCGTGCCGCCCCAGGTCGATCGTCCGCAGATCGTGATCCGCCAGGGCAACAGCGGCCTGGCGATACTCGAAACCGAATGGTGGGCCGCGAGCCTGGTGGATGAATTGCGCAGCGCCATGGTTGACCAACTGCTCAACAGCCATTCACAACGCAAAATGTCACTGCGCCTGGATGTGCAGCGCTTCGACTCGATTCCAGGGCAATACGCGCTGATCGACGTCAAATGGCGCCTGCGCAGCCTTGGCGACAGTGATAACACGCTGATTACTTGCCGCAGCACGTTGCAGTCACCTTCCGGTCCCAGCATTGATGAATTGGTGGTGGCGCATCAGAACAACGTCAAGCGTCTGGCCGCTGCGATCAATCAGGCGGCCGGCGGAACTTCGAAAGGCTGCCCATCGAGCCAGTGACCACACCGTTTGATTCAGACCCATCGGGCAAGGGGCCGAGGTGCTGCTAATCTGAATGTAAATGACATGTATTAACGGTTTCTTTGACGTTTTTTTCTCATTTTGAGCTCTACATTCCCTGCGATTCAAACATGCAAATGGTTCGCATTGATTGATCCGCGAATGGACGTGCATGCCTTCCAAAAGAACAGGAGCTGCCGACAGAATGTTCACCTCTACCCCTTCCTTCCTCAAAGCGGCCTTGCTGGCCACTGCCCTGCTCGGCGCCACACAGGTGTTTGCAGCGGATGACGGCATTGTGGTCTACAACGCGCAGCACGAAAGCCTGACCAAAGCCTGGGTCGAGGGCTTCACCAAGGAAACCGGCATCAAGGTCACCGTGCGCAATGGTGACGATACCGAGATGGGCAATCAGATCGTGCAGGAAGGCGCCGCGTCCCCAGCCGATGTGTTCCTGACCGAGAACTCCCCGGCGATGGTGCTGGTGGACAACGCCGGCCTGTTTGCGCCGGTTGCCCCGACGACGCTGGAGCAAGTCGAGGCGGCATATCGTCCGGCCCATGGCAAATGGGTCGGGATTGCCGCGCGCTCAACCGTGTTTGTCTATAACCCTGCGAAACTGCCCGAGGCCGACTTACCGAAATCACTGATGGACCTCGCGGGTCCGGCGTGGAAAGGTCGTTGGGGCGCTTCTCCGGCGGGTGCTGACTTCCAGGCAATCGTCGCCGCAGTGCTGGAACTCAAGGGTGAAGCCGCAACGCTGGAATGGCTCAAAGGGATGAAAACCAACGTTACGGCCTATCGCGGCAACAGCGCCGTGCTCAAGGCGGTGAATGCCGGGCAGATCGACAGCGGCGTGATCTATCACTATTACAGCTTCGGCGATCAAGCCAAGACCGGCGAAAACAGCAACAACACGGCCCTGCACTACTTCAAGCACAAGGACCCGGGGGCCTTTGTCAGCGTCTCGGGGGGCGGCGTATTGGCGTCCAGCAAGCACAAGGAACAAGCCCAGGCGTTGCTCAAATGGATCACCGGCAAGGACGGCCAGGACATCCTCAAGACTGGCAAGTCGTTTGAATACGCCGTGGGCAAAAACGCCCCATCCAATCCGAAACTGGTGCCTTTGTCGCAACTCGACGCCCCGATGGTCGATGCGTCGAAACTCGACAGCAAAAAAGCCGTGGACCTGATGACTCAGGCGGGGCTGCTCTAATTGATCCCTGAATCCCTGCCAACCGGTATCCCCGCGGCGATACCCGTCAACCTGCGACGACGCGCCCGTGGCGTCTTCGCCGGTCGCGGTGGCGCCTGGGTAATCGGTTTGTCCGTGTTGGTGTCGTTGCTGGCACTGATGCCGATCGCCTTCGTGATCGGCGTCTCGGTACAAACCGGCTGGGCAACGCTGGTGCCGCTGGTGTTCCGGCCTCGGGTCGGCGAGTTACTGATCAACACCGTGTTGCTGGTGGTGATCACGATTCCGTTGTGCATCAGCCTGGGCCTGGCCCTGGCCTGGTTGACGGAGCGCACCAACCTGCCCGGGCGACGTGGCTGGTCGTTGCTGGCGATCGCGCCGCTGGCGGTGCCGGCCTTCGTGCACAGCTATGCCTGGGTCAGCCTGGTACCACCGATTCACGGCCTGTTTGCCGGGGTTCTGGTCTCGGTGATCGCCTACTTCCCGTTCCTGTACTTGCCGATTGCAGCGACGTTGCGCCGGCTCGACCCGGCGATCGAAGACGTGGCCGAATCCCTGGGGCTCAAGCCCTGGGCGATCTTCTTTCGTGTGGTGTTGCCGCAACTGCGCCTGGCCATCTGTGGCGGTGCGTTGCTCGTGGGCCTGCACCTGCTGGCCGAATATGGCCTGTACGCGATGATCCGCTTCGACACCTTCACCACGGCGATCTTCGATCAGTTCAAATCCACCTTCAACGGCCCCGCTGCCCACATGCTGGCCAGCGTGCTCGCCCTGTGTTGCCTGGTGATGCTGACCGCCGAGTCGGCCGCTCGCGGTACGGCGCGTTACGCCCGGGTCGGTTCCGGCAGCGCGCGTGAACAACGGGTGGTGCGCCTGGACGCTCAAGCCACCGTGCTGGGGTTGATGCTGCAAATCACCACCTGCGCCCTGGCCTTGGGTGTGCCGCTGATCACCTTGGGCAAATGGCTGATCGCGGGCGGCCCGCAAGTCTGGGACTTGGCAGAGCTTGTGCCGGCGCTGGAACAAACCCTGCTGCTGGGGATTTGCGGCGCAGTCCTGACCACCTGCGCCGCGATCCCGATCGCCTGGCTGTCGATTCGCTCGCCGGGTCGGCTGCAGCGGTTGCTCGAAAGCTGCAACTACATCACCAGCTCGTTGCCCGGCATCGTCGTGGCCCTGGCCTTGGTCACCATTACCATTCATTTCGCCCGACCGATCTACCAGACCACGATCACCGTCCTGTTGGCGTATCTGCTGATGTTTTTGCCCCGCGCCCTGGTGAGTTTGCGTGCGGGCATCGCGCAGGCACCGGTCGAACTGGAAAACATGGCGCGCAGCCTCGGCCGCTCGCCTGCGCGAGCACTGTGGCTGATCACCCTGCGCCTGGCCGCGCCCGGGGCCGCCGCCGGTGCCGCGCTGGTGTTTCTGGCGATCACCAATGAGCTGACCGCGACCCTGCTGCTCGCCCCCACCGGCACGCGCACCCTGGCCACCGGTTTCTGGGCCATGACCAGCGAAATCGACTATGCCGCCGCGGCGCCCTACGCCCTGCTGATGATTGTGCTGTCGCTTCCGTTGACCGCAATTCTTTATTACCAATCCAAACGAACGGCTGGACGATGAACGCTCTGGAACTGCACGCGATCTGCAAATATTACGGTTCTCAGCGAGCGCTGGAGAACGTCATCCTGTCGGTGCCAAAAGGCAGCCGGACAGTCATCGTTGGCCCCTCGGGTTCCGGCAAAACCACGTTGCTGCGGATGATCGCCGGTTTCGAATTCCCGGACACGGGCAGTATTTCGCTCGACGGCCAGACACTCGTCGACGACACCCATGAAGTCCCGGCGCATCAGCGCTTGATCGGCTATGTCCCCCAGGACGGCGCGCTGTTCCCGCACATGACGGTGGCCGCCAATATCGGTTTCGGGCTGTCGACCACAGGCGACGCGAAGCACCAGCGAATCGCTGAGTTGATGGACAGCGTGGCCCTCGACGCGAGCATGGCCCAACGTTGGCCCCATGAGCTTTCCGGCGGTCAGCAACAGCGAGTGGCGCTGGCGCGAGCGTTGGCGCAGCAGCCACGGCTGATGTTGCTGGACGAGCCGTTTTCGGCCCTCGATACCGGTCTGCGGGGCGCCATGCGCAAAATGGTCGCGCGATTGCTGTCCGACGCCGGCGTCACCACCATCCTGGTCACCCATGACCAGAGTGAAGCCTTGTCGTTCGCCGATCAGTTGGCGGTAATGCGTGACGGCCGGCTGGTGCAGTCGGGCCATCCGCTGGACCTTTACCGCTATCCCGACGACGAACAGACCGCGCTGTTTCTTGGAGATGCCGTGGTCATGCCCGCCAGGATCGAGGCCGGGTGGGCCCATTGCGATCTGGGCCGTATTCCGGTTAACAACCACCGTAATAACAATGCCGCGCAGATCATGCTGCGCCCCGAGCAGCTGCAACTGGTCAGCATCCAGCCCAGTCCGACCGAAGTCGCCGGGTGCCGCGCCGTGGTGACCGAGCGGGATTTCAGCGGCAACACCTGCACCTTGACCGTGGAGTTGCAGCCCACCGTCGCCGGCGACCCGCACGGTCGATCATTGATGGTGCGCAGCTCTGGCCTGTACGCGCCGCCCGCTGGCAGCGAGGTTCACGTATCAACCATCGGCCATGCCCATGTGCTGAGTGAACCCTGAATCCACTCCATCACAGATCAAAGCGATCCACCGCCCGACGCCGCTCGTTGTCGTCGCGCACATCGTAGTTGGCCGTCGTCTGGATATTGCTGTGATGAGCGAGTTTTTGCGCGATCGACAGGTCATGCTCTTCGATCACCCGGGTGATGAACGAGCGCCGGAAATCATGCGGCATGATCTTCACCCCGACCTGCGCACCGCGCTGCCGGGCGATGTAATAGATCGCGTGTTTGGTGATGCGCTCGCGGGTGATGTGGCTGCCGCGACGGATGCGGTTGAACAGGAACGGGTCGTCCACCTCGCCTTCCTTTAGGTGCGAACGGCGCAGCTCCAGCCAGGCCTGCAGTTTTTCAAAGGCCCAGGCCGGGGCGTATTTGATCAACTGCTTGTTGCCCTTGGCGGTGACCCGCAAGCTGCGCTCGCTGAAATCCACCTGTGACAGGTCCAGGTTCACCGACTCGGATTTGCGCATTCCCGAACCGTACAAAATCCCGATGATGGCGGCGTCTCTCAAGCCTTGAGGACGCGGGTCGGCGGCACACACCGCCATCATCTCCTGAATCAGCGAGCGCCTGAGGTTGCGCCCCTGGGACAGACGCGTGCCGGCAATCCCTTTCACCGAGCGCATTTTCAGCAAGTGTTCCTGACTGATCAGGCTCATGCGCCACGCTTCGTTCATCACCCCGCGTACCGCATTGACGTACAGCGACGAGGTATTCGGTGCGTAGCCGTCTTCACGCAGCGCTGCGACCAGCGCAATCACATTGTCGGGTTGGAGCTGATGCCAGGGAATCTCCTCGACGTTCATGTCTTCGAAACCCAAACGGTCGGCCGCATCCTGCAAAACGTAGCGCATGGTCAACTGACTGGAGGGCGCCAGTCGGGCCAGGTAGACAGTCATCGGGTTGGTCTTCGAAGCAACAGAGTGGGTATTAACTAAGTCAATCAAACGAAACGGCCTTGAGTGGAAACAATTCAGTAAAAACAACTAAGGATTGAAACATTGTTCATATAAAGGGGAACACTTCCGCAGGACTTCTCTTCTAAAAATCGCGATAAACGGCAGAAGTCTGAACAGTGGCTGTATGACTTTCAGATAAACGATTCGAAGACCGGTTTTTCATGTTCCTTTCACAAAATCGGGCATAACCTTCAATCAACCCGACGAGCCCTTGTGGGTCGTCACGCTGCCGGTCGCGGCCCGGAAAGTCAATTGATGGCTACCTGCTCCGACAGTCAACCCCTTGAAAACACGCTTCTTTCGGCGATTTTGCTGAAGGAAGCCGTTCGCCCGGAGATTCTTATGAATGCGGCGTTTCTCCCCTTCTCCCGCCCGACTATCGGCGATGAGGAAATCGCAGCCGTAGAGCAAGTATTGCGCTCCGGCTGGATCACTACCGGGCCGAAAACCCAGCAACTGGAAGAGCAATTCGCCCACTATGTCGGCTGCCGTCATGCCGTTGCACTTTCTTCGGCCACTGGTGGTATGCATATCACGTTACTGGCATTGGGCATTGGTCCGGGCGATGAAGTCATTACGCCGTCGCAGACCTGGGTGTCCACGGCCAACATGATTTGCCTGTTGGGTGCCAAACCGGTCTTTGTCGACGTTGACCGCGACACGCTCATGTGTGACCTGGCCAGCATCGAGGCCGCGATCACGCCGCGCACCCGGGCAATCATTCCGGTGCACTACGCCGGTGCCGCCTTCGACCTTGATCCACTTTACGCATTGGCCGACAAACACGGCATCCCCGTCATCGAAGACGCCGCCCATGCAGCAGGCACCTTTTATAAAGGTCGACATGTCGGCGCGAAAGGCACGGCGATCTTCTCGTTCCACGCGATCAAGAACATGACCTGCGCCGAGGGCGCGATGTTCGTCAGCGACGACACCGCGCTGGCCAACCGGGTACGCATGCTCAAGTTTCATGGGCTGGGCGTTGATGCCTACGACCGGCTGACCCACGGTCGCAGACCTCAGGCACAAGTGATGGAGCCGGGTTTCAAATACAACCTGGCCGACATCAATGCCGCCATCGCCCTGGTGCAGCTGGAGCGTCTGGGTGCGATCAACGCCAAGCGCACCGAGCTGGCGCGCACCTACCTGCAACGCCTCGAAGGTTTACCGGTGCAACCGCTGGCCATCCCGACGTATCCGCAGCGGCACGCGTGGCACCTGTTCGTCCTGCGCATCGACGCCGAGCGCTGCGGACTGGATCGCGATGCCTTCATGAGGGCCTTGCAGGAACAGAACATCGGCACTGGCATTCACTTCATCGCCACGCACCTGCACACCTGGTACCGCCAGCGTTTCCCTGACCTTCACCTGCCCAACACCGAATGGAACTCGGAGCGCCTGTGCTCGATTCCGTTGTTCCCCGACATGACCACCGATGACGTCAATCGTGTCGTCGACGCCATCGAAAACACACTGGAAAAAAGCCTGTGAAACCGTATCCGATCCGTTGCGTGTCGATCGTCATCCCGGTCTACAACGAACAGGACAGCCTGCCCGAGCTGCTCAGGCGGACCGAAGCGGCCTGCCGTTTGTTGCGCCATGACTATGAAATCGTGCTGGTCGATGACGGCAGCCGCGACAACTCCGCACAAATCCTCGAGGAGGCCGCCAATCGAGAGTGCAGCCCGGTGGTGGCGGTCATTCTCAACCGCAACTACGGCCAGCACGCGGCAATCATGGCCGGTTTCGAGCAGTGCAAAGGCGATGTGGTGATCACCCTCGACGCCGACCTGCAAAACCCGCCGGAAGAAATCCCTCGCCTGGTGGCGCAGGCCGAGCTGGGCTATGACGTGGTTGCCACGGTACGCAACAACCGCCAGGACTCCGCGCTGCGCCGCTGGCCGTCGAAGCTGATCAACCTGGCCGTACAGCGCTCGACCGGTGTGGCCATGAGCGATTACGGCTGCATGCTGCGCGCCTACCGCCGCAGCATCGTCGACGCGATGCTCGCCTGCCGCGAACGCAGCACCTTCATTCCGATCCTGGCCAACAGCTTTGCCCGGCACACCACGGAGATCCTGGTGACCCACGCCGAACGTGAACACGGCGAATCCAAATACAGCCCCATGCGCCTGGTCAACCTGATGTTCGACCTGATCACCTGCATGACCACCACGCCGCTTCGGTTGCTGAGCATCGTCGGCTTCGCCATGGCCGGACTCGGCTTGCTGTTCGCCACGGCGTTGATCGTCCTGCGCCTGGTGTTCGGCGCCGAATGGGCCGGCGACGGCACATTCGTGTTGTTCGCCGTGCTGTTTGTGTTCACCGGCGGGCAGTTCATCGGCATGGGCCTGTTGGGCGAATACCTGGGCCGCATGTACAGCGACGTCCGCGCCCGCCCCCGATTCTTCGTCGAGAAAGTCCTGCGTAGCCAACCCGCCACGCCAGCGCCCGTTGTCACCGTCGACGGCCTCACTAACACTTCTTCCGATCAGGTTCTCTCATGAGCGCAAAAGCTGTTGTCTTCGCCTATCACGATATCGGCTGTGCCGGCATCGAAACCCTGCTCGACTCAGGCTTCGAGATCGCCGCGGTGTTTACCCATGCCGATGATCCGAAGGAAAACGCCTTTTACGCCTCCGTGGCGCAACTGTGCGCGCGCAAGGGCATCCCGGTTCATGCCCCGGAAGATGCCAACCATCCGTTGTGGATCGAGCGCATCAGCAAGCTGAAACCCGATTACCTGTTCTCGTTCTACTACCGCCATCTGCTGAGCGAACCGCTGTTGGCCACGGCACGCCAAGGTGGGTTCAACCTGCACGGTTCGTTGTTGCCACGCTACCGGGGACGTGCACCGGCCAACTGGGTGCTGGTCAACGGTGAAAGTGAAACCGGCGTGACCCTGCACCGTATGGTCAAGCGCGCCGACGCCGGCGCAATCATCGCCCAGCAACAGGTGGCCATTGAACGCAGCGACACAGCGCTGAGCCTGCACCGCAAATTGCGTGTGGCCGCCATCGACCTGCTGCGCGATGCCTTGCCGGCGTTGCGTCAAGGCACCGTCAGCGAAACCCCGCAGGACGAATCCAAAGCCACGGTATTCGGACGTCGCACCCCGGCCGACGGCAAGCTTGTATGGAAGCGCCCCGCCGAAGATCTGTTCAACCTGGTTCGCGCCGTCACCCAGCCGTACCCAGGCGCGTTCTGTGCCGTTGGCGAACACAAGCTGATCGTCTGGAGCGCAGAAGTTGCCAAGGGCAACGCGGGCCTGGCACCGGGCCGGGTCATCAGCGTCGATCCGCTGCGCATTGCCTGTGGCGAAGACTCTTTGGTCATCACCTCCGGCCAGCGTAACGACAACGGCTTGTACCTGAGCGGTCCGCAACTGGCCAGTGAACTGGGGCTGGTCGACGGTTCCGTGTTGCGTGGCGCCGAGTCCGGCCGCGCGCCACGCCGCACTCGGGTGCTGATCCTGGGCGTCAACGGCTTCATCGGCAATCACCTGTCCGAGCGGCTTTTGCGCGACGACCGATACGAGGTGTACGGCCTCGATATCGGCTCCGATGCCATTGACCGCTTGCGCAGCCATCCGCGTTTTCACTTCGTCGAAGGCGACATCAGCATTCACTCCGAGTGGATCGAATACCACATCAAGAAGTGCGACGTGATCCTGCCGCTGGTGGCGATAGCCACGCCAATCGAATACACCCGCAACCCGCTGCGGGTGTTCGAACTGGACTTCGAAGAGAACCTGAAACTGGTGCGCTACTGCGTCAAATACAACAAGCGCGTGATCTTCCCGTCGACCTCCGAAGTGTATGGCATGTGCCAGGACCAGAACTTCGACGAAGACAGCTCCAACCTCGTCGTCGGCCCGATCAACAAGCAACGCTGGATCTACTCGATCTCCAAGCAGTTGCTCGACCGGGTGATCTGGGCCTACGGCCAGAAAGGCCTGAACTTCACCCTGTTCCGTCCTTTCAACTGGATGGGCCCGCGCCTCGACCGGCTGGACTCGGCGCGGATCGGCAGCTCCCGGGCCATCACCCAACTGATCCTGAACCTGGTGGAAGGCACGCCGATTCGCCTGTTTGACGGCGGCGAGCAGAAACGCTGCTTTACTGACATTGCCGACGGCGTCGAAGCGCTGGCACGGATCATCGACAACGAGAACGATGCCTGTAATGGCCAGATCATCAACATCGGCAACCCGGACAACGAGGCCAGCATTCGTCAGTTGGGCGAAGAACTGTTGCGTCAATTCGAAGCGCACCCGTTGCGCGCCAACTTCCCGCCGTTCGCTGGTTTCCGCGACGTGGAAAGCAAGGCGTTCTACGGCACCGGCTACCAGGACGTGTCCCACCGCAAACCGAGCATCGCCAACGCCAAGCGCCTGCTGGACTGGACGCCGACGGTGGAGATGAGCGAGACCATCGGCAACACCCTGGATTTCTTCCTGCGCGAGGCCATGCTCGAAATAGCCGAGCACTCCAAAGAAGAATCATGCTGATGCGGGCAGGCCTTCGGATCGATGTCGACACTTACCGGGGCACCCGTGAGGGGGTGCCGCGACTGCTGGAAATCCTCGATGAAGCGCAGGTCAAGGCGACGTTTTTCTTCAGTGTCGGGCCGGACAATATGGGGCGTCATCTGTGGCGCCTGATCCGCCCGCAATTCCTCTGGAAAATGCTCCGTTCCAACGCGGCCGGCCTGTACGGCTGGGACATTCTGCTGGCCGGCACGGCCTGGCCGGGCAAACCGATCGGCCGCGACCTCGGGCACTTGATGCGTCAGGCCCGGGATGCGGGCCATGAAGTCGGTCTGCACGCCTGGGATCACCATGGCTGGCAGGCCAATGCCGGGCGTTGGAGCGAGGCGCAGCTGATCGAACAGATCCGCCAGGGCGTCGACACCCTCAGCGACATCCTCGGGCAAGCCGTCGAGTGCTCGGCGTCGGCCGGTTGGCGTGCGGACGAACGCGTGATCGAGGCCAAGCAGGCCTTCGGCTTTCGCTACAACAGCGATTGCCGCGGCCAGAGCCTGTTCCAACCAAGGTTGGCCGGCGGAGGCTTGGGGGCGCCGCAGATTCCGGTGGACCTGCCGACCTTCGATGAAGTGGTGGGCCCTGCCGTCGCAGCCAAAGACTTCAACGGGTTCATCCTCGACCAATTCTCCGCTGAAAAACTCAACGTCTACACGATCCACGCCGAAGTAGAAGGGATTCTGATGGCCAACGATTTCCGTCAACTGCTGGCCGATGCGCGCCAGCGTGGTATCGGCTTTAAACCCTTGGGCGACCTGCTTCCCGCAGCCCCGGGCGCCTTGCCAGCGGGCCGGGTCGTGCGCGGCCATCTCGAAGGCCGGGAAGGCTGGCTGGGAGTGCAAGGCGCATGAGCAGACGCTGGGGACTGCCGCTGCTGTTGGGGGTTTTTCTGTTGGCGTATCTGTTGCCGTTGGGCAGCCACGGCTTATGGATTCCCGATGAAACCCGCTATGCGCAGATCAGCCAAGGCATGCTCCTGAGCGGCGACTGGGTATCGCCGCATTTCATGGGCCTGCGTTATTTCGAAAAACCGGCAGCCGGGTACTGGGTGATTGCGGCCAGCCAGGCCTTGTTTGGCCAGAACCTGTTTGGAGTGCGCTTTGCCTCGGCGCTGAGCATGGGCCTGAGTGTGTTGTTGTGTTTTCTGATCGCCCGTCGTTTGTGGAACGAACCGCGCAAAAGCTTTGCCTGTGCGTTGCTGTACATGAGTTTCACCGTGGTCGCGGGCCAGGCCGGCTACGCCAATCTCGACCCGCAATTCACCTTCTGGGTCAATCTGAGCCTGGTCGCGTTATGGTTCGCGCTCGACAGCGACCGCCGTGGTCCGCGCCTGACCGGTTGGGCGGTGCTGGGGCTGGCCTGCGGCATGGGATTCATGACCAAGGGCTTTCTCGCCTGGTTACTGCCGGTGCTGATCGCCCTGCCCTTCATGATCTGGCAAAAACGCTGGCGTGAGCTGCTGGTCTACGGCCCCGTGGCGATCATCGTGGCTATTGCGGTCAGTCTGCCGTGGGCGCTGGCGATTCACTCGCAGCAACCCGATTACTGGCGATTTTTCTTCTGGCACGAACACATACGTCGCTTTGCCGGTGACGACGCCCAGCATGACGCGCCGTGGTGGTTCTATTTGCCGTTGCTGGTGGCGTTCAGTCTGCCGTGGGTGGCATTGCTGCCGTCGGCGTTGCGGCAAGCATGGACAACCCGTGGCCAGGTCCGCATCGGTTTTCTACTGCTGTGGCTGGTAATGCCGCTGCTGTTTTTCAGCCTGAGCAACGGCAAATTGCCGAGCTACATCTTGCCCTGCCTGCTGCCATTGGCCTTGCTGTTGGGGCATACCCTGGCCGACCGACTCAAGCTGGAGCAAGGCCGGGTCCTGGGCCTCAACGGTTTGCTGAACTTGCTGCTGGGGCTGACCGCCCTGCTCGCACTGGTTTACCTGCAACTGAAAAAGCCGCTGTATAACCATGAACTGCACAACCTGGTGCTGGTGTTCATCGGCCTGATCGGCTGGATCATGGCCAACCTGCTGCAAGCTTTCAGACCCCTGCAATGCTGGGCAGCACCGGCCTTCGGTAGCCTGCTGCTGATCGGTCTGCTGCCCGCCGGGCTGCCCGACTCGGTGGTGGCCAACAAGATGCCCGACCAGTTCATCCGCCATCACGCCGATGAATTGGCGCAGACCGGGAAACTGTTGAGCAACGATCTCGGCGCCGCGGCTGCCTTGGCCTGGCGTCTGAAGCGCCCGGACGTGGCGTTGTACAACACGATAGGCGAACTGAAATATGGCCTTGCTTATCCTGACTCGGTGCAGCAGCGCGTCGATCCCGATCAGGTTCAGCAGTGGATGCGCAACGCCCGTCAGAGCGGCTCGGTCGGCGTGGTGATGCGGGTCAAGGGTGAGGACGAGCTGCAAGAAATCGAACGGCTGCCCAAGGATGGCAAGCGCTATGAACAAGGCAATCTGGTGATTCTGATCTTTCCTCAGGGTGCGTCATGAGCCTGCTCCTGCTGTTGGCCGCGTGCCTGCTGACCTGTCTGGGCCAGATCGCCCAGAAGTACGCCGTCGACAGTTGGCGGGCGAAGCCGTCAGCCTGGGGCGAGAAACTGCGCTCCCCTTGGTTGTGGCTGGCACTCGCTGCGCTGGGGTTGGGTTTGCTGGTCTGGCTGCTGGTGTTGCAGCGCCTTGAAGTCGGCATTGCCTACCCGATGCTCAGCCTGAATTTCGTGCTGATTACCCTGATCGCCCGGTTTGTCTTCCATGAGCCCATCGACCGCCGGCACTGGCTGGGCGTGGCGCTGGTGATCGGCGGTGTGATTCTGCTGGGGCAACACGCATGAGCCTGCGTCGCGGAATCACCTTCGCCATGGGCAGCGTGCTGCTCGGCAGCGCGGCGCAGTTGGGCATGCGCTGGAGCATGACGCGCCTGCCGTCCCCCGAACATCTACTGACTTCCAGCATCGATCCAGCGGCGGTCGCCGTGGTGCTGGGAGCGATTCTGGCCTACGGAGTTTCAATGCTGTCCTGGCTCGCCGCCCTGCGGGATGTGCCGCTGGGCCGGGCCTATTCGCTGCTGAGCATCAGCTACGCGCTGGTGTATCTGCTGGCCGCCAGCCTGCCGCTGTTCAACGAAGCGTTCAGCGTTACAAAAACCCTCGGCGTGGCCCTGGTCATGCTTGGGGTCATCACCATCAACTCACGTCCGGCTCGCGCGCCCGAACGCAGGAGTGCCTCATGAAAATCAGTGTATTTGGTAGCGGTTACGTTGGCCTGGTGCAAGCCGCCGTCCTGGCGGAAGTCGGCCACGACGTGGTCTGCATGGACATTGACGAGAAGAAAGTCGAATTGCTGCAACAAGGCCACGTGAGCATTTTCGAACCGGGGCTGGCCAGCCTTGTGCGCGAAAGCCTGGAAGCCAAACGCCTGCAATTCACCACCGATGAAAAACTCGCGGTGCAGCATGGTCAGGTGCTGTTTATCGCGGTCGGTACACCGTCCCGGGACGATGGCTCGGCGGACCTGCGCTACGTGTTGTCGGTGGGCGAAGCGGTTGCACGGCATCGTGAGCAGCCGGTGATTCTGGTGGAGAAATCCACGGTACCGGTGGGCACGGGCGACACCTTGCGAGCGCATATTGACAAGTGCCTGATCAAGGTCGGCCGCTTGCTGCAGTTCGATATCGTCTCCAACCCCGAATTTCTGAAGGAAGGTTCGGCCGTGGCGGACTGCCGGCGCCCGGACCGGATCGTCATCGGCTGCGACAGCGATGACGTGCGCGACGTGATGCGCGACCTTTACGCGCCGTTCAATCGCAACCACGACCGCATCATGTTCATGGACCTGCGCAGCGCAGAGCTGACCAAGTACGCCGCCAACTGCATGCTGGCCACCAAGATCAGCTTCATCAACCAGATCGCCGAACTGGCCGAGCATCTGGGTGCGGACATCGAATCGGTGCGCCTGGGCATCGGCGCCGACTCGCGCATCGGTTACCACTTCATCTACCCCGGCTGCGGGTATGGCGGCTCGTGTTTCCCCAAAGACATGCGCGCGCTGATTCACAGCGCCGAAGAGGCGCACTGCTCCAGCGACCTGTTGCAGGCAGTGGAAGCGATCAATCAGCGGCAGAAGCACAAGCTGTTCGAGCGCATCAACGCGTTCTACAAGGGTGACTTGCGCGGCAAGACCTTCGCCGTGTGGGGCCTGGCCTTCAAACCCAACACCGATGACATGCGTGATGCGCCGAGCCGGGTGCTGCTGGAATCGCTGTGGGCCGCCGGTGCCAGCGTGCGCGCATTCGACCCGGAAGCCATGCAGGAAACCCAGCACCTGTATCCCGAGGAGTCGAAGTTGATGCTGATGGGCACACCGGAATCGGTATTGGCCGGTGCCGATGCGCTGATCATTTGCACCGAGTGGCAGCAGTTCAAGGCCCCGGATTTCAACCTGATCCAGCAACGGTTGAAGGCGCCGGTGATCTTCGACGGACGCAATTTGTACGACGCCGAACGCCTTGCACGCAGCGGTTTCCTGTACTTCCCGATAGGCCGTGGGGAATCACGCAAATTGCCGATTCCGTTCCAGCAGTGGCCCGCGAATCAGGTCGTCGCTTGATCGCCGTATCGGCGCCCATACGCCGGCAGTCCTTGTGGCTGGGGCTGCTGGCGCTGGGGCTGTTCAGCGCCGGGGTTTATCAGCAGGCCGCCATCGGTTTCGATTCGCGTTTTGTGCTGTTTGCCGAGGAAATGCTGCGCCATGGGCCGTCGGTTTTTCCGACCACCTATGGCCAGCCCTACGCCGATTACTCGGCGCTTTCGACCCTGTTCATCTGGGTCCTGTCGTTGCCCTTCGGACAGGTCAACAGCCTCAGTGCCTGGTTACCAAGCGCAATTGCCGGGGCGGTAATCGTTACGCTGATGTACCGCTTGCTGGCGCCCTACTCCCCACGTTGGGCGCTGCTGAGTATCGCGTTGATGTTGATGACCAACACCTTCGTCACCGAAGTCCGAGCGGTGTCCCAGGACCTGATGCTCGCGGCGCTCGCCTTTGCAGTGTTCTATCTGGGTTATGCCGCGGACCACTTTTCGGCACCCCGGCGCTGGCTGCTGATTTTTGCCCTGTTGCTTCTGGGCTTTGCGGTTCGTGGCCCGATCGGGCTGGTGGTCCCGACTGGCATGCTGTGCAGTTATTGGCTGCTCAATCGCCAATGGCAGCGGCTGTTCGGCTTCGGCCTGACGGCGGCGGTACTGCTGGCCGCAAGCGTCGGCATGTTGTTATGGCTGGCCGAAAGCCGTGGCGGTCCCCTGTTCATGCAGGATGTCGTGCGCATGCAGTTTCTGGGGCGAATGGACGGCAGTGAAGGCGTGAGCGGTTCGCTGTATTACTTCACCGGATCGCTGGGCAACTATGCGCTGGCGTATCCGTTGGCGCTGCTGGTGTTGGCGGCAGTCTGGCTGCCCCATCAGCGCCAGGCAGGTCCGGCGCTGCGCCTGTTGCAGTACTGCACGGCGGCGGCGTTGATTGTGATGGTCGGACTGTCGATTCCCCAAGCAAAAAAGGCCCGCTACCTGCTGCCGATGTTGCCCATGGCCGCGATCATTGCCGCGTACCCGTTCCAGGTCGCGCGGGGGCGGGTTTTCGTTTGGTTGCGCGGTTTGATGCAAGGAGTGTGGTTGTTGACGCCCTGCGTATTGATCGGCGTGTTGCTGTACGCCCATCGACGGTTTCCCGAGCAACTGACCTCGATCACTTCGATGCTGATCATCCTCGCCGCGCTGCAAGTGATCGCACTGGCCACGCTATTCAGGCCCCGATGGCGGGCACAAACCTTGGCGTTTTGCGCGGTTCTGGCGTTGTGGTCGGTGTACATTCTGGTGTTCGAGCCGGTCGAACGCCGGCTCTACAACACCCAGACGTTCAGCCGCGCGGCCTTTGCGCTCGTGCAAAACGATCCGGCGCCGCTGGTATTGCATGGCATGGGTAAAGACGCGAAGGCGATCAAGTTCATGGTCAATATCGATGAGGACTTGCAACCGGTGTTCACCGAATCGATTCAGGAGCTGGAACAGCTTCAACTGCCGGCGTGGTTGATGATGGACGCGCGTGACTATCGGGCTTTGCAAGGCACGCCGTTCGCAGCCGTGCCGCCGGTGTTGAGCGGCCGATTCGACAAAGATGATTACGTGTTGCTGCACCTCAACCCGCCTTCGCAGGTGTCGAGTCCGTGAGCCTGCTGCTAAAGTGCACGGAGCAATGTCATTGCCCGCCGTGCCCACTCCACCGACGCCGCCGCCCTCCCCGCCATCGAGCGTTCGGCGGCTGGCCACCGCCAAGTTTAAAAGAAGAATATTTTTCGCAAGAATTTACTTGTTGATCATTTCTTGCGCTGGCTTCCACACCATGATTGTTTTTTCCGTGATTACTGACTTTGCAGATATTGATTCTATTATTCGCAGAATAAGGGGCGGGACTTGTTATATCGGCTTATCAATTTATCTTTTGATTGCCTTCCCAAAAAAACTTGAGAAGGTACTGTAAAAAACAAATCAGATTGATCAAAACAGATGACGATGCGCAGCCTGAAATAATCCCTGTGTTGCGTATCAGATGTGTCTGACTTTCAAACCGGTGCCTTCAGATCCACACCCAATGCCTGCGCAAACGCCTTGACCAGCGGGCTGCGCACGGTGTTGTGGCGCAGGATCAGATTGAACGGCGTGACGATGCTGATCAGGTCCGGGCGCACCGCGCGAAATTGCCCCTGAGCCGCCATCGATGCGGCGTAATGCTGCGGCAAAAAGCCCAGGAAACGCCCGGTCTTGATCAGCAATGCCACGGCTTCCACCTGAGTTGCCGAGGCTGAAAAACTGTCGTAGTGGACGAAATTGTGTTTGTCGCGATGAATCGCGTAGCGGTGGTTGATGAACTCGTAATCCTTGAGCACGTGGCTGCCGATTTCGGCGTCCGGCATCGAGAACAGCGGATGACCGAGCGCGCAGTAAACCTCCGAGCGCTCTTCATACAGTGCGTAGTAATCGAACTCTTCACGCTTCTGATAAACAGGAACGATGCCCGCCACTAACCGCCCCTCTACGACGCCTCTTTCGACTTCATCCAGTTGCGATGACTGAAGTTGGAACCTTACTTTAGGTGACTCTTCATTGATTCTTCTAAGCGCGGCCACTAACGGTGAATTATCGTCGGAGATTGTATTGTCAATAACACCTACCCCAAGGTCACCGACAAGTTCATTCTGCGCCGAACTAAGCCGATCACGAAAGTTGTCGACCGAGGCAAACAAGTCGATGGATGCCTGGTACACCAGACTGCCTTCTTCGGTCAGGTGAAAGCCTTCCCGGCCTCGGGTGCACAGGCGCATGCCAATGCGGATTTCAAGGTCGGAAATCTGTTTGCTGATGGCTGCCAGCCCCACATTCAGCTCGTTCTGGGCGGCACTGAAGCCTCCGGCCTCGACCACGGCCTTGAACACTTTTAGCAGTTTGAAATCCAGGCCACTGAGGGCCAGCGGCGCCCGATGCGACGTTTTCGGTGGCGGGTTTCCGGAATTGGAAAGTGGGGTTTCCATAATGCTTATTTACCTCTGGCGCCCTATTCAACACTCTGTGTCCAACAACAAAAATAGTGCTGGTAAATAATAATGAACACAGAAAACCAGGCTTGGCAACCGCTAATAATCCCCGTACTTCAGTGCCAACTCACTGATTTCGAACTATTAAAAGCTGACACTTCGATCAGCTCTCGCAACGATGTAACTGCCCCTATTGAAACTGCTTTGGCCTGACCACGCCCGGTTGATTTTTTAACGATCCCGGCACGGGTTCCAGGTCCGGCATACCGATCTGTAGGAGCGAGGCTTGCCCGCGAAGCTCTTCGGCATCACACCAAACTAATGACTAACTTCCGGCTACGACGAGGAAAACAACAATGTCTCAAACCACCGACCGTCTCTGGGGTGCGCGCTTCAAAAGCGGCCCATCCGAAGCCCTGGCGGCGTTGTCCCGTTGCCCCGAGCGCTACTTTCGCCTTACCCCGTACGACCTTGCCGGTTCCAAGGCGCATGCCCGTGAACTGCAACGCGCCGGGCTGTTGAGCGAGCAGGAAACCCAGACCATGCTCGATGCCTTGCAGCGCATCGGTGATGACTTCCGTGCCGGCAGCATCGCGCCGACCCTGGACGACGAAGACGTCCACACCTTTATCGAACGCCTGCTAACCGAACGCCTCGGCGCCCTCGGTGGCAAACTGCGCGCCGGGCGGTCCCGTAACGACCAGACCGCCAACGACCTGCGTCTGTTCCTGCGGGATCACGTGCGCACCCTGGCCGTCGAAGTACTGGCCTTGCAGCAAGCGCTTGTGGATCAGGCCGAGCAACACATCGAGAGCATCTGTCCAGGCTTCACTCACTTGCAGCAAGCGCAACCGATCGTCTTCGCTCACCACTTGCTGGCTCACGCTCAATCGATGCTGCGTGACGTGCAACGCCTGGTGGACTGGGACAATCGCACCTCGCTGTCGCCACTCGGCGCGGCGGCCATGGCCGGTTCCGCCATCGCGCGCCTGCCGCAGCAGTCGGCCAAGGAAATGGGCTACAGCGGCGTCTGCGAAAACTCCATTGACGCCGTGGCCAGCCGCGATCACGTCGCCGAGTTTCTGTTTATCGCCAGCATGCTCGGGATCAACATTTCCCGCCTCGCCGAAGAGTTTTGCCTGTGGTCGTCGCGGCAATTTCGCTGGGTCGCGCTGGACGATGCCTACGCCACCGGCAGTTCGATCATGCCGCAGAAGAAGAACCCGGACATTGCCGAACTGGCCCGGGGCAAGGCTGGCCGCTTGATCGGCAACCTCACCGGGTTGTTATCGACGTTGAAATCCCTGCCGCTGTCGTACAACCGCGACTTGAGCGAAGACAAGAACGGCGTGCTCGACAGCGTCGACACGCTGCTGCTGGTGTTGCCGGCCATGGCCGGGATGGTCGCAACCATGAAGGTCAACGTCGAAGAACTGCGTCGCCAGGCACCGCTCGGTTTCACCCTGGCCACCGAAGTCGCCGACTGGCTGGCCATGCGCGGCGTACCGTTCAAGGAAGCGCATGAAATTACCGGCGCGCTCGTCCAGGCCTGTGAGAAACACGACATTGAATTGTGGGAAGCATCGCCGGCGCTGCTGGCCGAGATCGATCCACGCCTGACCGCGGAAGTGCGCGAGAGTCTGACCCTCGAAGCTGCCATCGCCGCCCGCAGTGGCTGGGGTGGCACGGCGCCGCAACAGGTGCGCGAGCAGATCGGCCGTCTGAAAACCGCCCTCGCGGCGCAGCAGCAATGGACCGAGAACTATCAGGGTTTCCGCCTCTGAAGCAGCACGCAAAAATCCGTAGGAGCGAAGCTTGCTCGCGAAGAGGTCATGTCAGTCGACCTCAATGTTGAATGTCTCACCGCTTTCGCGAGCAAGCTTCGCTCCTACAGGGGATTTTGGTTGATCTGAAAGAACAGTGTACGGAGAAACAACATGAGCCAGACTCAGGCAGAACGACTCCAGCGGGAGCGAAAACTGGCGGAAAACCAGTTCGACATTACCCAATACCACCACGTGCCCCGGCGTTATTACGGGCGGATTTTCTTCGCCACCGTCATCGTCATTGCGATCCTCGGGCTGGTACGCGCCTTCGCCGAAGGCAAGATCGAATGGTCGTACATCGGCCAGTTCCTTACCTCGCAAGCGATCATGTGGGGTTTGCTCAACACCATCGTCATGGCGGTGCTGGCGATGGCCCTGGGCATCGTCTTCGGGGTGATCACGGCGATCATGCGCATGTCGGCCAATCCGATCCTGCGTTATGTGGCGGTGACCTACACCTGGCTGTTTCGCGGTACGCCGCTGATCCTGCAACTGCTGTTGTGGTTCAACCTGGCGCTGATCTTTCCCACCATCGGCATTCCCGGCGTGTTCGAAATGGACACCGTGACTCTGATGACCCCGTTCGTGGCCGCCCTGCTCGGCTTGAGCATCAACCAGGGCGCCTACACCGCTGAAGTGGTGCGTGCCGGTTTGCTGTCGGTGGACACCGGGCAGTACGAAGCCGCCAAGTCGATCGGCATGCCACGCCTGCAAGCCCTGCGCCGGATCATCCTGCCGCAAGCCATGCGGGTGATCATTCCGCCGGTGGGCAACGAGTTCATCGGCATGGTGAAAATGACCTCCCTGGCGAGCGTCATCCAGTACTCGGAGCTGCTCTACAACGCCCAGAACATCTACTACGCCAACGCCCGCGTAATGGAGCTGCTGATCGTCGCCGGTATCTGGTACCTGGCCACCGTCACCGTGCTGTCCTTCGGTCAAAGCCGTCTGGAGCGTCGTTTCGCTCGCGGCGCCGGCAAGCGTTCTTGAGGAGCCCCACATGAGAAGCATCGTCAAGGCCGTGAGCCTGAACAAATATTACGACCAGTTCCACGCGCTCAAGGACGTCAATATCGAAGTCGAGCAAGGCGAAGTGCTGTGCATCATTGGCCCGTCCGGCTCCGGCAAAAGTACCTTGCTGCGTTGCGTCAACCAGCTGGAAAAGATCGACAAGGGCGGCCTGTGGGTCGACGGCGAACTGGTGGGTTACCGGGTCGTCGGCAACAAACTGCACGAGCTCAACGAGTCGCAGATCGCCCGTCAACGCCTGTCCACCGGCATGGTGTTCCAGCGTTTCAACCTGTTCCCGCACATGACTGTGCTGCAAAACATCATCGAAGGGCCGTGCCAGGTGCTCAAGCGTTCGCCCAAAGAGGCGCACGAAGAAGCCGTGGAATTGCTCGCTCGCGTCGGCCTGGCCGACAAGCGTAACAGCTACCCGATCGAACTCTCGGGTGGTCAGCAGCAACGCGTCGCCATTGCCCGTGCCCTGGCCATGCGTCCCAAGCTGATGCTGTTCGATGAACCCACTTCGGCACTCGACCCGGAACTGGTCGGTGAGGTGCTGTCGGTGATGCGTGACCTCGCGCAAACCGGCATGACCATGATCGTCGTCACCCATGAACTGGGCTTTGCCCGTGAGGTTGCCAACCGCATGGTGTTCATGGACGGCGGGCAGATCGTGGAGGCTGGAAGCCCCGAAGAAATACTAATAAGTCCGCAAAACCCGCGCACCCAAAGCTTCATTTCTGCCGTTCGAACCTAAGCGCCGTTTGGCGCTCACAACACTCATAAGAGAACGACCATGAAGAAAATAGTTATCCCGACAGTACTCGCAGGTGTTATGGCTTGCGGCTTCACCTTCGCCGCTGAGCTTCCGGCCGGCATCAAGGAAAAAGGCGAGGTCGTTGTGGCGATCATGCCGAACTACCCGCCGATGGATTTCAAGGACCCGGCCACCAACACCCTCACCGGTCTCGACGTTGACTTGGGCAATGCCCTGGCCGAACGTCTGGGCGTGAAGATCAAGTGGCAGGAAACCGGCTTCGAGCAAATGATCAATGCCCTGACCACCGACCGGGTGGACATGGTGATGTCGGGCATGACCGACACCGCTGAACGCCAGGCCAGCGTGACCTTTGTCGACTACTTCACCAGTGGCCCGCAGTTCTACACCTTGCAGAAGAACAAGGACTTCAACGAGATCACCGACCTGTGCGGCAAGAAAGTCGGCACCAGCCGTCGTACCACCTTCCCGGCGGAAATTGCTGAATACAGCAAGGCCCACTGCGAAGGCGCCGGCAAACCGGCCATCGTGGTGGTCGGCACCGAAGGCTCGGCCGATGCCCGCGCGCAATTGCGTCAGAGCCGTATCGATGCGGCCATGCAGGGTAGCGAAACCCTGCCGTATCTCAAGACCCAGGAAAAGGACATGTACAAGACCGTGGGCCTGCCAATCTCCCAGCAGTTCACCGGCCTTGGCGTGAGCAAGAAAAAGCCTGAGTTGAGTGAAGCGGTGAAGGTCGCGTTGCAGAGCATGGTCGATGACGGCAGCTATCAGGCGATCCTCAAGAAATGGGACCTGGAACTGGGCGCGATCAAGACCGTGACCATCAACGCCGGCAAGTAATGCTTGCCCTGTAGGAGCGAGGCTTGCCCGCGAAGGCGGTGTTTGGCAGAGATGTTGAATGTACCGGCCTCTTCGCGAGCAAGCTTCGCGCCTACAGGAACTGCGTTTTACTTATAGATAAAATGGAGCGCCACGATGTCCTCCTCCCCCCAACCCACCTGGCCCGACCCGCACAAAGCCTGCCTCGCCCTGGCCTTCGACCTCGATGGCCCGACAGGCGATGCGATGCTCAACGGTTCGATCTGGCGCAAGCCCGAGTACTTCGGTTTTGGCGGTTATGGTCCTTACCGGGCCTTGCCGCGGATTCTGGATTTGCTCGACGAATACCGGATCCCGACGACCTTTTTCGTCCCCGCCTGGGTCGTGGAAAACTGGCCGAAACAGTGCCAGGCGATTGTCGAGCGCGGGCATGAGGTGGCGTACCACGGCTACAAACACGAATCCTTTTACGCCCTGGCGCTGGAACAGCAAAAGGACGTGATGAACAAATCCCGCGAGGTGTTCTGGAAACACCTGAACATCCACGCCGAAGGTTTCCGCACCCCCTCCGGCGACTGGCGAGCCGAGACCCCGGCGATGCTGGTGGAAGCCGGCGTGACTTACTCCAGCAGCATGCGCGGCGATGACCGCCCGTACCTGGTGAAAGTGCCGGGCCATGAAACCCCGCTGGTGGAAATCCCCGGCCGCTGGGAAATGGACGACTACGCCTCCCTCGCCTACACCCGGGCGCCGGACTTCCCCTCGGGGCTGGACCGCACCGCCAGCTACGCACTGACCCTCGACAACTGGTGCCGCGAGTACGACGGCGCGATGAATGAAGGGCTGTGCCTGACCACCCTGTTCCACCCCAAGATCACCGGCAAGCCGGGGCGCATCCTGCTGCTGGAAAAACTCTTCGAACACATGCGTCAGCGCGACGACGTGTGGTTTGCCACCTGCCGCGATGTCGCCCAGTGGTGGCTCAAGGAGCATCACCATGGCTGATTCCACCGTCTGGCCCAAAGGCTACCGCTGCGCCGTGGTCCTGACCGTCGACTACAACGACATCCACGGCATCCTGACCCAGGCGCCTGAAGTCGCCGGCCGCGACAAGACGCTGTCGGTCTGGCGTTACGGCACCCAGCGCGGCGTCGAGCGGTTGCTCGGTTTGTTCGCCGAACTCGGGGTAAAAAGCAGCTGGTGCATCCCGGGCATCGTTGCCGAGGAAAACCCGCAACACCTTCGGGCGATTCAGGCCGGCGGGCATGAGATCGCCTGCGCCGGCTATCGCCACCAGAACTACGACCTGCTCGATCTGGCCGGACAAAGCGCCGAGATTGCCAAGGGTTGCGAAGCACTCGCGGCACTGACCGGCCAGCGTCCGAGCGGGTTTCGCATCCCGGCCGGTAACGGTGCGCCGGGCTTCATCGAGGCGCTGAGGAACCAAGGCATTCGCTGGTCTTCGTCGTGGCGCGGCGATGATTTGCCGTTCGCTCACCCCACCGCCCCCGAAGTGATCGAGCTGCCGTTGCACTACGAACTGGAAGACGAGCCCTATTTCGCCTTCAACCTCAGCCCGGCGGTGCCGCCGGCACAATCGCGAATCGCCTCTTACAGCCACACCCTGGGCAACCTGCAAATGGACTTCGCCGGGTTTCACCGGTTTGGCCTGTGTTACGTGCTGCGCCTGCACCCGGAAATCATTGCCACGCCAGGGCGAACTGGCGTGTTGCGTGAATTGCTTGAGGGCATGCAGCAGCACGATGACGTGTGGATCGCCACGGCCGGCGAGGTCGCGCAATGGTGGGCCGATTCGGCAGTCCCCGTGACCGAGGATCATCCGGCATCGGTGTATGAGCGGCATTACCGGGATTACCTCGTATGACTGAACGCATGCAGCGACTCGCGCAGTTTTGCGTCGACACGCGCTTTGAAGATTTGCCACCGGCCCTGGTGGCGCAAGCCAAACGGCACATCCTCGACACCTTCGGCGTGACATTGGCCGGGGCTGACAGCGAAGTGGCGAAACAGGCGCGTCAGGTATTCGCAAGTGAAGCCGGTGACACCCTGGTCTGGGGCACTGATCTGCGCATGGGCGCCGCTCAGGCCGCGATCCTCAATGGCATCGCCGCCCACGCCCTGGAACTGGACGACACCGGGGGCTGCGACCACTCCGGCGCGGTGGTGCTGCCGGCGGTGATGGCTGCGGTGTCGATGAAGACCGAACCGGTCAACGGCCGCGAGTTGATTACCGCCGTGGTGATTGGCTACGACGTCAGCCGTCGCGTGCTCGAAGCCTGCGGCGGCTATTCGGCGCACAACGGCGCGGGCTGGCATTCGACCGCGACCTGCGGGGTGTTCGGCGCCGCAGCGGCGAGCGCGCGGATCCTTGGACTGGACGCCGCGCAAACCGTGTCGGCACTGGGCATCGCTGGCAGTTTCAGCGGTGGGCTGTGGGCCTTCATCCACGACGGCTCGCAGAGTAAAAAGCTGCACAGCGGTCGAGCGGCCGAAGGTGGATTGCTGGCGGCGCGGTTTGCTCAACAAGGCATTAGCGGACCGAAAAAGTTGTTCGAGGATGTCTGGGGCGGTTTTCTCAGAACCCTGGCCGGCGTGGCCTCAGATCCGACCTCGCTCGATGCGGATCTGGGCGTCGTGTGGAAGCTCGCCCGATGCTCGATCAAGCCCTACGCCGCGTGCCGGGGGACTCATTCGGCAATCGATGCGTTGGGGTTGTTAATGGATCAACTGCAGGTCGGCGCCGATCAGATTGAAGACATCGACGTCTCGTTGTGCGGGTTTCTTCAGGACATGTGCGGTGGACAGGATGTCAGCACGCTCGCGGCGGCACAGATGAGTTTGCCCTATGCCCTCGCCGCCCGGCTGGTTCATGGTCATTGCCGGCTGGAAGCCTATGACGAGGCGCAACGGGGCGACCCTCGGATTGCTCACTGGATGGCGCGCATTCGTCTTGAAGTGGATCCGCAACTGTCAGAGGATGGCGAGCCCGTCATCTGCGTGCGGACGGTGGACGGTCGGCAGGCAAATCTTTGTGTCGACCCGCCATTGGGCGCGCCGGGGAATCCGTTGAGTGATGCGGCGCTGGAGGAGAAGTTTTTCAGTCTGGCCGGGCGGGTGATGGCCCAGGAGCAGGCTGGGGAATTGCTTGAGCAATTGTGGCGGTTGGACACGTTGGAATCGGTCCGTTGGCTGGATCGGTGGCTGGCTTGAACGTTTTATTGCCAGAACCGGCCTCTTCGCGAGCAGGCTCGCTCCCACAGTTGATCTGTAGTGATCTCAAATTTTATGTTCACTGAAGATCCAGTGTGGGAGCGAGCCTGCTCGCGAATGGCCGCGCCTCGGTACCACGACGAACACTACAAAACCTAAATAAGGACATTTGCCCCACCGTGGCCACTTACTCGCTCGTAATCCGCCGGTTGATGATCGTTTCGCTGACCATCGTCGTCAGCCGCGCCATCACCAGCCCGCTGCTCACCTTGTTCCTGAGCAACAAGCTCGGCCTCAACCAGCAGGACGTCGGTTTGCTGTTGGGCATCGCGGTATTTATCGCCACCCTGCTCGCGCTCTATGGCGGCTACATCATCGACCGCCTCGAAAAACGTCGGCTGCTGATTCTGGCGATGCTCTCCAGCGCCATCGGCTTCGTCCTGCTGACCTTCGCCGAAAACCTCTACCTGACCACCGCCACCCTGGTCATCACCGAAACCGCCTCGGCGTTGTTCCTGATCGGCTCGAAGGCGATCCTCAGCGAAAACCTGCCGATTGGCCAACGCGCCAAGGCGTTTTCCCTGCGCTACACCCTGACCAACATCGGCTACGCCACCGGCCCGATGCTCGGCGTGGTGATTGCCGGGGTGTACCCGATTGCGCCGTTCCTGATAGCCGGCGGCATCGCGTTCTTCAGCATTTTCCTGATGATCGGCATCCCCAGGGACTCGTCGCAGACACCCCCGATCGGCCAACCCCAAAGTTTTCTCAAGACGCTGATTACTCTGAAGAACGACCGCACACTGATCATGTTCACCTGCGGTTGCCTGCTCAGCACCGTGGTCCACGGTCGATTCACCCTGTACCTGTCGCAATACCTGCTGGTGACCCAAGACTCCAAACGCGCGCTGGAAACCATGGCCGCCCTGCTCGCCTGCAACGCCATCAGCGTGATCCTGCTGCAATACCAGATCGGCCGATTCCTCAAACGCGAACAGCTGCGTTACTGGATCGCCGGCGGCACCAGCCTGTTTATCGTCGGGCTGATCGGCTTCAGTCTGGCCGACAGCCTGGTGAGCTGGTGCGTGGCGATGTTCATCTTCACCCTCGGCGAAATGATCATTTACCCCGCCGAATTTCTCTTCGTCGACACCCTGGCCCCGGAAGAACTGCGCGGCAGTTACTACGGCGCACAAAACCTCGCGGCCCTCGGCGGAGCCCTGAGCCCGGTGATTTGTGGTTTCCTGCTGATGCACACACCGGCGCCCACCATGTTTTATGCCCTGAGCGCGCTGACGGCCATGGGCGGGTTCCTGTGTTTCATGAGCGGTCGCCGAGTCGCGTTACAGCAAAAATAATGCACTCAAACTGCATTAATATGAATTTGTCAGCATCGGGAATGAACGGCACACTGTGCCCCGTTCCTCCCCCAATAGTTGGAACACCTTCAAGGGCTTTCTGGGTTTCCCAGTTAAGCCTTTTTTTTTCCTGGATTTTTACCAACGGATCGTTTGCCTCATGCTCGCTCGCTGGTTACCTGCCGCCATCAACACCCGTCCTTCCGAATGGAGCCGTGCTGCCATTGGCATGTCCCTGGGCACGCTGTTCAGCGTCTGGCTGTGCGCCCAAGTGTTCGGCATGGAAGTGGCGCAACATTTGATCGGGCCGTTGGGCGCATCGGCGGTGTTGCTGTTCGCGGTGTCCTCCGGCGCCCTCGCCCAGCCATGGTCGATTCTGGGCGGATACTTGAGTGCCGGCGTCGTTGCGCTGCTGGTCGCACATGTTCTCGGCCGAACCCTTGGCAGCGCCTGCCTGGCGGCGGGCATGGCGCTGATCCTGATGTGCTGGCTGCGTTGCCTGCACCCACCGGCCGGAGCGCTGGCGTTGCTGTTGGTGCTGGCCGATCCGGCAACCATCGCGCTGGACTGGAAAGCCCTCGGCGCGGTGATGCTCGCCGCATCGACCATGCTGCTCTGCGCGCTGGCCTATAACAACCTGACGCGCATTCGCTACCCCAAGCGCGCCGCCGAACCGGTGCCCATGGTGCCGGCGGATCATCCGCCGATCGACAGCCAGGCCATCACCGCCCAGGACTTGAAACTGGCATTGGCGGATATGGAGGCGTTCTTCGATGTCACCCCGGAAGACCTGGAACAACTGATTCATATCAGTGAGTTACACGCCAAACGTCGCAGTATTAGTGAAGTGCTGCGTCATAGTTCCTGACGGCACACCTCCCTGCTCGCGAAGACGCCCTGCCCGTCAACCTCAATGTTGAATCACACAACGCCTTCGCGAGCAGGCTCGCTCTCACAGGCCCATGCAAATATGCAGAAAGCACCTGCATATATCCCGGTTGTACATCATAAATTTGCACTGGTACGATCCGGGATCGCTCGCGCGCGAGCTTCTCTATAAAGAACAATAAAAGCAGGGAGTTAGTGATGACTGCTCAGGTTTCATCGAAAGAGACTTCGTTCATGGATGCCACGCAAAACGAAGTGCTGGCCGAGGTCCGCAACCACATCGGTCACCTGATCCTCAATCGCCCCGCCGGTCTCAACGCCATTACCCTGAACATGGTCCGCCACCTGCAGCGCCAGCTCGACGCCTGGGCGCAGGATCCGCAGGTTCACGCGGTGGTCTTGCGCGGTGCCGGCGAGAAAGCGTTCTGTGCCGGCGGCGATATTCGCTCGCTGTATGACAGTTTCAAAAGCGGCGACACGTTGCACGAAGACTTCTTCGTCGAGGAATACGCCCTCGACCTCGCCATTCATCACTACTGCAAACCGGTGCTGGCCCTGATGGACGGTTTTGTCCTCGGCGGCGGCATGGGCCTGGTGCAAGGCGCTGACTTGCGGGTGGTTACCGAGAAAAGCCGTCTGGCGATGCCGGAAGTGGCCATCGGTTATTTCCCGGACGTCGGTGGCAGTCATTTCTTGCCACGGATTCCCGGTGAGCTGGGGATTTATCTGGGCGTCAGCGGCGTGCAAATCCGCGCAGCCGATGCGCTCTATTGCGGCTTGGCAGACTGGTTTCTGGAAAGCGAAAAACTCGGCGCCCTCGACGAGCAACTCGACCAGCTCGAATGGCGCGACACGCCGCTCAAGGACCTGCAAGGGCTGCTGGCGAAACTCGCGGTGCAACAACTGCCCGATGCGCCACTGGAAGCGCTGCGCCCGGCCATCGATCACTTCTTCGCCCTGCCCGATGTGCCGAGTATTGTTGAGCAACTGCGTGAAGTGACGGTCGCCGACAGCCATGAATGGGCCATGACCACCGCCGACCTGCTGGAGAGCCGTTCGCCGCTGGCGATGGGCGTGACCCTGGAAATGCTGCGCCGTGGTCGGCACTTGAGCCTCGAAGACTGTTTCGCCCTTGAGCTGCACCTGGACCGTCAGTGGTTCGCGCGCGGCGACCTGATCGAAGGCGTGCGCGCCTTGCTGATCGATAAAGACAAGCAACCACGCTGGAATCCGCCAACCTTGCAGGCGCTGGACGCCGAGCACGTCGCGAGTTTCTTCAGCGGTTTTGACCAGAGCGGGAACTGAGCCATGCACGATATCGAATTGAGCGAAGAGCAAGTCATGATCCGCGACATGGCCCGGGACTTTGCCCGCGGCGAAATCGCGCCCCATGCGCAAGCCTGGGAAAAGGCCGGCTGGATCGATGACGGTCTGGTGGCGAAGATGGGTGAACTCGGCCTGCTGGGCATGGTGGTGCCGGAAGAATGGGGCGGCACCTATGTCGACTACGTCGCCTACGCCCTGGCGGTAGAAGAGATTTCGGCCGGCGACGGCGCCACGGGCGCATTGATGAGCATCCACAATTCCGTGGGCTGCGGCCCGGTGCTCAACTACGGCACCGAAGAACAGAAACAAACCTGGTTGCCGGATCTGGCCAGCGGCCAGGCGATCGGCTGCTTCTGCCTGACCGAGCCGCAAGCCGGCTCCGAAGCGCACAACCTGCGCACCCGCGCTGAACTGCGCGACGGCCAATGGGTGATCAACGGCGCCAAGCAATTCGTCAGCAATGGCAAGCGGGCAAAACTGGCGATTGTGTTTGCCGTGACCGATCCGGACCTGGGCAAGCGCGGCATCTCGGCGTTCCTGGTGCCGACCGATACCGCCGGTTTCATCGTCGACCGCACCGAACACAAAATGGGCATTCGCGCCTCCGACACCTGCGCGGTGACTTTGAGCAACTGCACGATTCCCGAAGCCAATCTGCTGGGTGATCGCGGTAAAGGGCTGGCCATCGCCCTGTCCAACCTCGAAGGCGGCCGCATCGGCATCGCCGCGCAGGCGCTGGGCATTGCCCGGGCAGCGTTCGAAGCCGCACTGGCGTATTCGCGGGATCGGGTGCAGTTCGACAAACCGATCATCGAGCACCAGAGCATCGCGAATATGCTCGCTGACATGCACACACGGCTAAACGCGGCGCGCTTGCTGATCCTGCATGCGGCTCGGCTGCGCAGTGCCGGCAAACCGTGCCTGTCCGAGGCTTCGCAGGCCAAGCTGTTTGCGTCGGAAATGGCCGAGAAAGTCTGCTCGTCGGCGATTCAGATTCATGGCGGGTACGGGTATCTGGAAGATTACCCGGTGGAGCGCTATTACCGGGATGCGCGGATTACGCAGATTTATGAAGGGTCGAGCGAGATACAGCGGATGGTGATTGCCCGGGAGTTGAAAAACTATCTGGTGTGAAGCTTGAAAGCTTCGCGGGCAAGCCTCGCTCCTACAGGTTATCGGTGTTCGCATGAACGACCCGTAACCCAGTAGGAGCGAGGCTTGCCCGCGAAGGCGTCGGTGAGGTCGCTACATCACTTACCCTGGAACTGCGCCTCACGCTTGGCAATGAACGCCGCCATCCCTTCCTTCTGATCCTGCGTCGCAAACGCCGCATGGAACACCCGGCGCTCAAAGCGCACGCCTTCCGACAGGCTCACTTCAAACGCGCGGTTGACGCTTTCCTTGATCATCATCGCGATCGGCAACGACTTCTTGGCGATCAACGCGGCGACTTTCAGCGCTTCTTCCAGCAGTTCATCCGCCGGCACGATCCGCGCGACGATCCCGCAGCGCTCGGCTTCTACCGCATCAATCAAACGTCCGCTCAGGCACATTTCCATGGCCTTGGCCTTGCCCACGGCGCGGGTCAGGCGCTGGGTGCCGCCCATACCCGGCAGCACGCCGAGGTTGATTTCCGGCTGGCCGAATTTCGCATTGTCGCCGGCAAGGATGAAATCGCACATCAGCGCCAGTTCACAGCCACCGCCCAGGGCGAAACCGTTGACCGCTGCAATGATCGGCTTGCGGCGGTTGGCCACGCGATCGCTGTCGCTGAACAGGTCGTCCAGATAGATCTGCGGGTAGGTTAGTTCGGCCATTTCCTTGATATCGGCGCCGGCGGCGAAGGCTTTTTTCGAGCCGGTCAGCACGATGCAGCCGATGTTCGAATCAGCTTCCAGGCCATCGAGGGCGTGGTTCAGTTCGCTGACGATCTGCGCATTCAACGCGTTCAGCGCCTGCGGACGGTTGAGGGTGATCAGGCCTACACGACCGTGGGTTTCCAGCAAAATCGTTTCGTAACTCACAATGGACTCCTTCTTAAAGATTGCGCGAAATAACCATGCGCTGAATATCGCTGGTGCCTTCGTAGATCTGGCAAACCCGCACGTCGCGGTAGATCCGCTCCAGCGGGAAGTCGTTCAGGTAACCGTAACCGCCGAGGGTTTGCAACGCCGAGGAGCAGACCTTCTCGGCCATTTCCGAGGCGAACAGCTTGGCCATGGACGCTTCGACCAGGGCCGGTTGACCGCTGTCCCGCAGTGCCGCTGCGTAATGCACCATCTGCCGGGCGACGGCGATTTGCGTCGCCATGTCTGCCAAGCGGAAGGCTACGGCTTGATGTTCGATGATCGGCTTGCCGAAACTCTCACGCTCACGGGCGTAGTCGCGGGCCGCTTCAAACGCGGCGCGGGCCATGCCCACCGATTGCGAAGCGATGCCGACGCGGCCGCCTTCAAGGTTGGCCAGGGCGATCCGGTAACCTTCGCCCTCCTCACCTAACCGGTTGGCCACCGGCACTTTGACGTCTTCGAAGAGAATCTGGCAGGTGTCGGAGGCGTGCTGACCGAGTTTGTCTTCGACCCGGGCGACTTTGTAGCCCGGCGAATCGGTCGGCACGATCAGCGCCGTGATGCCGCGCTTGCCGGCACTCGGGTCGGTCACGGCAAACACGATCACCACCCCAGCGTTCTGCCCGGACGTGATGAACTGCTTGCAGCCGTTGAGCACGTAGTGATCGCCTTCCAGGCGCGCACGGGTTTTCAGGCCGCTGGCGTCGGAACCGGCCTGCGGTTCGGTCAGGGCAAAGGCGCCGAGCATCGCGCCGCTGGCCAGTGGCTTGAGGAAGCGTTCTTTCTGATCGTCGTTGCCGTACTTGAGGATAGGTACGCAACCCACGGAGTTGTGCACGCTCATGATCGTCGAGCAGGCGCCGTCACCGGCGGCGATTTCTTCCAATGCCATGGCGTAGGCCAGGTAACCGGTGTCGCAACCGCCCCACTCCTCCGGCACCAGCATGCCGAAGAAGCCCAGTTCGGCCATCTCACCGATGGCTTCCTTGGGGAAGCGGTGTTCGCGGTCCCACTCGGCGGCAAACGGTTTCAGCCGTTCCTGGGCGAATTGTCGGGCCATGTCGCGGATCTGTTGTTGGTCGTCATCGGGAATCATGGTGAATCCTTAAAAATTGAGCCTGACGCAGAACCTGTAGGAGCGAGCCTGCTCGCGAAGAGCCGTGTCAGTCGACATTAACGTTGAATGACACACCGCATTCGCGAGCAGGCTCGCTCCTACAGTGGGAATTGCGTCAACCTTGGTAAAGGCATTCCACAGCCATGGCCGTGGCTTCACCGCCGCCGATGCAGATCGCTGCAACGCCGCGTTTCAGGCCTTTCTGGCGCAGGGCCGAGAGCAAGGTCACGAGAATCCGCGCGCCAGACGCACCAATCGGGTGGCCCAGGGCGCAGGCGCCGCCGTGCACGTTGATCTTCTCGTGGGGGATTTCCAGTTTGGTCATGGTCACCAGACTGACCACCGCGAATGCTTCGTTGACTTCGAACAGCTCGACGTCGTCCACGGACCAACCGGTTTTCTTCAGCAGCTTCTTGATCGCGCCCACCGGTGCCACCGGGAACAGGCCCGGGGTATCGGCAAATGCAGCATGGCCGTGAATCACTGCCAGCGGTTTCAGACCTTGTTTCTGTGCTTCGGACCGGCGCATCAGCACCAGCGCCGCCGCACCGTCGGAAATCGAACTGGAGTTGGCCGCGGTCACCGTGCCGCCTTCGCGGAATGCCGGTTTCAGCGAAGTGATCTTGTCCAGCTTGGCTTTCGGTGGTTGTTCGTCGTTGCTGATCAGCACCTGCTCTTTTCCGACAGTCACGGTAATCGGCACGATCTCGTCCTTGAAGCTGCCGTCCTTGATCGCCTGCTGCGCGCGGGTGGTCGAGGCAATGGCGAACGCGTCCTGGGCTTCGCGGCTGAAACCGTTGGTTTCGGCGCAATCCTCGGCGAAGGTGCCCATCAGGCGGCCCTTGTCGTAGGCGTCTTCCAGACCGTCGAGAAACATGGAGTCGAGCACGCGGCCATGGCCCATGCGGTAACCGCTGCGAGCGCGGTCCAGCAGGTACGGCGCGTTGGACATGCTTTCCATGCCGCCCGCGACGACCACGTCGGCGCTGCCGGCAACGAGCATGTCGTGGGCCAGAATCGCCGCTTCCATGCCCGAGCCGCACATCTTGTTCAAGGTGGTGCAGCGGGTCGATTTATCCAGCCCCGCGCCCAATGCAGCTTGCCGCGCCGGTGCCTGACCGAGCCCGGCGGGCAGTACGCAGCCAAACAGCACTTCTTCTACGGATTCAGGTTTGATACCCGCGCGTTCGACGGCAGCGCGGATCGCGGCAGCCCCCAGTTGCGGCGCGGTCAGGCTTTTCAGTTCGCCCTGGAAACCGCCCATCGGGGTGCGGACGGCGCTGACGATAACGATGGGATCGTTGGCAATAGTCATGACAAATCCTCCTTATTTAGCGGCCATGCGCAAGGCACCGTCGAGACGGATCACCTCGCCATTGAGCATGCTGTTTTCAATGATATGCCTGACCAGCGCGGCATACTCGCCCGGTTTGCCCAGACGCGGCGGAAATGGCACACCAGCCGCCAGGGACGCGCGGACTTCCGGGGTCATTCCGGCCATCATCGGGGTTTCAAAAATGCCGGGGGCGATGGTCATCACGCGGATGCCGAAGCGCGCCAGTTCACGGGCGGCGGGCAAGGTCAGGCTGACGATCGCGCCTTTGGACGCTGCATAAGCGGCCTGGCCGATCTGGCCATCGTAAGCCGCGGCTGAGGCGGTGTTGATGATCACGCCGCGTTCGCCGTCGGCATCCGCTTCGGTTTCGGCGATGGCCGCCGAAGCCAGGCGCAGCATATTGAAGCTGCCGATCAGGTTGACGTTGATCACCTGGCTGAAACTGGCCAGCGCGTGCGGGCCAGTCTTGCCGAGGATCTTCTCGCCACGCACGATGCCGGCGCAATTGACCAGACCGTTGAGACCGCCGAAGGCTTTCACCGTCGCCTGCACAGCGGCTTCGGCGGCGGCTTCGTCGCTGATGTCGGCCACTACGCTTTGCGCGCCGAGACGTTGCGCCTGGGCCGCGACCGCCTCGGCGTTCATGTCCACCAGCATCACTTTGGCGCCAGCCGCGACCAGCATTTCAGCGGTGGCCGCACCGAGGCCCGAGGCACCGCCGGTGACGAGAAAAACCTTGTTTTCGATCTGCATCATTGTGTCCTTGATTCAAGCTAAACGTTCTTCGCCGCAGCCTCTTGAGCCTTGGCGATTTCCTGGTTGCGCAAGATAAAGCGCTGCAATTTGCCGCTTGGGGTTTTCGGCAACTCGCTGACAAATTCAATTTCACGCGGGTACGAATGCGCGGCCAGGCGCTTGCGCACGTGTTGACGCAGTTCTTCGGCCAGCTCCGGCGTCGGGCGGTATTGCTCGCAAATCACGACGAAGGCTTTGACCAGTTCGGTGCGCTCCGGATCGGGTTTTCCGACGACGGCCGCTTCGATCACTGACGGGTGTTCGATCAATGCACTTTCCACATCGAACGGGCCGACGCGGTAGCCGGAAGTGGTGATCACGTCATCGCTGCGCCCGACGAAGCTGATGCTGCCGTCCGGGTTCCACTCGACGGTGTCGCCACTCAGGTAGTAGTTGCCAACGAATGCTTTGGTTGGCGCGCCTTCGTAACCGGCGAACCAGCACATCGGCGACTGGGTACGGTCGATGGCGAGGATGCCGGGCTGGCCGACGCCGAGTTCCTTGTATTCGTCGTCGAGCACCACGATGCGGTGGCCCGGCGAGGCAAACCCGGCGGCGCCCATGTGGATCGGGTGCTCCAGGCCATGGTGATTGCACAGGACCATGCCCAGTTCGGTCTGGCCGTAATGGTCATGAATGACCACTCCGAGGTTGTCGGCGAACCAACGGATCACTTCCGGGTTCAGCGGCTCACCGGCGCTGCTGACGATACGCAGTTTGCCCTTGATCGACTTGGCGAACTCGTCGCCACCGGCAATCAGCAAGCGATAGGCCGTCGGTGACCCGGTGAGGTTGGTGATCCCGTATTTATTGATCACCCGGCAGGTGCTTTCGAGGGTGAACGGGCCATCGTAAAACGTGATCGGATGCCCCATCGCCATGGGACCGGTGACGCCGAAATAGATGCCGTAGGCCCAGCCCGGATCGGCGACGTTCCAGAACGCGTCTTCGGGGCGCAGGTCCACGGCGTCGCGGGTGTAGCTCTGAAAAGCGACAATGGCTTTGAGCGGCACCGACAGGGCTTTCGACGGGCCGGTGGTGCCCGAGGTGAACATCAGCAGGAACGGGTCTTCGCCGGTCAGCAACACCGGTTCGCACTCGGGGGAATAATTGGCCAGTTCGGCCCAGAAGCTGTAATCGCCACGGACGATGCCTTGGCCTTTCGCACCGCCGACGGTAACGATAGTCGGGCAGTCGGCGACTTCAATGAGTTTGGGGCGATTGACCGCATCGGTCACCACCACTTTGGCGCCGGAGCAGCTGAGTCGGTGTTCGATGGCTTTCGGGCCGAAGGCGGTAAACAACGGCTGATAGACCGCGCCGATGCGCCAGGTGGCGAAGACGGTGATCAGCAATTCGATATTACGTGGCAGCAGGCCGGCGACCTTGTCGCCTTTTTTCACGCCCTGGGCCAGAAGGAAGTTGGCAAAGCGCGCGGCTTTGTCCTGCAGGTCCTTGAAGGTGTACGTGGCGCTGGCGCCGTCGCGGCCTTCCCAGAACAGCGCAATACGCCCCGGCAAGGCATGCCGGTCGCAACACTCGACGCAGGCGTTTAGGGCAGTCAGATCGCCGGCCAGGGCGGCGTCGACGGTGTGCTGATAATTGAACTGTGACGTGGCAGACAAGTAATCGCGCATTGCCAGAATCCCTGTGTATTTTTATTAGGTTGGGGGAACCGTAAAAACCACAGAAATACTCACCCCACGCGGGGCTCGGGGCAATGGTCAAAGCTATCAAGTTGTCTGACTGGTTTGGCCAAGGTAGCCAATGCGTGGGAATGATCGGTATCTAGCTCGCTTCGTTGAGGATCAAACTCCGGTAATGCCCAGGATTGGACCCCGACCACTTGCGAAACGCCTTGTAGAACGAACTCGCATCTGCAAACCCCAGCCGCGTGGCGATCTCGGCAAAGCTGATACTCGGCTCAGCCAGCCAGACAATGGCCAATTCCTTGCGCACGCTGTCCTTGAGCCCTTGATAGGTCTGCCCTTCCTCCGCCAGGCGCCGGCGCAAGGTCGAGGCCGACATGCACAGTTGCTGCGCCAGAGGCTCGGTCTCCGGCCACTGATCGGCGGGCAACTGGCGTAGATCATGCTTGATCCGGCTCGCCAGGCTCTCCGGGTCGCGGTACTTGACCAGAATATTCGCTGGCGCATGGGCCAGGAAGCGCTTGAGTTCTTCCGGGCTGCGCTTGATCGGCAGGTCCAGGCAATCCGCCGAGAAAATCATCCGCGTGCGGGGCCGGTCGAATCGCAGGTTCTCGGAGAACATCACCTGATAGTCATCGCAGAAATCCGGCGCCGGGCAGCGTAATTCAATGGCCAGAATCGGTATCCGTCGCCCCGCCAGCCAACAGGCAACGCCGTGCACGATCATCCAGTAGGTGAAATAGGTAAAGGCCCGGCGCGGGTCCAGCTCATCTTCCAGCAACACGATCTCTGCCAGGCTTTGCTGACGAACCAGCTGCGCCGGCATGCGTTCGAGCATCAACGACAGGAAACTCAGGCCTGAGGTCAGGCCGGCTGCCAGGCTCGGCTGGATCATCGAGCTGCGGCAGAGAAACTCAAGGCTGCCGGATTTGAGCTTGCGCGGGTCCATGCCAAAAAATTCATCGTCCCCGCGCCGGGCCAGCAAGCGCCAAAGCCGTGCATACGCCGTCGCCGGAACGCGGGCATCACTGGTTTGCAGCAGCTGCGGATCAATGCCGACTTTGTTCAATACCTCGTCGGTGGCGGCTCCGGGGGCGCAGCTTTGCAACAGGGCTTCACGCACCAGTTGGATGGCGATGGTGTCTTTTTCCGACATTGAGCGAGGTGGGCCTTGATCTTGTTTGAGTGCCGGCATCTTAGCGCACAGCGACCCAATCCTGTAGGAGCGAGCGGTGCGGCGATCCGACTTGCCCGCGAAGCAGGCGACTCGGTCTTGCCCTGATACCGAGTAATCGTTCTTCGCGGGCAAGCCTCGCTCCTACAAGGGGGTGGTGTGATCTTTAGAGTTGTTCAGGTTAGGTTCAGGTAAATGCCAATGAATGCCATTTGGGAATGAGTGTCATTGTGTTACAACTTAGCACCCTATCTAATTCCACGACGGTGCTGAATGCTTGTTCCTTTTCTGATCATGCTGCGCGAAGGCATTGAAGCCGCGTTGATCGTTGGCATCATCGCCAGCTACCTCAAGCAGACCGGCCGTGGCCAGTGGATGCCCGCCGTGTGGATCGGCGTTTTCCTTGCCGTTGCGCTGGCCTTGCTGGTGGGCGGTGGTCTGGAGCTGGTGAGCGCCGAATTCCCGCAGAAACAACAGGAATTGTTTGAAGGTGTGGTCGGCCTGGTGGCTGTCGGCATTCTCAGCTCCATGGTCTTCTGGATGCGCAAAGTGGCGCGTTCGATCAAGCACTCGCTGCACGTCTCCCTCGACCACGCGCTGACCGGCTCCAAACACCAGGTCACGGCACTGATCGCCATGGTGTTTTTCGCCGTGGCCCGGGAAGGCCTGGAGACGGTGTTCTTCCTGCTCGCAGTGTTCCAGCAGAGCGAAGGCCCGGCGGCACCGATCGGCGCCCTCCTCGGCCTGATCCTGGCGATCATCGTCGGCTTCCTGATCTACACCGGCAGCATGCGCCTGAACCTCGGCGCGTTCTTCCGCTGGACCGGCTTGTTCATCCTGGTGGTGGCGGCGGGCATTCTCGCCAACTCGGTGCAGGCGCTGCATGAAGCCGGAGTCTGGAATCACCTGCAAACCGTGCTCTTGGACTTCAGTGCGACGCTGCCGATGGACGGCCCGGTGGGTTCGGTGCTGGCCGGCATGTTCGGTTACCAGGACGCGCCGACGGTCAGCACCCTCGGGGCCTATCTGATTTACCTGGCAGTGGCGCTGGTGATGTTCTTCATCCCCGCCCCGGCACCCGCTGAACAACCTTCTTCCGTTTCCAGCCAATAAGGGCACCCATGCCAAATCAAGCCCCTCCCCAGGCCTCGCCTCCCCGCGCCTTGCGCTGGGCGGTGGCCGGTTCGGTAATCGTGATGATCGCCGCCGGCGGCCTGTTCTACTACGCCTCGAAAATGGCGGCGGCCAAGCGCCAGGTTAACCATGACGAAGTGCTGGTGACTATTCACCCGCACAGCTGCGAGCCGAATGCGCTGTCCGTTCCGGCGGGTCGCGCCAGCTTCCGCATCGTCAATCGCTCGGACCGGGCGGTGGAATGGGAGATCCTTGACGGCGTGCTGGTAGTCGAAGAACGGGAAAACATCGCGCCGGGCCTGAGCCAGGTGATCAATGCCAACCTGCTGCCCGGCGACTATGCGATCACCTGCGGATTGCTGAGCAACCCGCGAGGCACCTTGCACGTGACTCCGACTGCCGCCTCCGACGCGGCCGCCAAGGCCAAGCCGTCGATGGTCGCCTTCGTAGGGCCGTTGTCAGAATTCCGTGTGTACCTGAGCAGTCAAAGCAGCGCGCTGATCAAAGCCGTCGCCGCCCTTGAGCAAGCAATCGCCGCTGGCGACCTGAGCCAGGCACAAGCGCTGTATGTGCCCGCCCGCGCCGCTTATCAACGGATCGCCCCCGCCGCCCAGCGTCTGGCTGAACTGGACAACGCCATCAATGCCCGCGCCGATTACTTCGAGAAACGCGAACAGGATCCAGCCTTCAGCGGTTTCCACCGCATCGAGTACGCGCTGTTCCAGCAACGCAACCTCGACGGTCTGGCACCGGTTGCCCAGCGCTTGAACAGCGACGTCGCCACGCTCAAACAGCAACTGCTCGCGCAATCGCTGCCACCGGAACAGTTGGTGAGCATTGTCGCGCGCAATCTGCACAGCCTCGCCGATGTGCGTGCCAGCAGCGGTGAAGAAGAACGCTACAGCCACACCGACCTGAACGGTTTCGCCGCCAACCTCTTTGCTGCGCGCAAAGTCGTCGACCTGTTGCGCCCGTTGCTGACCAAGTCCGCCACCGAGTTGTTGCCGAAGATCGACAGCGCGATCACCGCCCTCGATGCCGAACTCAATGGGTTGAAGGTCCAGGACGGCTACGCGAGCTACGACACGGTGAGTGCCGCGCAGCGTAAACAGATCGCCGACAAGGCCAAGGCGCTGGCCGACGCACTCGATGGAATCGATCCCGCCCTCGGCCTTTCCGGCCTTTAAACAGAAGACTCAAAACCGATGAACGATTCAGAACACTTCAACCTCCAGCGTCGCCGGGTATTGATGGGCATGGGCGCTGCGGGTGTTGCGCTGGCAGGCTCCGCACTGAGCTGCCCGGCGATGGCCGCAAGCCCCGCGCAAGTCACCGAAGCGCCAAGCAGCGACAAGACCGAAGACCGCCACGCGTTCCATGGCAAGCACCAGACCGGCATCGTCACTCCGCGCCCGGCGTCCGGCATGCTGGTGTCGTTTGATGTGTTGGCCAGTGATCGCGAGGACCTGGAACGGTTGTTCCGCACCCTCAACGAGCGCATCGCGTTCCTGATGCAGGGCGGACCGGTGGCGCAAGTCGATCCGAAACTGCCGCCGGTGGATTCGGGCATCCTCGGCCCGGTGGTCACGCCGGACAACCTGACCATCACCGTATCGGTGGGCGAGTCGCTGTTCGACGAGCGCTTCGGCCTGGCCGCGGCCAAGCCCAAACGGTTGAGCCGCATGGTCGGTTTTCCTAACGATGCTCTGGACGCCGATTGCTGCCACGGCGACCTGAGTCTGCAGTTTTGCGCCAACACCACCGACACCAACATCCACGCCCTGCGCGACATTGTGAAAAACCTGCCGGACCTGCTGCTGGTGCGCTGGAAACAGGAAGGCAGCGTGCCGCCCCAGGCCCCGGCGAAACCCGGTGTGCCGGCGCAGAGCGCACGCAATTTCCTCGGTTTTCGCGACGGCTCGGCGAACCCCGACTCCAACGACGCCAAGGCCATGGACAGCCTCGTCTGGGTGCAACCGGGCAGCGACGAACCGGCATGGGCCGCCAATGGCAGCTATCAGGCGGTGCGGATCATCCGCAACTTCGTCGAGCGCTGGGACCGCACGCCCTTGCAGGAACAGGAAAGCATTCTCGGCCGAATAAAAGCCACCGGCGCGCCCATGGGCGGCGCCCATGAAACTGAAGTTCCGGACTACGCCAAGGACCCGCAAGGCAAACTGACCAAACTCGACGCGCATATCCGCCTGGCCAACCCGCGCACTGCTGCGACCCAGGCCAACCTGATCCTGCGCCGGCCGTTCAACTACTCCAACGGCGTGAACAAGAACGGTCAGTTGGACATGGGTTTGTTGTTCATCTGCTACCAGGCCGATCTGGACAAAGGTTTTATCACCGTCCAGACCCGACTCAACGGCGAGCCGCTGGAGGAATACCTCAAGCCGGTCGGCGGCGGTTACTTCTTCACCCTGCCGGGTGTGACGGGCGACCAGGACTTCATCGGTCGCTCGCTGCTTGACGCTACCTCACCCAAAACAAACACCTGAACACCCCCCATACGGAACCGTCCCATGAAAAAGTCGCCCCTCGCGTTATTGCTGACCCTAGGCTTGCTCAATACCCCGCTGTCGGCTTTCGCGGCGACGGCGCCGCTGGAGCTGGTGCAGCCGATTTCGGATTACAAAATCTATGTCACCGAGCAACTGGATGAGCTGGCCAGCCACACACAGCAGTTCACCGATGCAGTGAAAAAAGGCGACTTGGCCACCGCCAGGAAACTGTACGCACCGACCCGGGTTTTCTACGAATCGATCGAGCCGATTGCCGAGCTGTTCAGCGACCTCGATGCCTCCATCGACTCCCGTGTCGATGACCACGAAAAAGGCGTGACGGCCGAAGATTTCACCGGTTTCCACCGCATTGAATATTCGCTGTTCTCGCAAAACAGCACCCAGGGTCTCGATGAACTGGCCGATGGCTTGAACAAAGACGTCAAAGACCTGCAAACCCGCGTCGCCGGCCTGACCTTCCCGCCCGAGAAAGTCGTGGGCGGCGCCGCTGCCTTGCTTGAAGAAGTGGCGGCCACCAAGATCTCCGGTGAAGAAGACCGCTACAGCCACACTGACCTGTATGACTTCCAGGGCAACATCGACGGCGCGAAGAAAATCGTCGACCTGTTCCGTCCGCAGATCGAAAAGCAGGACGCGGCGTTTATTGCCAAGGTCGACAAGAACTTTGCCAGCGTGAACAAGATTCTGGCGAAGTACAAAACCGGGGATGGTGGGTTCGAGACGTATGACAAGGTGAAAGAGAACGACCGCAAGGCGTTGGTTGGGCCGGTGAATACGTTGGCTGAAGACCTTTCCACATTGCGTGGGAAATTGGGTTTGAACTGATTTTTTGTAGCGTTTTGGCGGGCCTCTTCGCGGGCAAGCCTCGCTCCTGCAGCGAGGCTTGCCCGCGAAGGCATTATCACGCTCACCGATATTCCTCCTGCCTTGCACATAACCCGCGCTAACATCCCCCGCCAATAATAAAAGCTCACGGAAGACTCACCATGACCACCCCTGCCTTCGACCTGCGCCCACTCATGGTCGCCAACATGGCCTGTTCCATGTCGATGATGGCGTTCGTCTCCCTGATCGGACCGATCGCCCGGGTGTTGGGCCTGGCCACCTGGCAGGCCGGCGCGGCGGTGACGGTGTCCGGGGTGATCTGGATGTTGCTCGCCCGCCCCTGGGGCCGGGCCAGTGATCGCTATGGCCGGCGACGGATTCTGTTGATCGCCACAGCCGGCTTCACCCTCGCCTACTGGGCCTTGTGCCTGTTCATCGATGCCTCGTTGCGTTTTCTGCCGTCGGCGCTGTTGGGGTTTATCGGGTTGATGATCGGACGCGGCCTGATCGGCGTGTTCTATGCCGCGATTCCGGTGGGCGGCAACGCGCTGATCGCCGACAACATCGAGCCGCAACACCGCGCCAAAGCCATGGCGGCCCTGGGCGCGGCCAACGCCTGCGGGCTGGTGATCGGCCCGGCGATTGCGGCGTTGTTGTCGCGCTTCAGTCTGAGCCTGCCGTTCTATGCCATGGCGATCCTGCCGTTACTGGCGTTTGTGGTGCTGCACTACAAACTCAAGGGTCAGGAACTGCACCTGCGGCAAGCGCCGCGCAAGGTTCATCTCAACGATCCACGACTGCGTCGCCCAATGGCTGTCGCGTTTGTGGCGATGCTCTGTGTGTCGATTGCGCAGATCACCGTCGGCTTCTTCGCCCTCGACCGACTCGGCATGAACCCGGCCGATGCCGCGCAAACCGCGGGCATCGCCTTGACCATGGTCGGTTTCGCGCTGATCTGTTCGCAACTGCTGGTGCGCCGGCTTGAATGGCCGCCGCTGCGGCTCATCCGCGCGGGCGCACTGGTGGCGGCCGTGGGCTTTGCCGGCAGCATCCTGGCGGATGCTGCGTGGGGTTTATGGCTGTGCTTTTTCGTGTCGGCGGGCGGGATGGGACTGATCTTTCCTTCGTTCGCCGCACTGGCGGCCAACGCGGTCGACGCCTCGGAACAAGGCGCCACCGCCGGCTCCATTGGTGCCGCGCAAGGCTTTGGCGTGGTCATCGGACCGCTGGCGGCGACGTTGATCTACGACGTCGATCCGCGCCTTCCCTACCTGGTTGCCGCTGCGCTGTTGCTGCTGGTGGCGTTGTGGCCACAGACGCGGCAGCACTGAGGGTTACAAAATCCGATAGAGCAACCGCTCGATCCGCACCCGACTGACACGCTTGAGGAACTTGGCCACCGCCGCCGGGTATTCGAGCAGCGTTTCCAGATCCTGATATCGCTGGATGCGCGTGGTGTTGTGGAAAATCTCGCCCAGTTCTTTACTGCGCGGCTCCAGCAATTCGCCTTTCGGGTCATCGATCAGCAACGCGTTCTCAAGGTCGAGGCGGAACGCCCGTGGGTTGAGGTTATTACCGGTCAGCAAGGTGTAGCGCTTGTCGATCCACATGCCTTTGAGGTGATAGGTGTTGTCGCCGTCCTTCCACAAATGCAGGTTCAACTTGCCGCTGTCGATGCTGTGTTGATGGCGTTTGGCAAAGCGCCGCAGGCTGATCTCGTAAAGATACGGCAGCGCGGCGATCACCTTGAACGGCTCGCTCGGCGGGATGAAGAAGTCGTTGGCGGTCTTGTCGCCGACCACGATGTCGATTTTCACGCCGCGCCCCAGGGCCCGGTTGATTTCCCGGGTCACCGCCAATGGCAGGTTGAAATACGGTGTGCAGATGGTCAACTGATGTTGAGCGCTGGCGATCAACTCGCAAATCACTCGGCTCAACGGGTTGTTCTTGCCCACACCGAGCAGCGGACTCACCGACAAACCGCCCTTCGCCGTACTGCCGGCCGTGGTGTCGTACGCCGCGTGCTTGAGGCGGCTGCGCAAATCGCCAATGTCGTTGCGCAGGCTGCGGGTGGTCGGCAGGTTCGGCAGGTCGAGACGATGCACCGCTTTGGAAGCGATCAGACCGTGCTGGATCAAGTGCTGCATGGAATCAGCCAGTGCGTGGTTCTGCAGCAGGTGATAACGGTCGTAGCGGTACTTGTCGAACTTGTGCAGGTAAACGTTGTTCAGGCTCGCGCCGCTGTAGATCACGCAGTCATCGATCACAAAGCCTTTCAAATGCAGCACGCCGAACAACTCGCGAGTCTGCACCGGCACGCCGTACACCGGCACAACACTTTCGTGGGTGCGCGTCGCTTCCTGGTACCAGGCCGAGTTGCCCGGCTGTTTGCCGGCACCGATCAAGCCGCGCTGAGCGCGCAGCCAGTCAACCACCACGACCACGTCCAGTTCCGGACGCTTCAGTTTGGCGGCGTGCAAGGCATCAAGGATTTCCTGGCCGGCCTCGTCCTGTTGCAAGTACAGCGCAACGATATAGATGCGTTGGGTGGCACTGGCGATTTTTTCCAGCAGGCAACGCCGGAACTCGGCAGCGCCGGAAAGAATGGTGACGGCATCGGCGGTCAGCGGAAAACTGCGCAGCTTAGGCAGCAGAGAGCGTTTGAAAAGCGACGGCATAGGGCTCGCAAAGGGTCAATTCCGAAGAGTCCGAGAGCTTACACCATGGATCCGCTTGGGTCTTCCCACGGCACCGATCGTTCCCACGCTCTGCGTGGGAATGCCGCCATGGACGCTCTGCGTTCGCTTCGAAATGTGACGCGGAGCGTCACGGGATGCATTCCCACGCAGAGCGCGGGAACGATCTTTCTAAAAACCTGTTGACCAAGGAGAACGATCGTTCTACTGTTCGCCACATGAACAAAATCACTAGCAACGACACACGCGACATCATTCTGGATGTCACCGAAAAGTTGATCTACAAAAGTGGCATCGCCGCCACCGGCATGGATCTTCTGGTGAAAACCGCCGGCGTCTCCAGAAAAAGTATCTACCGCTACTTCGCCAACAAGGAGGAGCTGACCGTCGCCGCCCTGCAACGCCGCGACGTGCGCTGGATGCACTGGTACAGAAGTGAAGTCGACCAGGCTGAAACCCCGGCCGACCGCCTGCTCAACCTGTTTACCGTGCTCAAGGCCTGGTTCGCCTCTGAAGGCTTCCGTGGCTGTGCGTTCATCAATACCAGCGGTGAAACCGGCGACCCGTCAGACCCGGTTCGCCTGGTCGCCAAAGACCACAAACAAAAGCTGCTCGACTACGTGTGCGAGCTCTGCACCGAACATGGCGCTACCGACCCGCAGACGCTGGCCAAACAGCTGCTGATCCTGATCGACGGCGCCATTACCGTAGCGCTTGTGATGGGTGATCACAGTGCCGCCGATAATGCGCAATGCATGGCGCGAAAGTTATTGGACCTGTAACACTTGAACCAAGCCTGACAACTTGCTCGAACTCTAACTTGAAAGGGAGACTATATATGTCTAACGCCGAAGTTCGTCCGCCATTGCCGCCGTTTACCCGTGAATCAGCCATCGAAAAAGTTCGCCTGGCCGAAGACGGCTGGAACTCCCGCGACCCGGAACGCGTGTCGCTGGCCTACACCCTGGACACCCAGTGGCGTAACCGCGCCGAGTTCGCCTACAACCGCGAAGAAGCCAAAGGTTTCCTGACCCGCAAGTGGGCCAAGGAACTGGATTATCGCCTGATCAAGGAACTCTGGGCCTTCACCGGCAACCGCATCGCCGTACGTTACGCCTATGAATGGCACGACGACTCGGGTAACTGGTTCCGTTCCTACGGCAACGAAAACTGGGAGTTCGATGAAAACGGTTTGATGGCCAACCGGTTTGCCTGCATCAACGACATGCCGATCAAGGAAAGCGACCGCAAGTTCCATTGGCCACTGGGACGTCGCCCGGATGATCATCCGAGCCTGTCCGACCTTGGTCTGTAACCGCTGATCCCCTGTAGGAACGAGGTTTGCCCGCGAAGGCGATGTAACAGGCCACTTATTTGTTGACTGTGAATCAGCCTTCGCGGGCAAGCCTCGCTCCTACAGGATTTATGTCGTCCGCCCGTTTTGTGATGACCACAATCCCGTAGGAGCGAGGCTTGCCCGCGAAAGGGCCAGACCAGTCGCCGCAAAGTCTGGATCTAGGTAAGATATCGGCCCTTCCCCGCAGCCCCTTGCTGCACCCCGCCGAATAAGCCGATTTCCATGCCTTTTGAACTCAGCGTTGACCTCACCACCCTGGCCATTCTGGCCATTGTCGCCTTCATTGCCGGTTTCATCGACGCCATCGCCGGCGGTGGCGGTCTGCTGACTACCCCGGCGCTGTTGACCGCCGGCCTGCCGCCACACCTGGTGCTGGGCACCAACAAGCTGAGTTCGACCTTCGGCTCCGCCACCGCCAGTTTTACCTTCTACCGCCGCAAGCTGTTCCATCCCCGGCAGTGGGTGCATGCCATCGTCGGTACGCTGGTCGGTGCGCTGACCGGCGCCGTGGTCGCGCATTACCTGCCCGCCGAATGGCTGAACAAAATGCTCCCGGTGATCGTGTTCGCCTGTGGCCTGTATTTGTTGTTCGGCGGCACGCCAAAAGCGCCGCTGGACAGCGACGCACCGATCAAGAAAAAGTGGCAATCGACCCAAGGCTTCAGCCTCGGTTTCTACGACGGTGTGGCCGGTCCGGGAACCGGCGCGTTCTGGACTGTCAGCAGCCTGCTGATGTATCCCATCGACCTGGTGAAGGCCAGCGGCGTGGCGCGCAGCATGAACTTCGTCAGCAACATCGCGGCGCTGTCGGTGTTCGTGTTTTCCGGGCAGGTGGACTGGATCATCGGCCTGAGCATGGGCCTGTCGGTGATGGTCGGCGCGTTCTTCGGGGCTCGCACCGCCATCAGCGGCGGCGCGAAGTTCATTCGCCCGGTGTTCATCACCGTGGTGCTGGGCTTGACCGTGCGGCTAGCCTGGCAGCACTGGTTCAGCGTGGCCTAAGCGCCGCGCCACGTAGACGTCGATGAGGTAACGGGCAATCGAGCGCGACGCCGGCAAGGGTGGCAACTCATGAACGTTGAACCACTGGGCGTCTTCAATCTCGTCTTCCTGACAGACAATCTCGCCACCGGCGTACTCGGCGTGAAAGCCGAGCATCATCGAATGCGGGAACGGCCAGCACTGGCTGCCCAGGTACTGGATGTTCTTGACCTCGATCTGCACCTCCTCGCGCACTTCGCGAATCAGGCAGTCCTCGGCTGACTCGCCCGGCTCGGCAAACCCCGCCAACGTGCTGTAGACCCCGGTCACGAAACGTGGCGAACGGGCCAACAGCACCTCGTCGCCCCGGGTCACCAGCACAATCATGCTCGGCGAGATGCGCGGGTAATAACGCAAATCACACGGTTCGCAGTACATCGCACGCTCACGAGGAACTTGCGTCGCCGCCTGACCGCAATTGCCACAAAAGCGATGCTCGCGGTACCAGGTGCCGATCTGCGCAGCATAACCAAGCACCTTGTACACCGTGTGATCGCCATCGAGCATGAACGCCCGCAAGCCTTTCCAGTTGCAGCCCGGTACTTCGCTGTGACTGCGCAATTCCAGCAGGTAGACCGGTTCGCCATCCAGGTGACCGATGCCATGTTCGGCCAGGATCGACAGGTCCTGACGTTTGAGCCATTCGCGGGGGAACAGCGCGCCATTGTCGTCGAACAGAAAGCCTTCGGGGCTGCGAGCCACGGCCCAGCCGCCAGGTTGATCGGTGTCCAGTACTGCGGTGGTCCAGCGTGAAGTCATTTTAATCAGTCCAGAAATTCGGGTTTCTGTTTGCTCATATGGGCAGCCATGGCCACGCGCAAATCGGTGGATTGCAACATGGCGGCGTTCCAGGTGGCAACGTATTCGAGGCCGTCGTCGATGCGGTGGTCGCGCATGTAGCTGATCATCTCTTTGGTGCCGGTAACCGCGATCGGCGACTTGCTGGCGATTTCCCGGGCAATGCCCATCACACCATCCAACAGGCTGGCCTGGTCGCTGTAAACGCGATTGACCAGGCCGATGTTGCGCGCTTCCTCGGCGCCAAAGGTGCGACCAGTGTAAGCCAGTTCACGCAGCATGCCGTCACCGATGATCCGCGGCAAACGTTGCAAAGTGCCAACGTCGGCGGCCATGCCGATGTCGATTTCCTTGATCGAAAATTGCGCGTCCTCGGCGGCGTAACGCATGTCGCACGCGGCAATCAGGTCGATGGCGCCGCCCAGGCAATAACCCTGAATCGCCGCCAGCACCGGCTTGCGGCAGTTATCGACGGCGTTGAACGACGCTTGCAGAGCGAGGATCTTGCGGCGCAGCAGACGTGCATTGCGGCCGACGTCCTTGCCCAGTTCATTGGCCACTCCGGCCAGCATCATCAGGTCGATGCCGGAGGAAAAGTGCTTGCCGGCGCCACTGAGTACAACAACCCGGGCTTCATCGGTGTCATCGATCCACTGGAAAATGTCGATGATCTCGCTCCAGAACGCGGCGTTCATCGAATTGATCTTTTCCGGGCGGTTGATCTGCACATGAGCGATTTTATCGGCCAGTTCGACGGTGAACGCGGTGTACTGAGACATGGCAGTGATCCTTTTACCGGGCAAAAATGAGGACCGGACTATAACAAGGCATTGCGTGGGGGAGTAAGGCAGTGGTTCGGCCAAAAGCGGGACTGCCTCGGGTTCTCCAGTGTCTGATCTGACCTCTTCGCGGGCAAGCCTCGCTCCTACGGGCCTACGGGCATACGGTGCCTTTGTAGGAGCGAGGCTTGCCCGCGAAGGCAGCACCGCCGATCTAACTGCCCTTCACCGCCACAAACGCCACGGTTTCATAAGGTACGGTCACCACATCCTTGCCGCGCAAGTCAGGCTCCCCGGCAATCAACGCCCGCATCTGTTCATCCACCCTCTCCCGCTGCTCCTCGGGCAACGCCGCAATAAAACTGGTCGAGCGCACGCGATTGAAGATCACATCTTCCGGCGCCCCCGTGTGCCCATGGCTGAAATACTGGGCTTGCAACGGCCCGAATGCCGGATGAGGAAAGGCCTGACGCCAGGCTCCCATGTAGTAGCGCGGCGTATCGCCTTCCAGCGCGTTGACGATCGCATCCAGTTTCGGCACCCAACTCACCTTGGTATCGCGCAGGTTCCACACCAGGCCCAGTCTGCCACCGGGCTTGAGGACCCGGGCGATTTCGGTCAGCGCTTCAGTGCTGGCAAACCAGTGAAAGGCCTGGGCGCAGACCACCACGTCCACCGATGCATCCGGCAGCGGCAAATCCATCGCGGTTCCGCTCACCGCCAACACATCGGGGAACGCGTCGGACAACTTCTCAAGCATCTGCGGCACCGGTTCCACGGCAATCACCTGCGCGCCGGTCGCGACCAGGCGCCCAGTGAATTTACCGGTGCCCGCGCCCAGATCGATCACGGTTTTGCCCGCGTTCAAGCCCAGGGTTTCGCTCAGCCACTCGGCCACTTGCGGCGGGTAGTCCGGGCGGCCGCGAACATAAGTATCGGCCCCGGTTTTGTAACCCGCAGCCGCAGAATGATGGACCTGATCTTTCATGGCAGTGCTCCTGAACAACAACGAATGCTGTCGAGCATAGCGCCTCGATTTGAGCTTTCCCCGCCAAAGAAATGAATAATTGTTCACCCTGCGGTGTTCTCCAATCAACGCCCCATGAGAATTGCCCCTGCGGCTGCCGCCTGCGGCCGGGGCGTGGTTTACACTCAATCGAATCAACTCGCCGAGCATTTTCCATGACTATCCGTTTTGCTGTTTTCACCGCCCCGCTGTTGCTCGCCGTTGCGTTGTCCGGTTCACTGGCCCTGGCCGATGGCGACGATGACGCTCCGGCCAAACCCAACTGCCCCAAAGGCCAGGTGTTCGACACCAAATCGCAGAAGTGCGTCATGCAAACCAGCAGCCTGGTCCCGGACGCTGACCGCACCGATTACGCCTACCGCCTGGCCAAGGACGGTCGCTACGAAGAAGCCCTGGCCCTGCTCGATACGCTCAAGAATCCAAATACGGCCAAGGCTCTGAACTACCGCGGCTATGCCACGCGTAAACTGGGGCGTACCGACGAAGGCATCGGTTATTACCTGCAATCGGTCAAACTCGACCCGCACTATGCGCAAGTGCGTGAATACCTCGGCGAGGCTTACGTGATCAAAGGTCGGCTGGACCTGGCGCAAGAGCAGTTGCAGCAGATCAAATCGATCTGTGGCAGTACGTGTGAGGAATATCAGGACCTGGCCGAAGCGATCAATGATTCATCGAAAACCTGACACACCGAACAGACGGAGGTCGCCATCGCCAGCGATCAGGCAATACGAACAGAACTGGGCCAGCATTTGGCGCGTTTATGGCGTTACGGCCTGCTGCTGTCCCGGCAACGGCATGTGGCCGAAGACCTGGTGCAAGCCACCTGCGTTCGGGCACTTGAGCGTGCCGGGCAGTTTGTACCTGGCACCCGCATGGACCGCTGGCTGTTGAGCATTTTGCATTCGATCTGGCTCAACGAAGTGCGCTCCCGACGGGTGCGCCAAGGTCAGGGCCTGGTCGATGCCGACAGCCAGTTGTCGGTTGACGGGGAATCGATAGCGCAGACCCATGTGCTCGCCGCCCAGGTCATCCGCCGGGTCGACGCCCTGCCCGAGGCCCAACGTGAAACGGTGTACCTGGCGTATGTCGAAGGCCTGTCGTATCGCGAAGTCGCCGAGGTGCTACAAGTGCCCATCGGCACCGTCATGAGCCGCCTCGCCGCCGCACGGGTGAAACTGGCTGAATATCCGCCACTGCACACAGTGCCGAACCCTTTCACGGGAGAACGTCGATGAACGAGCGCGCGACACCTTCGGACGAGGAACTGGTGGCGTACCTCGACGATCAGCTCGATGCCGACCAGCGCACCCGCATCGACGCGGCCGTCGCCGAAGACTCGACACTCAACTTGCGCCTGCAATGGCTGGCCCGCAGCAGCCTGCCGTTCAAAGAGGCTTATGACGAACTGGCCCAACAGGCGCCTGTCCACCGCTTGCAGTCGATGCTCGACACTTTGCCCTCGCCTGAACGTCCGGCCCTGAATCGACGCCGATTCCTCGCGGCGGCGGCCGGCCTGGTGGTGAGTGGCGTGGTGGCGGATCGATTGTTCCTTGCCTGGCAACTGAGTCAGGAGAAAAGCAACTGGCGGGGCCTGGTCGCCGACTATATGTCGCTGTATGTGCCACAAACCCTGGAACACTTGCCCGTCGACGAAGCCTCACAACGGGCGCAACTGCGAACCATCGACGCGCGCCTGGGCCTGAGCCTGACGCCTGCAAAACTGGCCCTGCCACGGTCCGATTTGAAGCGCGCGCAGATCCTCGAATACGACGGCATGCCGATCGCGCAGATTACTTATCTGGACCCGGCACATGGTCCGATTGCCTTGTGCGCCAAGCGCTCCAACAGTGGTAGCCGGCATTTTTCCCATGAGATTCGGCACAGGATGAATGTGGTGTATTGGGCAGACATGGAACATGCGTGGATGCTGATCGGGCATAACCCGGCGGCGGAACTGGAAGGCATGGCGAAATCGTTGCGTAGCCGACTTAGCGCGTGAGCGAAGTTGCCCTATGCTTGGCGTCTGTTTTCCAAGGAGGAACCTCCCCATGCCAAACGCTTCTCGCACAGCCTTGCTGGTCATCGACGTACAGAACGACTTCATCCCCGGGGGGCAACTGCCGGTGCCCGAGGGAGACTTGATCGTGCCCTTGATCAACCGCCTGGGCGACCGGTTCAAACAGGTCATCATTGCCCAGGACTGGCATCCACCCGGCCACGCCTCGTTCGCGTCCAGCCATCCGGATCGCGAACCTTACGAGGTCATCGAGCTGCCTTACGGCCCGCAAACACTGTGGCCGGATCATTGTGTACGGGCGACGGCAGGGGCCGAGTTACACAAGGATCTCAACCTGCCCCACGCGCAACTGATCATCCGCAAGGGCTGCAACCCGGACATCGACAGTTACTCGGCATTTCTGGAAGCGGATCGCAAGACCACCACCGGCCTGGCCGGCTATTTGAAAGAACGCGGCATCGACACGCTCTATCTGGTCGGACTGGCGCTGGATTTCTGCGTGATGTTCTCGGCGCTGGATGCGCGGGCAGCGGGTTTCAATGTGTTCGTGGTGTTGGATGCGTGCCGGGCGATTGACCTGGACGGATCGTTGGCGGCTGCGATCGAGCGGATGCAGGTGGCTGGCGTTGATCTGGTTTCAGCGGATCAAGTGCCGGGTTAACCCCGGCACCTGCCCACAAGGACTGCGATCGAGTGCGCCCCGACTCGAACGCAGTTTCGCAGGCTTGGCAGACGCTACCTGGAAATTGCAATCGCTCACTCACCGATAACCAAGTCTGTTCCGTTTCGGCCCCACACTAATCAGCCACTCTGAAATTATCGAGTGAGAACCAGTCCGGCGTAGGGCAGTGAAAATCCAGCCGAGCGATACCCGGTGCATCAAATGAAACATTCACCGGACCACCGTATGATGTCCCCAGTTTCTGTGTGCCCAGCAAGGCTCCAGCGGCGGTGTAATACGACACGGTGCTGTTGTCGTAATTGGAGCTGACGTGCCAGAAACTGATCCGTGAATAACTGTTCTTGAGTTTCAATTCCACGTTCACCGCCGCTGCGCCAAACGCTTCGCGACCGATGCTCAGCACCTGGTTTTCTACCTGTCCGGGAAACGATTCGCCAATTTCAGTGCGGGGGGTGACGGCAACCTCGCCTTCTCCCGACTTGAACGTGATTCGCATGCTGGACAGATCAATGACACCGCCGTGCCGCACCGTTTGGGTGGGCGCACCGTCAAAGTCCTCCAGAGGCTGAGCGGGCAGGTTCAATACTGTCAGTTCCTGCGTGGCAAACACCACGGCAGCGCTTTCATCGTCCTTGCCGTCGAACCCCACTTTCAACACCATTTGCAGCTGGCTTCCGGGCTTGAACTTCAGCAGCAGATCCCGTGGCACCGTGTTGTCCAGCCCGCCTATCTCCACATTCGTGACAGGTGCGCCCTGAGCGATAGGGATGACGTACTCGTTGCCATTTACATCAACACCGTGCAGGCGAAACCAACGCAATTGCCCAAGTCCTATCCCGGGCCATGGCGCGCATTGCGCCTGCACTGGGCCCGCAAACGAGCCGAGATCCAGCACCTTATTGCCGAGGGATTGAGGGATCGACGGCTTTGGCAGGCGCGGATCCTTGTCATTTATTCGATTGATCGTCACATCCAGTGAATCGCTGGCTTGCGCCGCAGTATCGCGGAGCAACGCCCAGGACAGGCTCATGACCGCACCATGATTGGCCATCAACATCTGTGGCTTGAGCAGAAAGTTCGCCCGATGGTTTTTGTTGAAGGCCATGGCGGCGAACGTCGGCGAGCCGAGACCGGGTGTACCTTCGGCCAACAGTCGGGCCTGATCACCGGGAACATCGTCAAGAAATTCCACACGAGCGGTCACGCCATCAACAAAGTCCAGTGGGTCCAGTGGAGTGCCCGCCCCCACCAGCGTTGGCGGTTGCAGCAAGGAGACAGCCTTGCCTTTGACGTCGACCTTCAACGCAATGGAACGATCAAGCCTATTGCCCTGACTCATGCGGGTGTAACTGAACACGGCAGTCCCGCCCGCAACTCGGGCGAATCGATCGTATGGAACGGACAGCGAATACATGAAAGGGACATTCTTGATTGTTTCAATGAGCGTCAACACGTCTTCCGGTTCCGATCCGTCGGCGCTGCGGAAGCGGCAAGTGAGGTGGATTTCGTCGTCTTTCAACCAACCGCGCGGCACGTAAACCTGCGCCGTGGCCGGTTTGCCCGCGAGTTTTTCAAGCTCGATGGTATCGGGATCGTCTTCGGCATCGGCGGGGTCTTCACTGACGATCGGTGGGTCATACCACGTGCCCTTCAGGTTGACGTACAGATACAGACTGGCCGAGTACGGGCTGTTGACATCCGGCCCGTTACCTACGCGATCGATCACTGTGTAATTGATGCGAAAACGCGGATTATCGCCAGCCGCAACAAATGTCGCTTCGTCGACCGTCATCTCGAGCCAACCCTGATCGACTTCAGGCTGGGTCACCGTGTGGTTGAGCACAATGGAATTGCAATCGAGCCGAATCTGGTCAAACGTCCTCATCAACGGATAGGACAGCGTAACGATAACGCCTTCGCTCGCCCGCTCAGGGTCCACGCCTTGATCCAGCACTTCTGACTCGACTTCAATCGATAGCTCCGAATGACCTTCCTCGCCAGGAAACTGATCCACGAGGCCGGGGCGCTGCGCATGGAATAACACTCGCAACGGCGCCGAAGCGTCGATCTCGGTGCCTGCGCGATCAAGCAAGCAATCGAGCGTATTGAGCCCGTCCGTCCAGTGCCGGGTCTGCACGTAAACAGTCGCACGCTTGTCTTCTTCACCCGACATCACGGGGAATGAGGCCACCGTTGCGCCGTTGAGCTGCAGCTTGAAGGTGTCACCGGCTTGTGCGAGGGACGAAGGCTCGATGAACACTTTGACCCCTTCCGGATACAGGTAAGTCAACGCCAGTGGCAGCCCGGCGTCGACGCCGTCCGGCCCCGGAATCGGTTCTTTCATTCCCGGAATGAGGGGTTTGTCGAGGGTGAATGTGGTCATCGTATTCATGGGAAAGTCCCTGTAGGCCGGGCTGCGATGGCTGGATAGAAAAGAGCACGTCCTTTTTATTCAACACCGCCCGGCCGATGACCGCTACTGTCAGATCTGACAGGTACAGCACCTTAAAAACCTGAATGACTACCTTTAGTCTGAAAACGCGCCTGACCTTAAACCGAAGTGCTGGCCGGCGTCGGCAACCACAATTTGAACCGCGCTCCGCCCAGCGGCGATGCCTCAACGGTCAGCGTGCCACCCTGTGCTTCCAGCGCCCGGCGACTGATCGCCAGCCCCAGGCCAAATCCGCCCGTTGCCCGATCCCGGCTGCGATCCAGTCGATAGAACGGTTCAAAAATCCGCTCGCGCTCATCGTCGGGAATGCCGATACCGTCGTCATCGACCCAGATTTCACACCCTTTCGGACAGACCTTTACGCCAATCTGAATGCGCTTTTCGCAATAGCGCATGGCATTGCGCAGCAGGTTCTGTATCGCGCGAGCCGTCAGTCGCGGGTCCAGCACGAAGCGTTCAAGCTGCCCATGCAGCAGCACGTCGATCACGATGTCCGGCGACTCCAATTCTTCATCGACGCTGCCCAGAATGCTGTCGATGAACTCGTCCAGCGACACTTCAACCTGCTCCGGCAGCCGCGCCGGGTTTTGCAGTCGGCTGTAGGACAACAGTTCCAGGACCAATTCATCCAGTTCCCGTATGTGCGCGACCAGCCCCAGCAGGCGCTCGCGACTGGCAGCCGGCAAGTCGTCGGACAGCGCCAGGGCCAGGCCGAAGTCCAGGCGCGTCAGCGGTGTGCGCAGTTCGTGGGACACGGCGTTGAGCAAGTCGCGTTGCTGGTTGAGCAGGTTTTCGATGTCGCCGGCCATGGTGTCGAAGACAGTGGCCAGGCTGCCAATGTTGGAGTGCGAGGAGATCTGCGTGCGTTCGCCGAGGTGGCCCTTGCCGAAACGTTCGGCGGTGCCTTTGAGCCGTTCCAGATCGCGCCAGTGCGGACGCAGCCACAGCAACAGGCAGGCGAGCATGGTCGCGCCGATCAGGACGTTGATGCTCCAGTACAACAGGCTGACGTCCATCGGGTCCGGCGGTACGACCATTTCGACAACGGACTGCTCATTCAGCGGTGCCACGGCGAGCGTGCGCCAGCCCCAGTCGCCGATGCGCACGATGTTCTCGCCACGCTGCAAACGCTGGCGCTCCTGGAGGGTGAAGTCGGGATCGTCATGGCGGGTCAGAACGATGCGCAGCGGGGCAAACTCCTTGTCCATTTCAGTCGCCAACGCTGGCCATTGAGCTTCCGGCACGGCATGGAACTGTTTGACGATGAGGGTTTGCAGCCCGCGCGAATAATCGAGGTTGTAGGTGACGAACCGTTCATGGAAGAGCTTGATCACCAAGTCCGGCATCAGGTAGATCGCCGCGCTGTACGAGACGATCATCACCAGATAGAGGCGAAACAGGATCCTGAACATCGTCTCAGCATTCCCACTCGGAACGGCTGAACAGGTAGCCCTTGCCCCACACGGTCTTGATCTTGCGCGCCTCGCCCGCGTGGTCGTCGAACTTGCGCCGCAACTTGGAAATCGCCACGTCCACCGAGCGGTCGGTGCCGTTGAATTCGATGCCGCGCAGGCGTTGCAGGATCTGGTCGCGGCTCAGCACTTCGCCGGCATGCCGGGCCAGCACCACCAGCAGGTTGTATTCACCGCTGGACAGCTCCACCAGCTGATCGCGCCAAGTCACGGTGCGCTCGGACAAGTCGATGCACAAGTTGCCCATGAGAATGCGGTCGTTGGCGGTCTGCGGTTCGCTGAGGCTGCTGCGGCGCAGCAGCGTGCGCACGCGGGCCAGCAAGACGCGGGGCTCGCAGGGTTTGGTGACGTAGTCGTCGGCGCCCATTTCCAGCCCCAGCACCTGGTCGTGGCTGTCATCGCGAGCGGTCAGCATCAGGATCGGCAGCGTGGCCGAATCCGCCCGCAGCAAGCGGCAGACTTGCAGGCCATCGAGCCCGGGCAGCATCAGGTCGAGGATGACCAGGTCCGGCGGATTGACCCGCGCCCGCTCGCGCACGTGGTCGCCACGGCTGATCACACTGACGCTATAGCCATTGCGTTCCAGGTAGCTGGCAATCAGTTCGGAGAGCGCGGTGTCGTCTTCGACCAGGAGGATGTTGGGCATGGGTGTTTCCAGAAAGTGCAGTGGCGACCTTTGGGGCCTCTTCGCGGGCAAGCCTCGCTCCTACAGGGAAATGCGCATACCCGCTCCAACGAGGGAATGCGATTAACGGTAGGAGCGAGGCTTGCCCGCGAAGGTGGCCTGACAGGCGCAAAAAGTTTCAAGCGGCCAAGGATATACGCCCCCGCACGCCCGCGAGCAAAACCCTTACACAATTTCACACAGCACCAACAAAGCTTCACCGCTACTCTCCTCGCCTCCCCGTAGGATGCGGGCAGTCATTATTGGGGTAATTACATGTCAAAGAACCTGCTTGCCAAGCTCAGCCTGATGGCGCTGGCATTGACGCTGAGCGCTTGTGACAAGTCCTCGAACGCCGAAGAACAGGCGCCTCTGGCCACGGTGCGCGTCGAAACAGTCGAAGCCCGGCCCCTGTCGATCACCAGTGAACTGAGCGGGCGGATTGCCGCGCCACGGATTGCCGAAGTCCGCGCCCGGGTCGCCGGCGTCGTGTTGCAACGCACCTTTCGCGAAGGCAGCGACGTCAAAAAAGGCGATGTGCTGTTCCGTATCGACCCGGCACCCTTCAAGGCTGACCTCGACAGCGCCGAAGCGTCCTTGCGCAAGGCTGAAGCCAATGCGTTCCAGGCCAAATTGCAGGAACAGCGTTATGCCCAGTTGATCGAAGGCAACGCCATCAGCGGCCAGGATTACGACAACGCCCGGGCCAGTGCCCGGCAAACCGCTGCTGATGTCGCCGCCAACAAGGCCGCCGTGGACCGGGCGAAACTCAACCTCGGCTACGCCACCGTCACCGCACCGATTTCCGGGCGCATCGGCCGCGCGCTGGTGACCGAAGGTGCGCTGGTCGGGCAGAACGAAACCACGCCGCTGGCACTGATCCAGCAGCTGAACCCGATTCACGCCGACCTCACCCAATCGACCCGGGAACTCAACGACCTGCGCCGTGCCTTCCGTTCCGGGCAGTTGAAGGAAGTGGGCCAGGGCCAGGCCAAAGCCACGCTGATTCAAGATGACGGCAGCCTTTACCCGCTGCCGGGCAAGCTGCTGTTCACCGACATCACTGTCGACCCGGGCACTGGCCAGATCATCGTGCGCAGCGAGTTTCCCAACCCGGACCTCGACTTGCTGCCGGGCAGCTTCGTGCGGGTGCGCCTCGAACAAGCCGTCAATCAGCAAGGCATCAGCGTACCGCAGCGGTCCATTCAGCGTGACAGCGCCGGCATTGCCCAGGTGTTGGTGATCGACGCCGAGCAGCGTATCGGCCAGCAAACGGTAGAACTGGGCGCGGTACAGAACGATCGCTGGATCGTCACCGCCGGCCTTAACCCCGGCGACCGCATCGTCACCGAAGGCCTGCAACACGCCAAGCCCGGTGAAAAAGTCCAGATCGACAACACCCCTCTTCCACTTGCCCAGGTTTCTGGTCAGTAAGCAGGACGCTTTTTATGCCGCAGTTCTTTATCGATCGCCCGGTGTTCGCCTGGGTGGTTGCCCTGTTCATCCTGCTGGCCGGCGCCTTGGCCATTCCTCAGTTGCCGGTGGCGCAATACCCCGACGTCGCGCCGCCGCAGATCGAAATCTACGCCGTGTACCCCGGCGCTTCGGCGCAGACCATCGACGAGAGCGTAGTCAGCCTGATCGAAGAAGAGCTCAACGGCGCTGATCACCTGTTGTATTTCGAATCCCAGAGCAGCCTCGGCAGCGCCACCATCAAGGCCACTTTCCAGCCGGGCACCCACCCGGAAATGGCTCAGGTCGACGTGCAAAACCGGCTGAAAGTCGTGGAGTCGCGGCTGCCCCAAGCGGTCAATCAGCAAGGCTTGCAGGTGGAGAAAGTCTCCGCCGGTTTCCTGTTGTTGATCACCCTGACTTCCAGCGACGGCAAGCTCGACGATGTGGCGCTCAGTGATTACCTGGCGCGCAACGTGATGAACGAGATCAAGCGTCTGGACGGCGTCGGCAAAGCCCAGTTGTATGGCGCCGAACGGGCGATGCGCATCTGGATCGACCCGCAGAAGCTGATCGGTTTCAACCTGACACCGGGCGACGTCAACGCCGCCATCGTCGCGCAGAACGCCCAGGTCTCGGCCGGCAGCATCGGCGATTTGCCGACGCGCACCACCCAGGAAATCACCGCGACCATTCTGGTAAAAGGCCAATTGTCGACGCCGGAAGAATTCGCCGACATCGTCCTCAAGGCCAACCCTGACGGTTCCACCGTGCGCATCAAGGACGTGGCGCGGGTCGAGATCGGCAGCCAGGAATATCAGTTCGGCACGCGCCTGAACGGCAAGCCTTCCACCGCCGTCAGCGTACAGTTGGCGCCGGGCGCCAATGCGCTGAGTACCGCGACCCTGGTGCGCGCGAAGATGGATGAACTGGCGCGCTACTTCCCGGCGAACGTGGAATACAAGATTCCTTACGACACCTCGCCGTTCGTCAAAGTCTCGATCACCAAAGTGGTTTACACCCTCGGCGAGGCGATGCTGCTGGTGTTTGCGGTGATGTTCCTGTTCCTGCAGAACATCCGCTACACGCTGATCCCGACGCTGGTGGTGCCGGTGGCGCTGATGGGCACGTTTGCGACCATGCTCGCGCTGGGCTTCTCGATCAACGTGCTGACCATGTTCGGCATGGTACTGGCCATCGGCATTCTGGTGGATGACGCCATCGTGGTGGTGGAAAACGTCGAGCGGATCATGGCCACCGAAGGCCTGTCGCCCAAAGAGGCGACGCGCAAGGCGATGAAGCAGATTACCGGGGCAATCATCGGCATCACCCTGGTGCTGGTGGCGGTGTTTATTCCGATGGCGTTCATGCAGGGCTCGGTCGGGGTGATTTACCGACAGTTCTCGCTGTCGATGGCCACCTCGATCCTGTTCTCCGCCTTCCTTGCGCTGACCCTGACCCCGGCGCTGTGCGCGACGCTGCTCAAGCCGATTGCCAAGGGCGAGCATCACGAAAAGAGCGGGTTCTTTGGTTGGTTCAACCGTGGTTTCGATCGTTTGACCGAGCGTTATCAAGGTTGGGTGGCGTATGCACTGAACCGCACGGGCCGTTATCTGCTGATCTACGGCGTGCTGCTGATTGGTCTGGGCCTGTGTTTCAGTCGCCTGCCCTCCTCGTTTCTGCCGGTTGAGGATCAGGGCTACACCATCACCGACATTCAGCTACCACCGGGCGCGAGCAAAAACCGCACGGTCAAGGTCGTGGAACAAGTTGAAGCGCACAACGCCACTGAGCCGGGTGTCGGCGACAGCACAGTGATTCTCGGTTTCAGTTTTTCCGGCAGCGGACAAAACGCCGCGCTGGCATTTACCACGCTGAAGGATTGGTCGGACCGGGGCAGCGACGACTCGGCGAGTTCGATTGCCGACCGCGCCAACATTGCCCTGAGTCAGATAAAGGATGCGGTGGCCTTCTCGGTGCTGCCGCCGCCGGTTGACGGTCTCGGCACTTCCAGCGGTTTCGAATTCCGCTTGCAGGACCGTGGCGGCCTCGGTCATGCCACGCTGATGAAAGCGCGGAGCGAATTGCTCGCCGCCGCCGAGAAAAGCCCGATCCTGATGAACGTCCGTGAAAGCGCGCTGGCCGAGGCGCCGCAAGTGCAGCTGGAAGTCGACCGCAAACAGGCCAACGCTTTGGGCGTGTCCTTTGCCGACATTGGCAACGTGCTCTCCACGGCGGTCGGTTCGGCCTACATCAACGACTTCCCCAATCAGGGGCGGATGCAACGGGTGGTGGTTCAGGCTGAAGGCGATCAACGCAGCCAGGTGGCCGATCTGCTGAAGATCCACGTGCGTAACGACGGCGGAAAAATGGTGCCGTTGTCGGCCTTCGTCCAGGCGAAATGGACCCAAGGCCCGGCGCAGTTGACCCGTTACAACGGCTACCCGGCGATCAGCATTTCCGGCGAGCCGGCGCCCGGCCACAGCACCGGCGAAGCCATGGCGGAAATCGAGCGGCTGGTTGCACTCGGCCCGGCCGGGTTGGGTCAGGAGTGGACCGGGTTGTCTTTGCAGGAACGTTTGTCCGGCAGTCAGGCACCGATTCTGCTCGGGCTGTCGCTGTTGATCGTGTTCCTCTGCCTGGCGGCGCTGTATGAAAGCTGGTCGATTCCGACATCGGTGCTGCTGGTAGTGCCGCTGGGTGTGCTCGGCGCCGTGCTGGCCGTGACCTTTCGCGGGATGCCCAACGACGTGTTCTTCAAGGTCGGACTGATCACCATCATTGGCCTGTCGGCGAAGAACGCGATCCTGATCATCGAATTCGCCAAGAGCCTGTACGACGAAGGGCATGACTTGGTCGACGCCACGCTGCAAGCCGCGCGCTTGCGGTTGCGGCCGATTGTGATGACGTCGCTGGCGTTCATTCTGGGTGTGGTGCCGTTGGCAATTGCTACCGGGGCCAGTTCGGCGAGTCAGCAAGCAATCGGCACCGGGGTGATCGGCGGGATGATCACAGCGACGCTGGCGGTGGTGTTTGTGCCGGTGTTTTTTGTGGTGGTGATGAAGCTGGTCCGCAAACGCCATAAAGACATCTAACCCACCACATATCCCCTGCGGGAGCGGGTTGTTTTCTCTGGTGTGGTCACAACAGACCACACTGGACTAAGGTGGTCGCATACCCTGGCCCATCGAGCACCCATGCCCTATCTCGCCCGCACCCACCCTCGCCTGTCTGCCGCAGCCACCCTTGGCCTCGCAGCAGGCATTCTGGCTCCAGTCGATTCGATCATCAGCAAAATCCTCATTGGCTGGAATGTCGGGGTCTGGACGTACTTGATCCTGATGCTCTGGCTCGCCGCCCGCGCCAAGGCGCCTGATGTAAGGCGTATTGCCGAGATCGAAGACGAAAACGCCGGGTTGGTGTTGTTTGTGGTGTGCATCGCGGCGATTGCCAGCCTCGCGACCATCACCTTCGAGCTGGCCGGCAGCAAAGACCTGGAAACCACCCGCAAGCTTCTGCATTACGGCTTCACCGCGCTGACGGTCATCGGCTCATGGCTGCTGATCGGGGTGATTTTCAGCGTGCATTACGCTCGCCTGTTCTACACCTGGGACGGCAAGGACCTGGCACTACGCTTCGCCGAAGGACTGGAAACCCCCAATTACTGGGACTTTCTGTACTTCTCTTTCACCATTGGCGTGGCGGTGCAGACTTCGGATGTGGGCGTGGCGACTCGGAGCATGCGCAAGATTGTGCTGGCGCAATCACTGATCGGTTTTTTGTTCAATACGGCGATTCTCGGTTTTTCGATCAACATCGCAGCCGGGTTATTTGGCTGAGCGCTGCACAAACGTTCTAGTCATTGTTCCCGGCGTCGGCGTTAAATACGTTGGTAAACGGTTTCGCAGGTGCAACATGACCACCCACAACTGGATCGACCTGACCCAAGACGCCGACACCGGCATCGAAACCCTGCGCGCGCATTTCAAGGGCCACGCTTACGATCCGCACTGGCATGACAGCTACCTGGTGGGCGTGACCGAGCAAGGCGTTCAGCAATTCAATTGCCGGCGCGCCAGGCATCAGAGCACGCCGGGCAAAGTATTCTTGCTCGAACCGGGAGACATCCACGACGGAGAGGCGCCGACGGAGGATGGGTTCACCTACCGCATGTTGTATCTCGACCCACAGTGGCTGGAACGTGAGTTGAGCGCGCTGTTCGAAGACGCGCCGCTTAATAGTCAATTGAGTTTCGCCACCACCCTGGCCAGTGATACAAGGCTGGCTCACGCCATCAGCCTCGCCTTTGAAGCCTTGCACGGGGCGGAATTGAGAATCGTGCGCCAGAGCGCTCTTGACGGGTTACTGGAGCGCCTCACCACTCACTTGCACTGGCGCACCCGTTATGCGGAAGACCCGCGCCTGCCCCGGGTGGCGCAGAAGGCCCGGGAGTACCTGCATGCCAACGCCCGTTACGACATCGGTCTCGATCAATTAGCTGCGGCAACTGGCGTAGATCGATTCCGTTTGACCCGCGCGTTCAAGGCCGCTTATGGCATCGCACCCCATGCTTACCTCGTGCAATTACGCTTGGCCACCGCGCGTCGCCTGCTGGCCCGCGGAGAACTACCGGCCACAATCGCCATGGAATTGGGGTTTTCCGATCAAAGTCATCTGGGCCGCTGGTTTGTAAGAGCCTATGGCCTGACACCCGCGCTGTACCGCAAGCGCTGCTCAAATCTTCCAGACAGGTGATACGCCGATTGTGAAGATCGTCATCATCGATCTTCACCGGAGTTTGCCCACGATGCTGCCCTCTTTCCCGACGTTCCTGCCTTTCCTGCTGTTTGCTTTCGTGGCGTCGATCACGCCCGGCCCCACCAACATTCTGGTGCTGAGTAACAGCGCCCGATATGGACTTTCTGCCGCACTGCCGATCATTCTCGGTGCCTGTGCCAGCGCCGCCACCCTTGTTTTGGTGGTGGGTACCGGAGCTGGTTCGTCGCTGAGCGCGTTGCCCGCCGTGCAAACCGCCATGCAATGGATCGGAGTGATGTGGCTGAGTTACCTCGCGTGGCAGATTTTCAGCGCCCCGGCGCAATCCGTTGCCGCGCAGGAAACCAAGGCGCGACTTGGAGCGGTGGGCGCCGCCAGCTTGCAATTGATTAACCCGAAAACATGGATGATGGCCCTCGCCGTCGTCAGCGTCTTTGCCGGAACGGGTGAACATCGGCTGGTACAGGTGGTGTATCTGTCGCTGGCATTTTTCCTGATTTCCCTGCCTTGCCTCGGCGTATGGGCACTGCTCGGCGCAGGCTCCATGCGCTGGTTACGCTCGCCGCAGGCGATGCAACGTTTCAACCGAGGCATGGCCGTATTGCTGCTGGTATCGGCCTGGCTGAGTGTCTGGCTGTGACCTCCATCCGTCGGCGTTTATAGGCTCATCGTTCATTCGCTACTTGACGGGGGATTCGTTTCTGGTGTCTTCTGAAACCGGTTTCAGTGCTTGGCACTTAACCTGATAAATCCAATAAGAAGGTTTCAGACCGTGAACGATTTCTCCGCCGCCCAGCGCAGCCGCGTCACCATGCTTGACGTCGCCGAACACGCCGGCGTCTCCAAGGCCAGCGTCTCGCGCTTCATCGGCGATGATCGCGCTCTGCTCTCCGATGCGATTGCCTTGCGCATCGAGCAGGCAATTGCCCAACTCGGCTATCGCCCCAACCAGATGGCCCGCGGCCTGAAACGCGGCCGCACTCGCCTGATCGGCATGCTGGTAGCCGACATCCGTAACCCTTATTCGATTGCCGTGATGCACGGGGTGGAAACCGCCTGCCGTCAGCACGGCTACAGCCTGGTGGTGTGCAACACCGATCGCGATGACGAGCAGGAACGCCAGCACCTGGCGTTGCTGCGCTCATACAACATCGAAGGTTTGATCGTGAATACCCTGGGCCACCACCGCGATGAGTTGCGCGAGCTGCATCGGGAGATGCCGATGGTGCTGGTGGATCGCAAGGTTGAGCAGCTTGAAAGTGATCTGGTCGGTCTGGACAACCCGGCCGCAGTGGAAATGGCCATCGCCCACTTGCAGGAACGCGGCTATCGCGACGTGCTGATGGTGACTGAACCGTTTGACGGTACCAGCTCGCGGATTGAGCGGGTCAGCAGTTTCAAGGCGCAGATCGGGCAGCGTCCGACGCTGACCGGCGCGGTGGTCGAAACCGGTAGCGAGCTGACTGCGCAACTGAAAACCTTCCTTACAACCCCCGGCCCTGGTCACAAAGCGTTGTTCTGCGCCAATGGCATTGCGGCGTTGGCCGCAACCCATGCCTTGCGCGAGTTGCAGTGCAATCTGTTCGAGGATGTCGGGTTGATTGCTTTGGATGATCTGGATTGGTATCCGCTGGTGGGCAGCGGGATTACGGCGCTGGCCCAGCCGACGGCGGAGATTGGCGCGAGCGCGTTTGAGTGTTTGCTCAAGCGGTTGCGTGGGGATGACGGACCGGTGCGGACGATGGATTTTTCGGCGCGGTTGATTGTGCGTGGGTCGACCCTTGGGAATCTTCAGTGAATGTGATGGCCCTATCGCGAGCAGGCTCGCTCCCACATTGGAATGCGTACACCTGCTCGCGATGAGGCCCGAAAGAACCCCACATTACTTAAGCCATTTTTTTTGAACAAAAATGAAACCGGTTTCAGAGGTGCAAAACAATGAATAAACCACCCGTTTCCATCAGCCTGTCGAGCTACGGCGCCGATCTGGTCCGCCAACGCGGCCAAGGCAGTTTTATCGAGGTATTGGCGGCTGCCGGTGCCACGCGCATTGAATGGCGCGAAGAATTGCTGACCCATGAAAACCCGGTGCAACTGGCCGACGCCACTCGCTCACATGGCCTGGAAAGCATCTATTCCTCACCGATGGAACTGTGGCTGGCCGGCCAGTCGAAACCCAACCCTGAACTGCTTTGCACCCTCCAGCGCGCTGAAACGTTCGGCGCCAAATGGCTGAAAGTTTCCTTGGGCTACTTCACTGACAACAACGATCTGCACACCTTGAGCCGGATCCTCGCGCGAAGCCCGGTGCAGTTGCTGGTGGAAAACGACCAGACCTTGCACGGCGGGCGTATCGAGCCGTTCCAACGCTTCTTCGGCGAAGTCGAGCAACACCGACTGCCGATCAAAATGACCTTCGACATCGGCAACTGGCAATGGCAGGACCAGTCCGCCGTCAATGCCGCTCGGCTGCTCGGTCGGCATGTCGGCTACGTGCATTGCAAAGCCGTTGCGCGCAGGGCTGACGGCAAACTGGTCGCCACCCCGCCAGCTGCCAGCGATGTGCACCTGTGGGAACAACTGCTGCGACACATGGCCCAAGGCGTGATGCGCGCGGCGGAATATCCGCTGCAAGGCGATGACCTGGTGCAGTTGACCACCGACCACGTCGCCACCCTCGCCCGCCTCGGCCAATCCCGTCTGGAGAGTGCCCATGTCTGAGTTCGATATCCTCTCGTTCGGCGAAACCATGGCGATGTTCGTCGCCGATCAGAACGGTGATCTGGCGGCCGTCAGCCAATTCCACAAGCGCATTGCCGGGGCGGACAGCAACGTCGCGATCGGCCTGTCGCGGCTGGGGTTCAACGTGGCGTGGCTGAGCCGGGTCGGTGCCGATTCGTTAGGACGGTTTGTCGTCGATACGCTGGAAAAGGAAGGCCTGGATTGCAGCCATGTCGCCATCGACCCGGCACACCCGACCGGGTTTCAGCTGAAGTCTCGTACCGACAATGGCAGCGATCCGGCGGTCGAGTATTTCCGTCGCGGCTCGGCGGCGAGTCATTTGTCGGTGCAATCGATTTCCCCGTCGCTGCTCAACGCGCGACATCTGCACGCTACCGGCATTCCTCCGGCGCTGTCTGCGTCGGCCCGGGAAATGTCTTTTGAACTGATGACCCGCATGCGCACTGCCGGGCGCAGCGTGTCCTTCGACCCGAACCTGCGCCCAAGTCTGTGGGCCAGCGAGCAACTGATGATCAGCGAGATCAACCGCCTCGCCGCCCTCGCCCACTGGGTATTGCCGGGGTTGAGTGAAGGACGTTTGCTGACCGGGTATGAAGATCCGGAGGACATTGCGGCGTTTTATCTCGATCAGGGTGCAGAAGCGGTGGCAATCAAACTCGGGGCTCATGGCGCGTATTACCGCACGCAGCAAGATCAGGGGTTTGTCGCGGGTGTGCCGGTGGCAACGGTGGTCGATACCGTCGGCGCCGGTGATGGCTTTGCCGTCGGCATGATCAGCGCCTTGCTCGAAAACCACAGCTTCGCCGATGCCGTGCAGCGGGCCAACTGGATTGGCAGCCGTGCGGTGCAGAGTCGCGGGGATATGGAGGGGTTGCCGACCCGACTTGAGATGTCCGTCGAATTTGAGACCGCTGTTCGCGGGCAAGCTTCGCGCCCACAGGACAGCGGCGCTCTTGTAGGAGCGAGGCTTGCCCGCGAAGAGCCCCGCACAGCCACTGAAGATTTCTGACCCGTTACCTGCTGCGACAAAAACAACAAGCTCAGGAGCACCACTATGAAAACCGCCTCACTCGCCACCCGCCGTTGGTGGTACATCATGCCCATCGTCTTCATCACCTACAGCCTGGCGTATCTGGACCGCGCCAATTACGGCTTCGCTGCCGCCTCCGGGATGGCCGCCGACCTGATGATCACGCCCGGCCTGTCTTCAATGCTCGGCGCGCTGTTTTTCCTCGGTTACTTTTTCTTCCAGATACCGGGCGCGATCTATGCGCAGAAGCACAGCGTGAAGAAGCTGATTTTCGTCAGCCTGATCCTCTGGGGCGGGCTCGCGACGTTGACCGGGGTCGTCTCCAACGCCTATTGGCTGATTGTGATCCGTTTCATGCTCGGTGTGGTCGAAGCCGCGGTGATGCCAGCGATGCTGGTGTACCTGTGCCACTGGTTCACCCGCGCCGAACGCTCCCGGGCCAATACTTTCCTGATCCTCGGCAACCCGGTGACCATGCTGTGGATGTCAGTGGTGTCAGGTTATCTGGTGCAGCATTACAGCTGGCGCTGGATGTTCATCATTGAAGGTTTGCCGGCGGTATTCTGGGCGTTTATCTGGTGGCGTCTGGCCGATGACCGTCCGGCCCAGGCCAAGTGGCTGACCGACCAGGAGAAGCACGACCTGGAAAGCGCTCTCGCCGCCGAACAGGTCGGCATCAAAGCAGTGAAGAACTACGCCGAAGCCTTCCGTTCGCCGAAAGTGATCATCCTTGCGCTGCAGTTTTTCTGCTGGAGCATTGGTGTCTACGGTTTCGTGTTGTGGCTGCCGTCGATCCTCAAGGCCGGCGCGCAGATGGACATGATCGAAGCCGGCTGGCTCTCGGCGCTGCCGTACCTGGCCGCAGTGATCGGCATGCTGCTGGTGTCCTGGGGCTCGGACAAATTGCAGAAGCGCAAACGCTTCGTCTGGCCGCCGCTGCTGATTGCTTCCATTGCGTTCTACGGTTCCTACGCCTTGGGCGCCGAACATTTCTGGTGGTCCTACACCCTGCTGGTGATCGCCGGCGCCTGCATGTATGCGCCGTATGGGCCGTTTTTCGCCATCGTTCCGGAAATCCTCCCGGCCAACGTTGCTGGCGGGGCCATGGCGCTGATCAACAGCATGGGCGCGCTGGGGTCGTTTGGCGGTTCGTATCTGGTCGGCTACCTGAACAGCTCCACCGGCTCGCCTGGCGCGTCTTACTTGCTGATGAGCGGCGCGTTGATGCTCTCCGTGATTTTGACGATTTTCCTCAAGCCCGGCGCCAGTGACCGGGTCGTGGCCAAGGCCGATACGCAACGGCCAGTGCCGGCTCACCCTTGATTTGAAGTTGAGATGATGACGATGAAAAAGCAGGTCGTGCTGTACAAGAAACTCTCGCCGCTGTTGATGGCTCGCCTGCATGAGCACACCGACGTGACACTGATCGACAACCTCAACCCGGAGGGCATCGAACGACTGCGCGCCGCCCTGCCCCGCGCCCATGGCTTGCTTGGCGCGAGTCTGAAGCTGGACGGCGAACTGCTTGATCTGGCGCCCAATCTTGAAGCGATTGCCAGTGTCTCGGTGGGCGTCGACAACTATGACATCGACTACCTGACCGAGCGGCGCATTCTGCTCAGCAACACCCCGGACGTGCTGACGGAAACCACGGCGGATACGGGGTTCGCGCTGATTCTGGCGACGGCCCGGCGGGTGGTGGAACTGGCCAACATGGTCCGCGCCGGTCAGTGGAACCGCAACATCGGTCCGGTGCATTTCGGCACCGACGTGCACGGCAAGACCCTGGGCATCATCGGCATGGGGCGTATTGGTGAGGCGTTGGCGCAGCGCGGGCATTTTGGTTTTGGCATGCCGGTTATCTATCACAGCCATTCGCCAAAACCGGCGGTTGAGCAACGCTTTGATGCTCAGTACCGCAGCCTGACGGCGCTGTTGCAACAGGCCGATTTCATTTGCCTGACCTTGCCGTTGACGGCTGAAACCGAAGGGTTGATTGGCGCTGAAGAGTTCGCCTTGATGCGCCCGGAGAGTATTTTCATCAACATTTCCCGAGGAAAAGTCGTCGATGAGGCCGCGCTGATTGAGGCATTGCGCACCGGACAGATTCGCGCGGCGGGACTGGATGTGTTTGAGCGTGAGCCGCTGAATGTTGATTCGCCGTTGTTGACGTTGAACAACGTGGTGGCGACGCCGCATATGGGGTCGGCGACGCATGAGACGCGGGAAGCGATGGCTGGGTGCGCGGTGGATAATCTGCTGATGGCGTTGGCTGGAGAACGGCCGAAGAACCTGGTGAATGTCGGGGCGTGGTCCGGGCGTAAGGATTTCGGCGTCTGTTAGTCAGCCTTCGCGGGCAAGCCTCGCTCCTACGGGTTTCGCCGATCCTGTAGGAGCAAGGTTTGCCCGCGAAGAGGCCGGCACTCACACAACACTGTCAGGCCCGCCGCGCTTCGAGCAGGTCCGCAGCACACAATGCAATCCGCCGGCACGCATCCGCCAGTTTCACTTGATCCACCACCAACCCGATGCGGATATGCCCCGCCGCACTTGGCCCGAATGCCTCGCCGGCAAGCACCGACACGCCGTAACCCTCCAGCAGACGCTCGGCAAACCCTTGGGCGCACAACCCGGTCGGGCGCACATCGACCATCACGAACATCCCGCCATCCGGCCGGATCGGGCGGATCCCCGGGCAACCACTCAACCTCGCGCACACCAGATCGCGACGCAGGCGATATTCCTCTCGCATCAGCGCCACTTCCGGCAGGTCTTCATCCAGCGCCACTTGCGCGGCTTTCTGCACAAAATCGGGAATGCCGAACAGCATGCACAACGACAAATGCACCAGGTGCTCGGCCAACAGTTTCGGGCCGATTGACCAACCCACGCGCCAGCCGCTCATGGCGTGGGATTTGGACAGGCTGTTGATGGTCGCGGTGCGTTCGGCCATGCCCGGCAGGCTTGCCGGGCTGATGTGTTCGCCCTCGAACAACAGATCGCTGTAGACCTCGTCGCTGATCAGCCACAGATCATGACGCACGCACAACACCGCCAGCGCTTGCCAGGTCTTCAATGACAGGCTTGCGCCGGACGGATTGTTTGGACTGTTGAGTAACAGGACGCGGGTCTTCGGCGTAATCAGCGCCGCGACATCCGCCGGGTCAACGCGAAAGCCGTTCTCCGGCCGCACTGCCACCGGCACCACCTTGGCCGCGCAAGCGCCGAACACCCCTTCATAGGTCACGTACATCGGTTCGGCGACGATCACCTCATCGCCGGGATCGAGCAGGCATTGCGCGACCGAATACACCGCACACTGCGCGCCCGGAAACACGATCACATGATCGGCGTCCACCGCCTGACCACTGCGCTGTCGATGGCGCCGCGCAATGCTGCTGCGCAATCCGCGACTGCCGCGCACTTCCGGGTAATGCGTGTCGCCGGCCCGCAAACTGTCGATGGCCGCCTGCACGATGGGCGCCGGCGTATCAAAATCAGGATCGCCGATCGACAACAGCAGTACATCGACTCCTTGCTCGCGCATTTCCAGCGCTCGGTCATGAATCTGCCAGGCTGCCGCTCCGTCGCCGGCGATTCGTTGGGTCAAGGCTGAATAGCGCATGTGTTTCTCCTGTCGCGCGCGGACTCCCAGTCTCAACCCTATCTCAAATCACGAAACGCGCCACCATCGCATTCAAATCGACCGCCAGGCGCGACAGCTCATGCGTCGCGGCGCTGGTCTGATTGGCACCGGCGGCGGACTGGGTGGCGAGGTCGCGGATGTTCACCAGGTTGCGGTCGACTTCGCGGGACACCTGGGCTTGCTCTTCCGACGCGCTGGCGATCACCAGGTTGCGTTCGTTGATCAAGTGGATTGACTGGGTGATCTGCTCCAGCGCCACACCAGCGGCGCGGGCCATCTCCAAGGTGCTCTGGGTGCGCTGATTGCTCTGCTGCATCGACGAGACGGCTTCGCCCGTGCCGTTCTGGATGCCGGCGACCATTTTTTCGATTTCCTGGGTCGATTGTGCCGTGCGATGGGCCAGGGCCCGGACTTCGTCTGCCACCACGGCAAAACCACGCCCGGCTTCACCGGCACGGGCCGCTTCAATGGCTGCGTTGAGCGCCAGCAGGTTGGTCTGTTCGGCGATGGCGCGGATCACGTCCAGTACTTTGCCGATGTCGCGGCCCTGTGCGGCCAGGCCTTCGATCATCAACGAAGTGTTTTGCACGTCGTGGGTCATGGTCTGGATCGCGTCCACGGTTTCCACCACGCGGTCGCGGCCTTCACGGGCGGCCTGGGTCGACTGGCTCGACGCTTCGGAGGTCGACACCGCGTTGCGCGCGACTTCTTCCACGGCAGCGGTCATTTCGTTGACCGCCGTGGCGGCCTGTTCGATTTCGTTGTTCTGTTGTTGCAGGCCGCGGGACGCTTCCTCGGTCACGGTGCTGAGTTCTTCTGCGGCAGCACCCAGTTGCGTCGCGGAACCGGCGATCTGTTCGATGGTTTTGCGCAGGTTGGCCTGCATGACGGACAAGGCTCCGAGCAAGCGTGCCGGTTCGTCCTTGCCGTCGATTTCGATGGCTTTGCTCAGGTTGCCGCCGGCAATGGTTTCTGCGGCCTGCACCGCGCGATTGAGCGGCGTGACGATGCTGCGGGTCAGTAGCCAGGCCAGCAGCACGGTCAGGAGCGACGCGACCACCGATACCACGATGATGCCGTTCACGGCGGTGTTGTAGTTTTCTTGCGCAATCATCCCGGCCGCTTTTGCGCCCTGTTGGTTGTAAGCCACCAGTTTATTGAGCTGCTCGCCCATCTGGTCGGTGCCTTCCTTGATCCGCGTGTTGATCAAGGCCCGCATCTCATCCACCTTGTTCTGGCGCGACAGGTCCAGCATCTCGCGTTGCGCTTGCATGTATTTTTCCAGCGTCGCGCTGAATACCTTGTACAGCGCCTCTTCGTCCGGCTCCATCGGCAACTCGGCATAACTGGCCTGGGCCTTGCGCGCCTTGTCGATAAGCACCGCGATCCGCGCTTCAGCTTCCTGCAAACTGGCCGGCTCGCGGTTGACCAGAATCCGGAACGACAGGATGCGCATGCGCAGGATGTTTTCGGTGACATTGCCCAGGAAGCCGATGCTGGGCAGTTGGGTACTGCCCATGTCGATTGAGGCCTGGCGGATGATCGACATGCGATTCACCGCAAACACACCGAGCACGATGACGAGCAAGGCAATGAAAGCAAACCCCAGGAAGGCTCGAGGTGCGATATTCAGATTACGCAGGGACATAGGACGATACTCGGGTGATTGAGGCGGCGAGCGTCCTTGCGGTGATGGCTGAGTGGCGGGCGTGAGGCGCACAGGGTCAGCGGGGCGCCACTGTTGTAATAGGTTTGTGTGCGCTTATTGGCTGTATCGGCTGGGGATGAGGTTTTTTGCGGGGATTGAAGAAAAATATTTTTGCTGGGCGACATCTGTTTCAACGCTGAAACACAGTGGCGGCCCTGATGAACATTTGTGGCGAGGGAGCTTGCTCCCGCTGGGCTGCGTAGCGGCCGTAGATTTTGGGGCCGCTTCGCAGCCCAGCGGGAGCAAGCTCCCTCGCCACAAGATTCCTGTGTGCAGACAATTTTGGTCAGGGCTTGCGGTTGGCGATCCGCCAAACCCGTGCGATATCACTGGCGCGATCACGCAACAACCGTGGTGCCTCGGCACAGGCCTGTTCCAGCGTCATCGGCCCACTGGCCAAGGCAAACGCGGCATCGATGCCATGTTCATACAAGTCCTGATAACCCTCGCCCAACGTCCCGGCGATCACAATCACCGGCACGCCCTGCTCCCGGGCAATGCGTGCGACGCCGAATGGGGTTTTGCCGCGCAAGGTTTGGGCGTCAAAACGGCCTTCGCCGGTGATGACCAGATCAGCGCCCTTCACCGCCTCGGCCAGCCCGACCAGTTCGGCCACCACTTCAACCCCGGCCTTGAATTGCGCCTCCAGAAACGCCTTGGCCGCAAATCCCAACCCTCCCGCCGCGCCGCTGCCCGGCTCGTGCTGGACGTCCTTGCCCAACGCCTGGGCGCACAGCTCGGCGAAGTGCCCCAGGGCAGCGTCCAATTGCAGGACTTGCTCGGGCGACGCACCTTTCTGCGGACCAAAAATCGCGGAAGCGCCGTGCGGACCGCACAGGGGGTTGTTGACGTCGGCGGCGATGTCGAAACGCACGTCGGTCAGGCGCGGATCAATTGCACTCAGGTCGATGCAAGCCAGTTGCGCCAGGGCCAATCCACCCGGGGCCAGCGCTTGCCCTTGCATGTCCAGCAACTTCACGCCCAGCGCCTGCATCGCTCCGGCGCCGCCATCGTTGGTGGCGCTGCCGCCAATGGCCAGGATCACCCGTTGCGCCCCGGCATCCAACGCCGCACGAATCAGTTCTCCGGTGCCGAAGGTGCTGCTGACGCACGCATCGCGCTGCCCCGGCGGCACCAGTTGCAGACCGCTGGCTTCGGCCATTTCGATGATTGCGGTGTGGGTTTGCGGCAACCAGCCCCACGCGGCATCGACGGTGATGCCGAGCGGACCGCGAACTTGGGTCCTGCGCAATTCGCCTTCGCACGCGGCCAGAATCGACTCGACCGTGCCTTCACCGCCGTCGGCCATCGGGCATTTGACCAGTTGCGCATCCGGCCAGACCTGCGCCAGACCGAGGGCAATGGCATCGGCCACACCTTGGGCACTCAGGCTGTCCTTGAACGAATCGGGGGCGATCACGATTTTCATGCGAATTCTCCAGTTCCAATGCGTTCCATGCTGCCAGCAGCCCCGCACAATAACGCCGGTCCGCTGCACAAGCGGGGGTGGCGTTTGTTGTTCATTTCTACAAAACGTCTGTTTTCAGATCCAGCATTTGTGCGGCTGCTGGTCCGCCATCGCGAGCAGGCTCGCTCCCACATTGGTCTTGCGGTGTTCACAAAACCCCTGCTCGCGATGGCGTCCTTGAGATCGCTACGGGACATCCGTTTGTGGCAAAAGCTGCACGCCGAGGTAGAGCGCGAGCATGCCGTCCAGTTTCAGCGGATCAACCCCGCTCAACTCGGCAATCCGCTCCATCCGATAGCGCAAGCTGTTGCGATGAATCCCCAGCGCATCCGCGCAGGCCTGACTCTGCCCGTCGTGCTCGCACCAACTGCGCAAGGTCGTCAGCAGTTGGCCGTTGCCGTCCTTGGCGATGACTTTGCGCAGTGGCTTGAGCAATTCATCCAGCGCGTCATCGTTGCGATGCCGCCACAGCATCACCGGCAATCGATATCGGTTGAGCGTCAGCAAACGCGAACGCGGCAACACATCGCGCCCATACGCCAGCAAGTCGCCAACCCGTCGATAACAACGACGCAGCCCGGACAACCCATCCGCCTGCCCACCCACGGCAATGCGCACAATGTTCCAGCCCAGGCCATCGAGTTTTTCCAGCAGCCGTTCATTCTCGATCGCCTGACTCGCCGGCCGACACCACAGCAACGAAGACTTGGCCGAACTCACGCACCAGCTGTCCGGGTAACGCGAAGTCAGCCAGGCACTGAGCGCCTCCACCGTCTGCCCGGGACCGTGCTCCATGCCCAACTCGAACAGATAAGGCACCCGCGTCATTTGCGGTTTCAGGCCCAATTGCTGTGCTTCATCCAGCAAGCGCGGCGAATCCCCGGCCTCGCTCAGCAGCAATGCCAGCAGATCGTCACAACGTTGACGCCGCCATTGCTGCTCGGCCTGCTGATTGCGCTGGCCTACCAACATTTCGGCGGTCATCCGCACCAGCTCGGCATAGGTGCGCAGTTGCTCCGGCTCGCCGGTAATGCCCAGCACACCGATCAGGCGCTGATCGAGCAGCAACGGCAAGTTGATCCCCGGCTGTACGCCTTTGAGGTGAATCGCCGTCTGCGCATCGATCTCCACCACGCGCCCGTTGGCCAACACCAACTGCGCGCCTTCATGGCGGGTATTGATGCGCTCCGGCTCGCCGCTGCCGAGAATCAATCCCTGGCTGTCCATCACGTTGACGTTGTACGGCAGGATGGCCATCGCCCGGTCGACGATGTCCTGGGCCAGGTCGTGATCGAGTTCGAACATATCGGGATCCTTTAACGGGTGATGGGGCAGGTTGTTCACCCGCACAGGGCTGGGTCGCAAACCCTGTGCTCAGGCACAAAGACAGCCACCCCGAGGGTGGCCGAGACTCTCTGGGCGATCAACGTTACCCTGCGCATCGCAAAAAATCATAATAAAGAGAGAGCCCGCCATGTCACAGAGCGCCGCCGCTACCCAGGCCATCGTTGACGACAAAAACGCCGTCTACAAACGCATTACCCTGCGTTTGATCCCCTTCATCTTCATCTGCTACCTGTTCAACTACCTCGACCGGGTCAACGTTGGATTCGCCAAACTGCAGATGCTCGACGCGCTGAAATTCAGCGAAACCGTGTACGGCCTCGGGGCCGGGATCTTCTTCATCGGCTACGTGCTGTGCGGCGTACCGAGCAACCTGGCCCTGACCAAATTCGGCCCACGGCGCTGGATCGCGCTGATGATGATCGTCTGGGGCACGCTGTCGACCTGCCTGCTGTTCGTCACCACCCCGACCGAGTTCTACACCTTGCGCCTGTTCACCGGCGCAGCCGAAGCCGGGTTCTTCCCGGGCGTGGTTCTGTATCTTTCGCAGTGGTTCCCGACCTTCCGCCGTGGCCGCATCATGGCGCTGTTCATGTCGGCGATCCCGGTGTCCGGCCTGCTCGGCAGCCCGTTCTCAGGTTGGATTCTTAACCATTTCGCGGCGGGCCAAGGCGGTTTGGCGGGCTGGCAGTGGATGTTCCTGTTGCAAGGCATCCCGACCGTGATCCTCGGCGCCCTCGCCTATTTCCTGCTGAGCGACAGTTACGCCAATGCCAAGTGGCTCACGCCGTTCGAGCGTTCGGTGCTGGAAGCCGACCACGCCATCGATCTGGCCAACAAACCGAAAACCGCTACTGACTCGCTGCTGGCCGTGTTCAAGAACCCGGCGATCTGGGCCTTCGGTTTGATTTACTTCTGCATCCAGAGCGGCGTCTACGCGATCAACTTCTGGCTGCCGTCGATCATCAAGAACCTGGGCTTCAGCGATAACCTGGTGATTGGTTGGTTGAGCGCGATTCCGTACCTGCTGGCGGCGCTGTTCATGTTGATGGTTGGGCGTTCGGCAGACCTGCGCAAAGAACGACGCTGGCATTTGGTGGTGCCGATGCTGATGGGCGCGGTGGGCTTGCTGATTGCAGTGAACTTCGCCACAACACCGGCCATCGCGATTCTCGGTTTGACCATCGCCACCATGGGCGCCCTCACCGGTTTGCCAATGTTCTGGCCAGTGCCGACAGCGATGTTGAGCGCGGGCGCGGCGGCGGGCGGTTTGGCGCTGATCAACTCCATGGGACAGATGGCGGGTTTCCTGAGCCCGTACCTGGTGGGTTGGGTCAAGGACAGCACCGGCTCGACCGATGCCGCGCTTTATCTGCTGGCGGGCGTGATTGTGTGCGGGAGCTTGTTGGCGCTGCGCATGACGCGCACGTTGCGGGTGTAAGGCGTTACAGATGATCGTTCCCACGCTCCGCGTGGGAATGCAGCCCGGGACGCTCCGCGTCCCTTCCGATCAACAAAAAAAGGCCCTTTCGGGCCGTTTCTTATTTCGCGTGTGCACACAGCTCTTATGTGGCCAGACACACTTTTGTGAACACTCAAGCTTTTGTGGCGAGGGAGCTTGCTCCCGCTCGGCTGCGAAGCAGCCCCAAAAGCTGCAACCGCGACCTTTCAGGTACACCGCAGATACCGGATGTACGACTGCTGCGCAGCCGAGCGGGAGCAAGCTCCCTCGCCACGAGTATGTGCCCTCTTCGAAATTGGCTTTAGCCCTGCGGGCCAACGTTATCCAGCAGCCGATTCGCCGTGATCTCCGCCGTCATAATGCTGTTGGAAATACCCAACAGCGCATAACGCGATTCACCCGCCAGATGATCCACCAACTGATGAACCATCACATCGACCGACGCCAGCGTCTCGACCAGATACACCGCAAGGGTTTCAGTCGTGGCTTCGGGGTCTACGGAAAACAGGGTGCTGCGGGTTCGCGGGGTGGCCTTGATGTCGGCATTGGATGGGAAGTGAAAGTCGAGCGCTCGTTCGGCGGCGTCGTTGAGTTTTTTGGAATCGGTGGATTCGTAGGGGGAAACGTCGTCCGCTTCGGGTGGGTTTGGTGTTGGTTTGAACATGGATGAAACTCCTAAAGCGCTTAAAAGGAGCCATCACCCCTCGCTACCAAACGAACGGGTGGTGGCCATACGCAGGTTGGTAGACCGGGCTTTAGGAAGCGGCGCGCCCGAAGGCGCCCTGCGCATGACCACCATAAAACCGAGACGAAAAATCTCAGCAAAGGAAGGTGCTTTGCGTCTAAAAACCCGGGCTACCAAACCCGATCACTGATATTCAGCGACGGGACAAACGATAAAACCCAGGCCCTAGACGCACAAGCCGGCGGATTCTGGCGCAGTCGTAGGCAACGGCGCAAGGTTGTGTAGTCCGAGAGAGTGTCTGGAGATGTCTGTTAAACATCGCTGTTTACCTGGTAAATAAATACGTCCCCTTTTCTCACAAGTGCTTGCGCAGCAAAAAAGGTGACAGATCTATTTATTAAATAGATCTGTCACCTTTTTATTTCCACCGCCAGCTCGCCCAGCATCACCACTGGCTCAATCCCCAGTCCAGTGTTGCGATGCGTAGTCAATCGATCCGTCCCTTAAACACTCACTCCGCGCGAAACTGCACTTACCTGATAGGAAACCTGACCGACCAACTGGTCTTGCACTGCACTGCTGTCGCCTCCTTTTCCCCGGTTACCCCAGGTTACAACGCGACCATCGGAGGTCAGGGCGGCGAACGCCTCGTAGCTGGAGTATAAGGCTTGTACATTGATCAGTTGGTCCTCAACCGCTGACGTATCCCCACCCATACGCTGGTTGCCCCAAGCTACGACGGTACCATTCTTACGCAAGGCTGCGAACGCTTCCCCCGTGCCGGCCACCTGCACAATGTCGTTCAGCAGCGCGATGTCGGCAGGCACCTGGCCGCCGCTGTGCGGGCTTCCCCACGCCACTACATGACCGTTGGCGCGACGAGCAGCGAATGCTCTCCATGTCGAGCTCACGTCGACAATATCCGTCAATCCCGCGAACTCTGGGCTGATAGTGCCACCACTTGATGGTTGGCCCCAAGCCACCCATTGGCCTGTAGCGCGCTTCGCTATAAACGCGTCCGTATTACAACGCAGCTCGATGATATCGTTCAATGAAGCAATCGGTGCTGGCAGATTTCCACCAAACTCGCCCCTGCCCCAAGCGACGAGACGGCCGTTGGCGCGAAGGGCCGCAAAGGCCTGCCGGGCACCGAGGACCATGTTGATATCGGTGAGCAGGGCAATGTCCGTCGGCAGGTTTCCACCCTGACCGGGATTTCCCCAAGCCACCATCTGCCCGGTGGCCCGTTGCGCGGCAAATGCGCCGCCACTGACAACGATCCGCACAATGTCCCTGAGTGCCGCGATTGCAGTAGGCACAGTGCCGCCCCCGTATTCATTACCCCAGGCAACCACCTGACTCGCATTCTTTAGACCGGCAAACGCCGTTGAGTTACCAACAACCCGAACAAAGTCCGAAGGCACAACACTGCCCATGTCCCCACCACTATTCGCGCCCCCCCACACCACCACCGCTCCATGGGTTTGGCGGGCAGCGTAAGCGGAGGAAGTGCTACTGACTTCAACGATGTCTTTCAGGGGCATAATGGCCGGAGGAATCTTCCCACCCCAATCAGCGTTGCCCCAAGCGATCACGTCACCCCCGTCACGATGCGCGACGAAGGAGGATGAGTTGCCGATAATATTTGCCGGATTGAGGGTGATCTGTTTGTCGGAGGAACGAACCTGTAAAGGTTCCTGTGGCGTTGTATCAGTCCAGGTGGTGGCAGTTGTCCACTCAGGCATATTTCCACTGCGCCTCTATGGGTTGCTCGGTCGTGGCATCGAACGCACTCAATACACGAGAAGCGCAGCTATGCCCATACGTATGGCAATTGAAGCGCGCCCCCATGACTTTCAGGTTGCCTGAGCCAATCGCCTGGCCAACCCCAAACTCCAGCATATTCGAATAACTCGTCTCGTTCGTCGCCGCCCGCCAGATCCGGTAACTCACCGTCACCTTCTTGCCGCGATTCGGCTCGATGTGTTCGGCGACAAACGTGGCGTTGAGGGTGAAATTCACATCCTTGTCTTTGGACAGCCCGTTGAGGGTGACGGAGTCTTCCGTGGTACCCGTGACTTCACCCGTCCAGGTGTAGGTCACGATGTCACCGGATTGGGTCGGTTTGACGGTCGGCCTTGGCGCGGTCAGTTTGCCGATGCCGCCGGGCAGGTCCCCGGGCTCCAGCGCTCCGTCCTGTTCACCGAGGACGATGGGTTTGACCAGTTCGAGTTGCGGCTCGCCCACCTGTAGCGGCGCCGCATGCAGCGATTCGCGGCGGATGACTTCACCGTTCGGGCCTTCGCGGAGCAGGTAGTACGACAGCTCCAGCGTGCCGCCTTCCAGGGTTTTCAGGTGCCTGCCGTCCACCGCGATGAAGAAATCTTGCTGGGCTTCGATCTCTTCCCAGGTTGGAAAATACCAATCCAGCTCAGGGGTGTAGCTGCCGGTATCCGGGCGGGTGCCGGCCCAGATGAGGTCGATGGCCATGCCCTGCTGCATGATCGGATCGAACGGAATCCGCACGCGAGGGTGAGGCAGGTCCGGATCAATCGCGCCGTTTTGTTCATCTTCGGCCTTGGGCGCGGCCAGGTGTTTCGGTTCGCCGATGAAGGTGACAAATTGCCCCTTGGACGGCAGGGGGTCGGTCACGCCCGGGCGCTCTACGCGATAGGAAAAGGTCACCTGGGTTTTGGCCAGTTGGCGCACGTCGGCGTTGGACAGGATGACTTTGTAAGTATGCGGCAGGTTGTCGACCGTCTGGGCCGGCGCGATGACTTCCACGGCCTCGTTGTCCACGGTGGTGCCGCGCATCTTCAGGATGATGCGGTCGTCCTGCTCGAACGCCGGCGCTTTGGCCCAGACCTCGCCCGTGATGTCATCTTCGCCCAGCGCATCGAGGTCGAGAACGTTGTTCACGGCCTCCTGGACGACCGGTGCGTCCAGAAAATCGACGCCGGTCATGACCACCAGCCGCGTGGCCTTGCACCAGTCTTGCGAATAATTGTGCACCACATCGCGCACGCGGAAGGTGACCGCCAGCCCGGAGATGTCGGTGTCGCCCGCGTCCAGGATGGTGGCTTCGTCGACGTGGATCATGATCGGGTGAGTGGCCGGGTCGCTGATCTGCTCGGCAGTCAGCGGCGCGGATTCCACGAGCACACCGCCCCAGCTCAGCACCATGACATCGCCCACCGCCGCATCCGGATAAGGCACGCCGGTCCCGGACTCGGCCCGAATGATGATGTCCACCCCGGCCGCGGCGATCTCCTTGTCGACGATGTTCTCGACGATGGCCGGATCGATGAACAGGTACAGGTTCGAGTGGCTGCCTGGGGTGTCGTCCGTGTCCTGGCCCGCAGGAATCTCCAGCTTGGCGTAGAGCTTGAGTGCCGGCGTAAACGTCTCGGCGCCCTGATTGAAACGGGTCACCCGGTACGCCAGCGTGTGCGCCCCGGTCAGCCAATGCCTGGGCTCGACCCACAAGGTCACTCGCTGACCGACTTCGGCGTCGTCGGTGATGATGTGCTGATTGACCACCTGGCCGTTGAACTGCAGCTCGATCTTGTCGCCTTTGCCCATGCTTGACCAAGCCGGGACGTAGACCTTGAGCCCGTTGATGGGGAAGTTGTCCAGGGCGGCGGCACGGTTGATTGCCCAGACGTCAGTGGAAGAGTCCAGTAGACGGGCGCCGGGGATTTCTGGTTCACGCAGCAGCATGGAAACGGGGTGACGGACGGGTTGCACGAGCATGGGGGAGACTCCTGTCGAGGGGGGCTGGGCGACGGAGTTATTTAAGGTGTGAGTCACTGCGATTGGCTACTGTCAGAAATGACAGGTGGAGGCGCTTTCCCGACAAGTGGTACATCCCGTATGGGAGCGACGCGTCGCTTCGATCTCAAGCATGTGCTTGCGAATCAACGAAATATGACGGTAAAAGCGCCGGATCTTTAAAGGATTTTTACCCATGAGCTCGATCCTCGACCTGGAGATCTTCGTTCGCACCGCCGACTCCGGCAGCATTTCCGCCGCCGCCCGCACCTTGGCGCTCACCCCCGCCGCTGCCAGCATCGCCCTCAAACGCCTCGAAACCCGACTCGGCATCCGCCTGTTCGCGCGCTCCACGCGCAGCATGCGCCTGACCGAAGAAGGCCGGCGTTATCTGGAAAGCGTGCGTCTGGCCCTGGCCGCGCTGGCGGAAGGTGAACAGGCCCTCAAGCCTCAAACCCAAGGCTTGAGCGGCGTGTTGCAACTGGCCGCGCCGTCAGACTTCGGGCGCAATGTGTTGTTGCCGTGGCTGGATGACTTCAAGCGCCAGCACCCGAATATCCAGCTGCAACTGCTGCTCAATGACCGCCACTCAGACCTCTTTCGCGAAACCGTCGACGTCGCGTTGCGTTTCGGCGTGCCCGGCGATTCGACGCTGGTGGCGTTGCCGATTCTGCCGGGGCATCGTCGTGTGGCCTGCGCCAGTCCCGATTACCTCGCCCGCCACGGCACGCCGAAAACGCCGGCGGACCTCGGCGAGCACAGCGCCCTGCTCTACCTGCGTAACGGCCGGCCTTATAACTGTTGGCGTTTCAGTCGGCAGCATGAAGTGTTGGAGGTTGAGGTGCGCGGCGACTACCTCACCGACGACGGCGAAGTCGCCCGTCGCTGGGCGTTGGCCGGGCATGGCATTGCTTATAAAGCCTGGCTGGATGTCGCCGCCGATGTGCAGGCCGGGCGGCTGGTGACGCTGTTTGATGACTGGCAAGGCGAAAGCGTGCCGTTCAATTTGCTGTGCCCGCATCGGGTGCAGGTCTCGGAGCGGGTCAAGGTGTTGCAAGCGTTTCTGCAAGAACGTTGTCATGCACTTTGCGTATAAATTCACTTTTCGACGCGCAGGCGTTCTGGTATTTGATTGAAGCTTTCCCACGGTAAAAGGATTTCCTCATGAGTTATCGCACGCTGGGTCATTCGGGTTTACAGGTGTCGACCCTGACCCTGGGCACCATGATGTTCGGCGAACAGACCAGTACCGAAGATTCCCTGCGGATCATCGACAAGGCTTGGGACCAGGGCATCAATTTCATCGACACTGCGGACGTCTACACCGGCGGCCGTTCCGAAGAGATCGTCGGCGAAGCGATTGCCGGCAACCGTCACGAATGGGTGCTGGCGACCAAGGTCGGTTTTGGCCCGGTGGACGGTGTGCCGAACCGCAGCGGGTTGAGCCGCAAGCATATTTTCAATGGCCTTGATGCCAGCCTGACGCGTTTGGGCACTGACTACCTCGACATCTATTACCTGCACCGCGAAGACCACAACACGCCGCTGGAAGTAACCGTGTCGGCGATTGGCGATCTGATTCGCCAGGGCAAGATCCGGTATTGGGGTCTGTCGAACTACCGTGGCTGGCGGATTGCCGAGGTGATCCGGGTGGCGGATCAGTTGGGTGTTGATCGGCCGGTGATCAGTCAGCCGCTGTACAACATCGTCAACCGTCAGGCAGAGACCGAGCAGATTACGGCCGCGCAAAACTATGGTTTGGGCGTGGTGCCTTACAGTCCGCTTGCGCGCGGAGTGCTCAGCGGCAAATATGCGCCGGACGTGAAACCGGACGCCAACAGCCGCGCCGGTCGCGCTGACAAACGCATTCTGGAAACCGAATGGCGAGTGGAGTCGTTGCGTATTGCCCAGCAGATTCAACGGTACACGCAGGAACGTGGCGTGGGCATTGTCGAGTTCGCCATTGCCTGGGTGTTGAACAACAGCGCCGTGACATCGGCGATTGTCGGACCGCGCACCGAGGAGCAATGGGATGCGTACACCAAGGCGCTGGCGGTGAAGATCACGGCTGAAGACGAGGCGTTTATTGATTCGCTGGTCACGCCGGGGCATTCATCGACGCCAGGGTTCAATGATGTGAGTCATTTTGTTTCAGGGCGCAAACCGCGCACGGCTTGAGATTTTTCGCGAGCAGGCTCGCTCCCACAGTGGACCGCATTTCAAGGTGGGAGCGGCTTGCAGTGAAAATAGTCCACAGATGACCGCGATCCTGTGGGAGCGAGCCTGCTCGCGATGAGGCCCTCACACCCGACACACCTCGCACTGCAATGGTGCAAAACCCCGTAAACCACGCCCGTTACCGTGACTTGCCAGTCCCGTTTTGACCCATACCGAAAAATAAACCTGCCCTTCGTCGGTGCGTTTCCCCCTACAAGCGTTGTGCCTTTACCCTCTCCCCACCGATTGTCGAACAATTTCGCCACTTGACCTGCCCCGCTCTAGGATCTGGCCTAGACTCATTTTCGCGAGGTAAAACCGGTCAGTCATCTGGTGGTAAAAAACTCGAAACTTTCGGTCCTGCCCAAGGGTCAGGTTAAAGGTAGGGCCTCAGCGACTGGTGCATTCCTTGCAACGGCCCCTTCACCCTTTCTGCATTAGCGCATGGGGCAGCATTTGCTCACCGATGCGAAGCGCGTTTGCGCCCGGCCACAGGATTTGGCCACGAACACCGTTGGTGCCAGACCTAGAATTAGATCAACAACACGGGAGATTCATATGATTAGTGCGGCTTTAGATATTCAGGGAGAGCGTGCTCATCAGCAGGTCGGCGAATCAAGCGCCGTGAATGCTCCGAGCGCCAAATCGATCAGCGTACCAGGCACCAAAACGCTGTCACCGGCTGCCAGTCAGAATCCGAACAGAAAGAAGGTATTGTTCGTCACCTCCGAGATCGCCGATCTGGTCAAGACCGGCGGCCTGGGTGACGTTTCCGCAGCGCTGCCCCGGGCCATGTCTCATCTGCACGATGTGCGGGTGCTGATCCCCGGTTACCCGCAAGTGCTGCACAGTGAAAACCCGATCCATATCATCGGTGAACTGGGTGGGCACGCCGCACTGCCACCCTGCAAGATCGGACGCATGGACATGCCGGACGGTCTGGTCATTTACGTGTTGATCTGCCCCGAACTCTACGAGCGCGAAGGTTCGCCTTACGGCGCCAACAACGGCCGCGATTGGCCGGACAACCACATTCGTTTCGCCCGCCTGGGCCTGGCCGCCGCCGATATCGCCGCCAATCTGGCACAAATCCACTGGTGCCCGGATCTGGTGCATGCCCATGACTGGCCAGCCGGCCTGGCGCCAGCGTACATGCACTGGCGTGGACAGCGCACCCCGACGCTCTTCACCATTCACAACCTGGCCTATCAAGGCGTCACCAGCCTGGGCTCGTGCCCTGAACTCGGTATTCCCAACCATGCCTTGCAACAGGAAGGCATGGAGTTCTACGGCAAGATGTCGTTCCTCAAGGCCGGCATGGCCTATTCGAGCCACATCACCACCGTCAGCGCCACTTACGCCCAGGAAATCACCACGCCGGCCTTCGGCTGCGGTCTCGACGGCTTTCTCGCCGCCAAGACCCAGCAAGGCCTGCTCAGCGGTATTCCCAATGGCATCGATGAAAGCTGGGACGCCGCCACCGACCCGCACCTGTTCTGCCCGTTCGGCATCGGCGACTGGGACGGCAAAGCAGTCAACGCCGCCCATGTCCGCGACCTGTTCGGCCTGGAAGACTCCGAAGGCCCGCTGTTCGCCGTGGTCTCGCGCCTGGTCTATCAGAAAGGCCTGGACCTGACCGAAGCGGTCTCCGAATACATCGTCAACAACGGGGGCCAGATCGCGATCATCGGTCGTGGCGAGCCCGAAGAAGAACAAGCCATGCGGGAACTCGCCCTGCGCTTCCCCGGGCAAATCGGCGTGCGCATCGGCTTCAATGAAACCGACGCCCGTCGCATGTTCGCCGGCAGTGATTTCCTGTTGATGCCGTCGCGTTACGAGCCATGCGGCTTGAGCCAGATGTACGCCCAGCGCTTCGGCTCGCTGCCGGTGGCCCGCAATACCGGCGGTCTGGCCGACACCATCGAAAACGGCGTGACCGGTTTCCTGTTCGACGAATCCACGGTGGAGAGCTATCAAGAAGCCCTGAGCCGCGCGTTCAAGGTCTTCGCCTTCCCCGGCCTGCTCAGCGCCATGCGGTGCCGCGCCATGGCCGCGCCGTTCAACTGGTGCAAGGCGGTTGAACCCTACGCCGAACTCTACGAACGACTGGTCGCCAAAGCCCTGGGTAAATCGGGCAAACAGTAAAAAGAGGTTTTCAACGATGCCGTTACGGACCCTTGAGACCTGGCCCCACGGCGCAATCATGCTGAACGCAGAACACACGCGTTTTGCCTTGTGGGCGCCAGATGCGTTTTACGTCAGTGTCGAACTGGAAGATGGACAATCCTTGCCGCTACTGCCTCAGGCTGATGGCTGGTTCGTGATCAAGACCCGTTGCACGGCGGGTACGCGCTACCGCTACAACATCGATGGCGAGCTGGAAGTGCCGGACCCGGCCTCCCGCGCGCAGGCCGGCGATATCGGCGACCACAGCGTGGTGGTCGATCCACTCGCCTATCAATGGCAGAACAGCGCCTGGACCGGCCGCCCCTGGAACGAGGCGGTCATCTACGAATTGCATGTCGGTGCGCTCGGCGGCTTCAGTGAAGTCGAGAAGCACCTGGCGCGCCTCGTTGATCTGGGCATCACCGCGATCGAGCTGATGCCGCTGGCGCAGTTCCCCGGCGATCGCAACTGGGGTTACGACGGGGTTCTGCCCTACGCGCCCCAATCGTCCTATGGCACTCCCGAACAACTTAAACACCTGATCGACACCGCCCACGGCCATGGCCTGGCGGTGATTCTCGACGTGGTCTACAACCACTTCGGCCCGGACGGCAATTACCTGCATCACTATGCCAAGGGCTTTTTTCGCGAAGACAAGCACACGCCTTGGGGCGCGGCCATCGATTTCCGGCGCCGAGAAGTGCGGGACTTTTTTATCGACAATGCGCTGATGTGGTTGCTGGAATACCGCTTCGATGGTCTGCGCCTGGATGCCGTGCACGCCATTGAGAGCCCGGACTTTCTTCAGGAACTGGCGCAGACGGTTCGCGAGCAAACCAACCCGGCGCGGCACGTCTGGCTGACGGTCGAGAACGAACACAACCAGGCCAGCCTGCTGGAGGAAGGATTCGACGCGCAGTGGAACGATGACGGCCACAACGCCTTGCACGTTTTGCTGACCGGTGAAACCGACGCCTACTACGCTGACTATGCCGACAACCCCACGGAAAAACTGGCGCGCTGCCTGAGCCAGGGCTTCGTGTTTCAAGGCCACGTGACCCGCCACGGGACAACCCGGGGCGAGCCCAGCGGTCACCTGCCGCCCAGCGCGTTCGTGCTGTTTTTGCAGAACCATGACCAGATCGGCAACCGTGCCTTCGGCGAACGCTTGCATCAACTGGCTCCCCTCGAAGCCCTGAAAGCGGCGACCGCGCTGTTGCTGCTGTCGCCGATGATCCCGCTGATGTTCATGGGCGACGAATTCGCGGCCGAAGAGCCCTTCCTGTTTTTCACCAGTCACCACGGTGAGCTGGCGGAGCTGGTCCGTGAAGGGCGACGGAATGAATTCGCGGCCTTCAGCGCCTTTGCCGATCCTCATAGACGCGAACAGATCCCCGATCCGAACGCGCCACAGACCTTTGAAGCGTCGCGGCCAAAACTGACCGCCACCCGGCAATCGGCCATGCAGGGGCTGTATCACCAACTGCTGCGGATTCGCCACGACCACATCATCCCCCACCTGCCGGGCGCTCAAGCCCTGGGTGCCGAGGTGTTGGGCGAAGGTGCAGTGACAGCGCGCTGGCGACTGGGCAATGGCCGACAGCTGCGCATTGACCTGAACCTCAGCGACAAGCCAGTGGTCCACTCCCCACAGGCCGACGCCAGGTTGTTGTTCGAAACGCCGCCTCAGTCAGCCGGCCTGTTGGAACAGGGCACCCTTGCCCCGTATTGCGCGCTAGTCAGCCTCACGGCCGCAGCCCCCTTGCTACCCCCGGATGGAGAGCGCCAATGAGTGATGCGCAATTGGAAATACTGGCCGGCCGTGCCGGTTTGGCAGTCGACTGGATCGACGCCAACGGCCGCCCGCAGAAAGTCGCCCCCTCGGTATTGCGCAATGTCCTGATCGGACTCGGCCACCCGGCCAGCACCGCACAGGAAATCGACGCCAGCCTCCTGCAATTGCAGGAGGTGCAACAGACCCGGCATCTGCCGCCGCTCATTACCGCCGATTTCGGCGTCAGCCTCGACCTGGCGCATTTCTTTGAACCGGAATCGCCGTGCGAGATCCACCTTGAAGATGGCTCGCGACTCAACCTGAAACTGGACGCCGAGGCCCAACTGCCCGGCCTGGTTCCGGTCGGGTATCAGCACGTCAGCATCGACGGACAATCATTTACCCTGGCCGTGGCACCAGCGCGTTGCTACAGCGTCGGCGATGCCGTCGACAGTCCGATCCCGCGCACCTGGGGCCTCAGCGTGCAGTTGTACTCGCTGCGTCGCGCCGGCGATGGCGGGTTCGGCGATACCCAGGCGCTGGAAGACCTCGCTCGAGTGGCCGGCGAACGCGGTGCCGAGGCGCTGGCGATCAGTCCGCTGCACGCGATGTTTGGCAGCGACACCCAACGCTACAGCCCGTATTCACCGTCCAGCCGGTTGTTTCTCAACAGCCTCTACGCTGCGCCGGGCGCTATTCTCGGCGAGCGCGCGTGGCGTGCCGCGATAGACGCCACCGGCCTCGCTGCCGAACTGCAACACCTGGAAGAACAGCCGCTGATTGACTGGCCCGTGGCCGCCGAAGCCAAGCATCGTTTGCTGCAAGCCTTGTATGAAGGCTTCGTCCAGGGCGAACACCCGTTGCATGCCGATTTCAGCAGTTTCCGCCACGCGGCCGGTGAAGCTCTGGAAAACCACTGCCGCTTCGAAGCCATACAAGAAGCGCGCGCCGCCAAGGGTGAAACCCTCGACTGGCGCGAGTGGCCGGAACAATGGCGCGACCCGCGCAGCGCCGCCCTCGCCGAATTTGCCGAAGAGAACGCCGGTCGCATTGGCTTCTTCGCGTTCAGCCAATGGCTGATCACCCGTTGTCTGGAGCGCGCACAAACCGCCGCCCGCAGCGCGGGGATGAGCATTGGGCTGATCGCTGATCTGGCGGTGGGTGCCGACGGCGGTGGCAGTCAGGCGTGGAGTCGCCAGGACGAACTGCTCGCCTCACTGACGGTGGGAGCGCCACCGGACATTCTCAACCGCACCGGCCAGGGCTGGGGCATTTCCGCATTCTCTCCTGAAGGCCTGGTGCGCAACGGCTTTCGCGCTTTCATCGAAATGCTCCGGGCCAATTTCGCCCACGCCGGCGGCTTGCGCATTGATCACGTCATGGGCCTGCAACGGCTGTGGGTGATCCCCAATGGCTCGCCGCCCGCCGACGGCGCCTACCTGTATTACCCGGTGGACGACCTGCTGCGCCTGCTCAGCCTTGAATCCCATCGCCATCAGGCGATCGTACTGGGCGAAGACCTCGGGACGGTGGCCGATGGTCTGCGGGAAAAACTCATCGCCCGCTCGATCCTCGGCATGCGCGTGCTGCTGTTTGAACAGGACAACGCGCACTTCAAATCGATTCTCGACTGGCCGGACAACGCCCTCGCGACCACCAGCACCCATGACCTGCCGACGCTCAATGGCTGGTGGCATGGCCGTGACATCGACTGGAACGCCCGATTGGGCCTGGTCGATGCCACGGGTGAAATCGAATGGCGCCATCACCGTGAGCGCGAGCGTGAAGGCCTGCGTCGCGTGCTGAGCGAGGACCCGCAGAACTTCCGCGAAGAATCCCATGAGACGGACCAGATACTGGACGCGGCGGTACGCTTTCTCGGGCATACCCGGGCACCGCTGGTGTTGCTGCCACTGGAAGATGCCCTGGGCATCGAACAACAGGCCAACCTGCCCGGCACCATCGACACGCACCCCAACTGGTCGCGGCGCTTGCCGGGCAGCAGTGAAGCGCTGCTCGATGACCCGGACGCCTCGCGGCGCCTGGAATTGCTCGCCTGCGCGCGACTTCAGGCTGGCGAGCGTGACCAATGAATCAGTCAATACAACCGCTGCCGCTTCGCGCGTCGTTGCGCCTGCAATTCCATAAAGGCTTCACGCTGGATCAAGCCGTGCCGTTGGTGCCGTACTTTGCCAGCCTGGGCATCAGCCACGTCTATGCCTCGCCACTGCTTGCTGCCCGCGCCGGTTCAATGCACGGGTACGACGTGGTGGACCCGACCACGGTCAACCCTGAGCTGGGCGGCGAAGCGGCCCTGCGTCGCCTGGTTGCGGCCCTGCGCGAACACAAGATGGGGCTGATCCTCGACATCGTCTCCAACCACATGGCCGTCGGTGGTAGTGATAACCCTTGGTGGCTGGACTTGCTGGAATGGGGACGCCTGAGCCCTTACGGCGAGTTTTTCGACATTCAATGGCACTCGCCCGACCCGCTGATGGAGGGCCAGTTGCTGCTGCCTTTCCTCGGCAGCGATTACGGCATCGCCTTGCAGGACGGCACCCTGCCCTTGCGCTTTGATGCACAACGCGGTGCGTTTTATGTCGAGCACTACGAGCATCACTTCCCGATCTGCCCGTCGAGCTACGGTGAACTGCTGCGAACCGACGACGAGCAACTCAAGTTTCTCGCCGACCGTTTCAGTGCTTTGAGCTACCAGACCGACTCGCACAGCCTGGCGCAACCGCTGAAGGCAGAGCTGCGCGAACTGGCCAGTGACCCTGCGATCCTGCAGTGCATTCAGCAGAATCTCAGTGCCTACGATTCGCTGACGCCCGATGGTTTTAAGCGGCTGCACAACCTGCTCGAACGCCAAAGCTATCGGCTGGCCAGTTGGCGCACGGCGGCGGATGACATCAATTGGCGGCGTTTTTTCGATGTCAACGAATTGGGCGGCCTGCGGGTCGAACGCCCCGCCGTGTTCGAAGCGACCCACGCGAAAATCTTCGAGTTGGTGGCTGAAGGCCTGGTCGACGGTCTGCGCATCGACCACATCGACGGCCTCGCCGACCCGCGCGGCTACTGCCGCAAACTACGGCGTCGGGTCGATACGCTGTCGCCCGACCGGCACCTGCCAATCTACGTCGAGAAGATTCTCGGTGAAGGTGAAACCCTGCACCGCGACTGGTCGGTGGACGGCACCACCGGTTACGAATTCATGAACCAGTTGTCGTTGCTGCAGCACGATCCCGAGGGTGAAAAGGTTCTGGGTGAACTGTGGAATCGCTTCAGCGAACGGCCCGCCGACTTCCGTCAGGAAGCGCAATTGGCGCGCCAGCAGATTCTCAACGGCTCCTTGGCCGGCGATTTCGAGAGTGTGGCCCAGGCGTTGCTGCAAGTGGCTCGGGACGATCTGATGACCCGCGACCTGACCTTGGGCGCGATCCGTCGGGCGTTGCAGGAACTGATCGTGCATTTCCCGGTGTACCGCACCTACATCAGCCCGCGTGGCCGTTCTGCCGAAGACGATGTGTTTTTCCAGCAGGCCATGGACGGTGCCCGGCAGACCCTCGGCGAGGCCGATTGGCCGGTGCTCGATTGCCTGGCCGGTTGGCTCGGCGGTGAGCCGTGGCGCAAACGCCCGGTGGGTCGTCAGCGCAAGATCCTCAAGCATGCCTGTGTGCGGTTCCAGCAACTGACTTCACCCGCCGCAGCCAAGGCTGTGGAAGACACCGCGTTCTATCGCTCAGCGGTGCTGCTGTCGCGCAATGATGTGGGCTTCAGCACCGAGCAATTCAGTGCGCCGGTCGCCGATTTCCATGCCGTCTGCATCAATCGCCTGGAGCAGTTTCCGGACAACCTGCTGGCCACCGCCACCCACGACCACAAACGCGGCGAAGACACCCGCGCGCGGTTGGCGGTGTTGAGTGAACGCAGCGCCTGGTACGCCGAGCAGGTCCCGCTGTGGCGGACTCTTGCCCGGCCCTTGCGTGAAGACGACCAGATGCCCTCGGCGGGCGATGAATTGATCCTGTATCAAGCGCTCCTCGGCAGCTGGCCACTCGATTTGCACGGTTACGATCAACCGGCGCTGGAGAACTACACTCAACGGGTGTGGCAGTGGCAACAAAAAGCCTTGCGTGAAGCCAAATTGCAAAGCAGCTGGAGCGCGCCGAACGAGGCTTACGAAAACGCCGTTCAGCAATTCCTGCAACGCTTGCTGCTCAGCCCTGAAGGCGAGCTCTTGTGCACCGCACTCAGCAAAGCCGCCAAGAGCATCGCCGTCCCCGGTGCCCTCAACGGGTTGGCGCAAACCTTGCTGCGCATGACCGTGCCGGGGATCCCGGACCTCTACCAGGGCAACGAGTACTGGGACTTCTCGCTGGTGGACCCGGACAACCGTCGGCCGGTGGATTACGTGAGCCGCCAACAGGCGATGCAGGTGCCGTTGAATCTGCCTGACCTGTTGACCAACTGGCGTGACGGGCACATCAAGCAAACCCTGATCAAGCAGGTGTTGAACCTGCGGGCCGAGCATGCGGAGCTGTTTCGGCGAGGGACGTATCAAGCCCTTGAGGTCGTGGGCAGCCAGGCTCACCGAGTGCTGGCCTTTGCTCGCGAACATCAGGGAAAACGGGCCATCGTGATCGTACCGATTCGATGTGCCCCGCTGCTGGAAAACAGTGCCGAACCCCGGGTTGACGCGCTGCGCTGGGGCGATACACGGGTGAAATTACCGTTCACCGCCTCTGAGGAAAATCTGAAGGGACTTTTCTCGAGCACAGCAGTCACACACCACAGGGAGCTGAACATCAGCGCCGCGCTGGGGGATTTCCCGGTCAATCTCTTTATTCAAACGTTTACCCAAGCTTGAGTTCAGTTCAGGAGTATTGCGATGAGTACCGACGATAAACGCGTTCGCGAATTTGCCTATCAAATCTGGGAATCGGAAGGTAAGCCTGAGGGCCAGGACGCCCGGCATTGGGAGATGGCGTGCAAGCTTGCTGAAGCCGAAGCCCTGGCCCCCAAAAAATTGCCCAAGGCTGCCGGCAGTAAAACGGTTGCCAAGCCTGCTGTGGCCAAAGCCAATGGCAAGGTGCCCGAGCCGAAAGCCAAGGCCAAGCCTGCAGCGGCTTCAAAGGTGATTCCGCCCGGCGAAAAAGCTGCCGAGAAGAAGCCTAAAGCAGCGCGCAAACCGCCTGCTGTCTGACGCTTCACTATCGCGTCCTGATTGACCTCGTGGCCAGCCCCCTGGCCACCGTGGGCTTGCTCGCCCACGAAAAACCTGTAGGAGCGAGGCTTGCCCGCGAAGGCGGCATGTCAGTCGATTCAACTGTGACTGAAACACCGCCTTCGCGGGCAAGCCTCGCTCCTACAAAGAATCCCCTTTTTGCAGGAGCATCTATGTCCAATCCAAAGAAAGCCGCGCCAGAACCTCACGCCGAGGCCTCGCGAATCCGTGAAGGCTTGCCCTTCCCGCTGGGTGCGACCTGGGATGGTCTGGGGGTCAACTTTGCCTTGTTTTCCGCCAACGCCACCAAAGTCGAACTGTGCATCTTCGACGATGCCGGCGAGGTTGAACTCGAACGTATCGAACTGCCGGAATACACCGACGAGATCTACCACGGCTATTTGCCCGACGCCCACCCAGGGCTGATTTACGGCTACCGTGTCTATGGCCCATACGACCCGGCCAACGGTCATCGTTTCAACCACAACAAACTGCTGATCGACCCCTATGCAAAACAACTGGTCGGCCAGCTGAAATGGTCCGAAGCGTTGTTCGGCTACACCATCGGGCATCCTGACGCCGATTTGAGTTTCGATGAACGCGACAGCGCACCGTTTGTCCCCAAGTGCAAGGTGATCGACCCTGCTCACACCTGGGGCAACGACCATCGCGTCAGCGTGCCGTGGGACAAGACGATCATTTATGAAACCCATGTGCGCGGCATCAGCATGCGCCACCCTTCGGTCCCCGAGAACGTGCGTGGCACCTTCGCCGGGTTGATGGTCGATGACGTGCTGGAACACATTCGCAAGCTCGGGGTGTCGTCGGTGGAGTTGCTGCCGATCCACGCTTTCGTGAACGACCAGCACCTGCTGCACAAAGGCATGACCAATTACTGGGGCTACAACAGCATCGCCTTCTTTGCCCCGGACCCGCGTTACCTGGCCAGCGGCAAGATCGCCGAGTTCAAGGAGATGGTCGCGCACCTGCACGAAGCCAATCTGGAAGTGATCCTCGATGTGGTCTACAACCACACCGCCGAGGGCAACGAACAAGGCCCGACCCTGTCCATGCGCGGCATCGACAACGCCTCGTACTACCGCTTGATGCCCGATGACAAGCGTTACTACATCAACGATTCCGGCACCGGCAACACCCTCGATTTGAGTCACCCTTGCGTGCTGCAAATGGTCACCGACTCCCTGCGCTATTGGGCCACGGAAATGCACGTGGACGGTTTCCGCTTCGACCTGGCGACCATCCTCGGCCGCTACCACGAAGGCTTCGACGAACGTCACAGCTTCCTCGTGGCCTGCCGCCAGGACCCGGTGCTGCGCCAGGTGAAGATGATCGCCGAGCCATGGGATTGCGGCCCCGGCGGTTATCAGGTCGGCGGTTTTCCGCCGGGCTGGGTCGAGTGGAACGACAAGTTCCGCGACACCGTGCGCGCGTTCTGGAAAGGCGATGACGGCCAACTGGCCGACTTCGCCAGCCGCATGACTGCGTCCGGCGAGATGTTCAATCAGCGTGGCCGGCGGCCCTATGCCTCGTTGAACTTCATCACCGCCCATGACGGTTTCACCCTCAATGACCTGGTGTCGTACAACGACAAGCACAACGAAGCCAACGACGAGAACAATCAGGACGGCAGCAATAACAACCTGTCCTGGAACCACGGCGTCGAAGGCCCGACTGACGATCCGGAAATCAATGAACTGCGTCAGCGGCAAATGCGCAATTTCTTCGCCACGCTGCTGCTGTCCCAAGGCACCCCGATGCTGGTGGCCGGCGACGAGTTCGCCCGGACCCAGGAAGGCAACAACAACGCCTATTGCCAGGACAGCGACATCGGCTGGGTCAATTGGGACCTGAGCGAAGACGGCAAGGCCCTGCTCAAGTTCGTCAAGCGCCTGATCAAGTTGCGCCTGGCCTATCCGATCCTGCGTCGCGGACGCTTCCTGGTGGGTAATTACAACGAGGACATCGGCGTCAAGGACGTGACCTGGCTCGCCCCGGATGGCAGTGAAATGTCCACCGAACAGTGGGAAGAACCGCACGGCCGCTGCCTCGGCATGTTGATGGACGGCCGCGCCCAGGAAACCGGTATCCGCCGCAAAGGCGGTAACGCAACCCTGTTGCTGGTGGTCAACGCGCACCACGACATCGTCAACTTCACCTTGCCGGAAGTGCCGGACGGCTATCACTGGACGTGCATGGTCGACACCAATCAACCGTCGATTCGCGGACAGGAACGCTTCGAGTTCGGTCACGAATATTCCGTCACCGGGCGTTCGCTGCTGCTGTTCGAATTGCAGCATGAGGAAGAAGAGTGAAATGGACCTTCAAGCGTTTCTCACTCGCCAGCCACCGGACTACGCCGATACTCAGGCGCTAGGCCGGTGCCTGCGGGCGTTGGTGGAGGCTGGGCTTGATCAGCTTCCGCTGCCCGGCAGTGGCCAGACACTGGAGCGATTCCAGCGGTTGGCCGAGGTCGGCGGGCATGACCTGGGGTTGTGCAAGTTGTACGAAGGCCATACCGATGCGCTGGCGATCATCCAGCAGTTGGGTGGCTCGCCGACACCGGGCAGCACGTGGGGGATGTGGGCCGCTGAACCGCCAAACGCCCGGGTGCGCGTCCGTCCGCAGGGACACATGGTCGAGTTGAACGGGCGCAAGGCCTGGTGCTCGGGCGCGGCGGTGTTGAGTCATGCGCTGCTCACGGCCTGGGATCATCAGGACTGCCAGCAATTGGTTGCGGTGGCGCTGGATCAACCCGGCGTGACCGTGACCGATCAAGGCTGGCAAGCGGTCGGCATGGGCGCCTCCGGCAGCGTCGAAGTGCTGTTCGAAGGCGCCGAGGGCCAAGCCATCGGTTCACCCGGCGATTACCTGAATCGGCCCGGTTTTTGGCAGGGCGGCATCGGCATTGCCGCCTGCTGGTACGGCGCGGCGCAAAGCATTGCCGAACGCCTGCGCAGCCATTGCGCGCACCATGAAGAACCCCACGCCCTCGCTCACCTCGGCGCCGTCGACAGTGCGCTGCATGCCGCCGCCGAGGTCTTGCGGGTCAGTGCACTGATGATCGACGCCGCCCCGCTGGACGACGCCGAATTGCTGGCCCGGCGCGCCCGTGCGGTGGTGGAACACACCGCCGAACAGGTCATGTTGCATGTCGGCCACGCCCTCGGCGCGGGTCCCTACTGTAGGGATCGGCAGTTCGCCCGATTGATCGCCGACCTGCCGGTGTTCCTGCGCCAAAGCCACGCCGAACGCGACCTCGCCGCCCTCGGCCAAACCGTCATTACCGGAACATGGACGTTATGAAAACCAATCCTATCGTCGGCCAGGGCACGCCGCTTCATCGGTGGCAGACCTCCAGCCACCTGGCGCAGTTACCGGTGATCGATATCCTGAGCCTGGTGCCGGAAGGTGCCCGCGCAGTGATCATCGCCCCGCACCCGGATGACGAAGTGCTGGGCTGCGGCGGTTTCCTGCAATTGCTCGCCGCCGCCGGTCGGCCCTTGCAACTGATCTCGGTCACCGATGGCAGCGCCAGCCATCCCGGCTCCGAGCGCTGGCCGGTGGAGCGCCTGAGCGCGGTGCGGCCACAGGAATCGGTCGAAGCCTTGCGACGTCTCGGTGTGCCCCTGCACAGCCTGAAATGGCTGCGCGGTGGATTCAAAGACAGCCAGGTCGCTGATCGAGAAAGCGAGCTGAGCGAGTTCATCGAACGTCACTTGCACCCCAACGACGTGGTATTCACCACGTGGTGCGAGGACGGCCATTGCGACCACGAAGCCGTGGGCCGGGCCAGCGCCACAGCGGCAAGACGAGCGGGTGCGACCGTCTATGAATTGCCCGTATGGACTTGGCACTGGGCGACACCTGAAGACAGTTTCGTGCCGTGGCACCGGGCGCGAAAAATCCTCCTGGCCCCGCACCTGGTCGCGCGCAAACGCCACGCGATCCACGCCTTTGCCAGCCAGTTGGAGGGTGACCCGCACATCGGCTTGCCGCCCGTGCTGGCGCCCTATGTGCTGGAACGGCTGCTGCAACCGTTCGAAGTGGTGTTTGTATGAGCGTCGACGACCGCTATTTCGACGGTCTGTTTGCCGGCAACGATGATCCCTGGTCGTTCCGTCAGCGCTGGTATGAACAGCGCAAACGCGCAATCACCCTCGCCGCACTGCCCCGCCCTCACTACCGGGCGATCTTTGAGCCCGGCTGCGCCAACGGCGAGTTGAGCTTTGAGCTGGCCAGCCGCTGCGATCGTCTGCTGTGTTGCGACACCGCCGCCGCAGCCGTGACGCTGGCTCGCACCCGACTCGGCCCGTTCGACCACGCCGAAGTCCGCCACAGCCGCTTGCCTGCCGATTGGCCGGACGAGAAATTCGACCTGATCGTGCTCAGCGAGGTCGGCTACTACCTCGACGCCGATGATCTGAAACGCCTGATCGAACAGGCCGCACAATCGCTGACCGCCGACGGCCAACTGCTGGCCTGCCACTGGCGCCCGCCCATCGACGGCTGTCCGTTGAACGCCCGGCAAGTCCATGACTTGCTCCACGAACATTTGCATTTGCCGCGACTGGCCCTGCATCAGGAAGCGGATTTTCTACTGGAACTCTGGAGTCGTGAACCACGCTCCGTGGCGGCTCTGGAGGGCTTGCGATGATCGGCATTCTGATCCCCGCGCATAACGAAGAAGACTTGCTCGAAGACTGCCTTGAGGCGGCCCTGCTCGCCGCGCAACACGAGCGGCTGGGCGGTGAAACCGTCGAGGTGCTGGTGGTGCTCGACAGTTGCACCGACCGGTCCTCGGAGATCGTCAGCGCCTATCCGGTGCACAGTCTGGCGATCGAGGCACGCAACGTCGGTCAGGCTCGCGCCGCCGGCGCACGGTTTCTGCTGGAGCGCGGGGCTCGCTGGATTTCCTGTTCCGATGCCGACAGCCGTGTGGCGCACGATTGGCTGGTGGCGCAACTGGCCCTCGACGTCGATGCGGTGTGCGGCACGGTCACGGTGGAGGCGTGGCACGAGGCGTTCGATGAGTCGGCTCAGATTCGCTATCACCAGCACTATCAGGCCCGCGAAGGTCATCGGCACATTCATGGAGCCAATCTGGGCATCAGTGCTGATGCCTATCAGCGCGCCGGCGGTTTCGAACCGCTGGCCTGTGACGAAGATGTGCAACTGGTGCGACAACTCGAACGCTGTGGCGCAAACATAGCCTGGAGCCATCGCCCGCAAGTGCTGACCAGTGCTCGACTGGACAGTCGCGCACGCGGTGGTTTCGGCGATTATTTGCGAGACCTGGTACAGCCTGGTTAAAAAATACCGTCTCAGATGACAGCACCACGCGACGAATAGCGAGACTTGAGCAATACTCTCCTCGCGGCAATCCAGGGTATGGAGCGCTGCACATTGCTCTCAAACAGAACAAGGACGTAGCCCGATGAAACCCGTTTCCCTCATCGAAAGCAGCTTGCCGGGACAGGTCTGGAACAGCGCCCGGCAACTGGACAACATCCCCGTCATCAACACCGAGACCCTGGTCCCCACTGGCGCGCGTGCCGTGGTCATTGCGCCGCATCCTGGCGATGAAGTGGTCATGTGTGGAGGCTTGCTTCAGCTCCTTTCCTCGTTGGGTCATCCCCTGCAACTGATCTCGATCACCGATGGCAGCGCCAGCCATCCGGGCTCGCAACAGTGGTCAGAGAAACGCCTGAGTGTGTTTCGCGGCCAGGAAAGCGTCGAAGCCTTGCGCCGGCTCGGTTTACCGATGCACAGCCTGAAGTGGATTCGCGGCGGCTTTACCGACAACGCCCTGGCCAAGCATGAAACCCAATTGACCCAATTCATCGCCCGTTATTTGCGCCCCGGCGATGTGGTGTTCACTACCTGGCGCGAGGACGGCACCTGCGATCATGACGCCGTCGGCCGCGCCAGCGCCAATGCGGCGAGCATGGTCGGTGCGACGGTCAACGAACTGCCGGTCTGGGCCTGGCACTGGCCGACCCGAGATCAAGGACTCTTTCCCTGGCATCGTGCGCGCAAAGTACGCCTCGACACCTGGACCGTCGCGCGCAAAAGCCACGCCACCCACGCCTACGCAAGCCAGCTCGACGGCGAACCGGCCATCGGCATCGCGCCGCTGCTGCCCCGGGTGATACTGGAGCGCATGCGTTTGCCCTATGAAGTTGTCTTTGTCTGACCCAATTCCCCATCCAACCCATCCCTGCGGGAGAGAGCCTGCTCGCGATATCGTTGGGGCAGTCGACATCAATGCTGGATGTCACTCCGCTATCGCGAGCAGGCTCGCTCCCACTTGGAATGGGTGTCGCTCAAACTGAACTGCCCGCCGCTGCATCAGTCGCATGCATAAGCAGCCCAGATTCAGAGGAGTGAACGTGACCAGCGATTCCGAGCAGCGAGCCGTTGAATCAGTGCCCTTGGACTCGCCCCCGGCGATTCATCGATTGAGGGTGCTGACGGTCAACACCCACAAAGGGTTTACCGCCCTCAACCGGCGTTTCATCCTTCCGGAGCTGCGAGAAGCGGTGCGCAGTACGTCGGCTGATCTTGTATTCCTGCAGGAAGTGGTCGGCGAGCACGATCGGCATTCCTCCCGTTACAACGACTGGCCGCAGACCTCGCAATACGAGTTCCTGGCCGACAGCATGTGGAGCGATTTCGCCTACGGTCGCAACGCCGTTTACCCCAACGGCCATCATGGCAACGCGCTGCTATCGAAATACCCGATTCGCGAACACCGCAATCTCGATGTCTCGATCACCGGCCCCGAACGCCGCGGCTTGCTGCACTGCGTACTGGACGTGCCGGGGCACGCGGAAGTCCATGCGATCTGCGTGCACTTGAGCTTGCTGGAAAGTCATCGCCAGTTGCAGCTGCAACTGCTCTGCCTACTGCTCGAATCCCTGCCCGACGATGCGCCGGTCATCATCGCCGGCGACTTCAACGACTGGCAGCTGCAAGGCAACGCCGCCCTCTCCCGCCGCAATTACCTGCACGAAGCCTTCGAACGCCACAATGGCCGCCCGGCGAAAACCTACCCGGCGCGCTTTCCGCTGCTGCGCCTGGACCGGGTCTACCTGCGCAATGCCAGCAGCCACAACCCGCGAATTCTCGGCAATAAACCCTGGACGCACCTGTCGGACCACTTGCCGTTGACGGTGGAAGTGCACCTCTGAGCGATCAAAGCATCAAGGTGCGTTGACCACAACATAGGTCACATTGCTGCCCTGATACTGCGGCTGGTACCAGGTCGAACCGCACTGCATGTACACCGTGTTGTATTGCATGACCTGCACGCAACTGGTGGGCATTTGTGCCGGCGTCAGGATCGAGCCAACCACCGCTGCTGTCACCGCGACCGTCGCGGTCACGGCCGCCGCCGTGGCGATCGGATGATAGTGATCGTCGTAGCCATAGCGGCCATGCCCGTCGACATCAATGTCGACGTCGCGATTGTTGTTGATGTTGACGTTACGAGTGCTGTTGTTGATGTTGGTACGGTTGCCGACAGTGTTCCCGGCATTGACCCGGTTGCCTGAGTTCACCCGATTGCCCGCATTGACGTTGCTCGCGCGCGGCGGGGTATTGATCCGCTGCGCCCGCTGGGCATTGGGGGCTGGCGCACGGTTGACTGACGCCCTTGCCTGCCCCTGACCCCGTGGCCGGGCATCCGCTTCGGCGATCAGGCCGACAGTCAGCACTGCGGCAGTGGCTAGCGATACAAACAGGTTCCACGACATCGACCGGTTCATGTCATTCCCCTCCCTGATCAGCGGCTTTCTTCAGCGCAATCGCCACATCACCCTTGGCCGGTTTGAAGGTGAACATCGACTCCTGGAGGCCAGGCTTCAGGTTCCAGTGATACACCGCGCTGTATTCCGGAAAGCTTTGCTCATCGGTGGTGGTAATCACCAGTTTGCACGGCAGTGGCTTCTCGGACCGTGTGATCCACAATTGCCAGTCGACGCCCTCCTGCCGAAAGGCCAAGTGATCACAGAGTTGGCCCTTGATCGTCGACGGTCCCACGTACAGGGCTTCCTTGAGTGCATCGATCTGGGCCTGATCGCTGCCAAACAGAAACAGGTCTTCCATGGGGATCTGGATCCCGTAATGGTTTTCGATCATGTGCAGGGTTTCGGACACCGTGGGCGGAGCATCCACCGTGGTGTAGTACTTGAGGTACGGTGAGTACTGGGTCAGTTTCTTGCCGTTATAGAAGAACTCTCGCGTTCGGACATCGCCTTCTGTCCGGGCATACATACGGCCATGCCCCAGCACTTTCAGAGTAGTGGAAGCCTCGGACTTGATCTTCTGCCCGGTCTCCAGGACGGTATCCAGGGACACTTCGGCATCTACCTGAAACTTCGACAGGCTGCGCAGGTAGTTGCCCATATCAATCAGCTTATCGACCACCTGCGGATTGATGATCGGGGTGGCGTCCGCCGCCGGTGCCTCTTCGGCGCGAGCCCCTGGGGCAAGGAGCAGGGTAAACATCAGGCAGAAAACACTGGGTTGGGTTTTCATCGATTTTGCTCCTGTCCCTGCGCCGGGCTGCCGCCCGAAACCTTGTGGCTGAATGTTCAGCCTAGTTGCGGCCAGACCTGTTCGCCAGATAGACAAACCGGTGTGAGGACAGCGATTCCCTTGCGTTCATTTCAGCGCAGCATTACTGACAGAATCGAGACATGGACATCGTCGGGCAAGCAGGCCCTGAACCCCGCCCGGACAGACCGGTAGCCCACTATCCAAAGGCTCTGGCCCGAGGGTTTTTTGACGATTTTTCGAACAAACAAGTACTTAGATGCGCGGCAAAAATCAGTCACTTGCGAGCACTAAAATTCCATTACCGCCTATCGGCCATTTTCTTGACGCATTGTCAAGGGTCTTCTTAGCTTCACGTTACTACCCCCGGAAATCCACCAGGGGCAAACCTCCAGACACCCGCGAAATCGGGCGGCCAGCGGCTTGCCTCAATCCATTCGGTCGCCCCTCATTCGGGGTAGGAGAGACGCCAAAGCGAGATACGGCATGCGATTGCAAGGTAGACCCCCATGAAAACTTCATTCACCCAACAAGAGATCAAAATCACTTTTTGCACTGTCTCGAGTTCTCTGCTGCTGTGTTCGTCCATGGAGGTGCAAGCCGGGCACGCAGAGGATGAAACCGCCCCCTGGTATCGCCAGGATGTTCCGGCAATGACCTTGCCCACGATACACATCACCGCCCCCTACCCCGGCCATTTCAGCGCCGCCTCCGATACACGAAGTTCTCGCCTGACCATCGAAGATGCCGCGCCTTCGACCTGGGACCAGTTGTACGGGCAGGCATCGCGACAAGCACAGACCGATGTAATGACCCAGGGGTTTTCCAGCCCTGGCAGCACCGAATTCAAAGGCCCGGCGATCCTGACCCTGCAAAGCGGTAGCGGCCATACCCAACGGGTCGGCCTGATCGGCGGGATGACGCAGTTACAAGGCAACAGCAACGGCCTGTTGACCAGTCGCGCCCTCGCCGCCCCCGAGACCGACACCCTAAACCTTCAAGGCCAGAGCCTCGGCGCCTACTGGAGCCTGACCGGGCCACAAGGCTGGCACGTGGATCTGTCGGCCAGTGGTGGACGGGTCGCCGGTTTCAGCCGTAACGACCAGGGCGCGCGGATAGCAACCGAAGGCAGTGCGGTGACGTTGTCGGTGGAAGGCGGTTTTCCGATTGGGGTCAGCGAAAACTGGGTAGTCGAACCGCAAGCGCAGTTGATTAATCAGCGCATCACGCTGGATACGCCTTATGCCGGTTCAAGTAATGCATCGTCCAGCGACCTGACGTCCTGGAGCGGCCGGGTCGGCGCAAGGTTGAAAGGTAGTTACGACATCAACGGCCTGGGGGTCGAACCCTATGTGCGGACCAACTTGTGGCACACCGTGTACACCGGCAACACCGTGACCCTCGATCAGGTCGACAAGATCAGCAGCAGTCGCAACTCATCGACGGTCGAAGTGGGGTTGGGGCTGGTGGCCAGAGTCACGCCCGCGGTGAGTTTCTACGTCAGCGCCGATTACAGCAGTGATGTGGATGAAAATGATTTGAATGGGTTGATCGGGAGTCTGGGTGTGCGGATGCGGTGGTGAAGTGATCGTTCCCACGCTCCGCGTGGGAATGCCTCCAGTGGCGCTCTGCGTCACATCGTAGGGACGCTCTGCGTCCCGGGGCTGCATTCCCACGCGGAGCGTGGGGAACGATCATGTCGCAGCGAGCCTGCTCGCGATGGGAGAGACCCCGTACTGGATCAACCCTCAGGACTCAGGATCAACACCGCCAACGGTGGCAGATTCAACACCAGTGAAATGTTCTGGCCATGGCTCGGCTCTTCCTCGGTAAACGCCCCGCCGTTGTTGCCATAGTTGGACCCGGCATACATCGCCGCGTCGCTGTTGATCACCTCGCCCCAGCGCCCGGCGAACGGTACGCCGATGCGATAGGCCTGACGCGGCACCGGCGTGAAGTTCGCCACCACCAACACCGGCCGCCCTTCCTTGCTCCAACGCAGAAACGCGTAAACGCTGTTGATCGCATCATCGCCGATCAACCACTGGAAGCCTTGCGGCGCGTCGTCCTGGTCATGCATCGCCGGCTCTTCGCGGTACAGCCGATTGAGGTCGCCGACGAGTTTCTGCACACCCTTGTGTTCGGAGTATTGCAGCAGGTACCAGTCCAGTTGCTGATCGTGATTCCACTCGCGCCACTGGCCGAACTCGCAACCCATGAACAGCAGTTTCTTGCCCGGGTGCGCCCACATGAAGCTTAAATAGGCCCGCAAGTTGGCAAACTTCTGCCAGCGGTCGCCAGGCATCTTGTCGATCAGCGAGTGCTTGCCGTGCACCACTTCATCGTGGGAGATCGGCAGAATGAAACGCTCGGACCAGGCATACACCAGGCCGAAACTCAGCTCGTTGTGGTGATGGGCGCGGTACACCGGATCCTGTTGGATGTAATGCAGCGAATCGTGCATCCAGCCCATGTTCCATTTGTAGTCAAAGCCCAGCCCGCCCTGTTGCGTGCTCTGGCTGACACCCGGCCACGCGGTGGACTCCTCGGCAATCACCAGCGCACCGGGCGCTTCGATGTTGACCACGTCGTTGAGGTGGCGCAGGAAGTCGATGGCTTCGAGGTTCTCGCGACCGCCGTGACGGTTTGGCACCCATTCCCCGGCCTTGCGCGAGTAATCGCGATAGAGCATCGACGCCACGGCATCGACCCGCAGGCCATCGACGTGGAAATGCTTGAGCCAGTGCAGCGCCGAGGCCAGCATGTAGCCGTGCACTTCGGTGCGGCCCAGGTTATAGATCAGCGTGTCCCAGTCCTGATGGAAACCTTCCTGCGGATTGCCGTATTCGTACAACGCGGTGCCATCGAATTGCGCCAGGCCGTGGGTATCGGTGGGGAAATGCGCCGGCACCCAATCGAGGATCACGCCGATGTCAGCCTGGTGACAGGCGTTGACGAAGGCGGCGAAGTCATCCGGCGAACCATAACGGGCGCTCGGGGCGAATTGCGAGAGCAGTTGGTAACCCCAGGAACCGCCGAACGGGTGTTCCATGATCGGCATCAGCTCGATGTGGGTGAAGCCCAGTTCCTTCACATAAGGAATCAGCCGCTCGCCCAGTTCGTGCCAGGTGTACTGGCGCGCCACTTCACCCAGATCGTCCAGCTCGCATTGCCACGAGCCGGCGTGCAATTCATAGATCGACAACGGCGCACTCGGCAGATGACGCTCGCCACGAGACTCCATCCACGCCTGATCCTGCCAGTCGATGTTCAACGGTGAGGCGACTTTGGACGCGGTATCCGGCGGCAACGAGGTGGCCAATGCCATCGGGTCAGCCTTGAGCGGCAGAATCCCGTGGGCGCCGAGGATTTCGTATTTGTAGGTTTCCCCTGCCTGCAAACGCGGGATGAACACTTCCCAGACCCCGGTGGGATGGCGCAAACGCATCGGGTGCCGACGACCGTCCCAGTTGTTGAAGTCACCGACCACCGACACCCGTTTGGCATTCGGCGCCCACACGGCGAAACGCACGCCGTCGACGCCGTCCACCGTCTTCAACTGCGCGCCGAGGCAGGCGCTGAGGTCGCGATGATTGCCTTCGGCGAACAGGTACAAGTCCATTTCGCCGAGTAATGGGCCAAAGCTGTAAGGGTCCTCGGAAACCTGTTCGCCACCGGCCCAACGGGTGCGCAAAAGATACGGCTGCGCCCGATCGAAGTGCCCGACAAACAGGCCCGGCGTCTGGGTGGCTTCAAGGTTGCCGAGTTCTTCCCCGGAGTCCCTGGCCAGTACCTGCACGCTCAGCGCGTCTGGCAGATACGCTCGAATGAATTGCCCGCCGGCGTCATCGCCGTGGGGGCCGAGAATTGCAAAAGGGTCGTGATGTTCGGCGCGTACCAGCGCGTCGATATCCCGCGATCTGGGCAGCAACGCTTCTTTAGCGTGACCCTGTTCCTTGTTCGAGAAACTCATGACTACTCTCCACCAAGCTCGGAAAAGGGTTTAAGCCCACTCAATAATCCATACAAACCGTGCAATGGCACCGGCAGCCACGTGGGGCGATTTTCAGCCTCATAGGCCACCTCATACGCCGCCTTCTCCAGCCCGAACAACGCCAACGCGGCGTCCTCGCCTTCCGGATCTTGCCACGCATGAGCAAGACTAGCTGCCGCCAGCCGATAAGCGTCGACAAATGCCTGTTTTGCTTCATTCAAATAACGGTCGGCTACTCGTTGCCGTGCCGCTCGGGCTTCGGCGGTGTTGTCGACGTTATGCACGTTGATCGCCATCGCCGCGGCGTAATCGAAGGAGCGCAACACGCCACTGACATCTTTGTACGGGCTGTGCTTGCCGCGTCGCTCGCTCAGCGGCCGTGCCGGCTCGCCTTCGAAGTCGATCAAGAAGGCGTCGCCCTTGATCACCAGCACCTGACCCAGGTGCAAGTCGCCGTGGACGCGAATGCGCAAACCACCGACGGCTTTTTCGCCCAGGTCCTGGACATGACTGAGGATGGCTTTTTTGTTGTCCAGTAAACGAGTGACCAGCGCTTTGTCCGCCGGGTTCAGTTCGCTTTGATGCTGTTTGAGCAACTTCAGCGAGTGCTCCAGTTGCGCCGCGACGTCCTTGGCCGAGGCCAGGGCCTCTTTTTGCGTGGTGACCTGCGGGGCGAAGTCCGGGTCATCGGTCGGGGCCGCCAGCACCTGGTGCATCTCACCCAGCCGTTGGCCGAGCATGCCGGCGAAGTCTTTGAGCTCACCCAGTGCGTTGTAGTGCTGCTCCTGCTCGGACATGGCGTCGGCCAGTTCGTCGCGCAGTGCCCGTTCGAGGTTGTTCTGGGTCCATTCCCAGGCATCGCCCTGATTGCTCAAATAGCCTTGGGCAATCATCAGCAGATTGTCCTCGCCCTTGGCGTCGCGGCGAACCACCGACCCCAGCAGCGGCGAGATATTGCTAAAACCGGCGTTGGTCAGATAGGCGCTCATTTCCAGTTCCGGGTGCACGCCCGAGGCGACCTTGCGGATCAGCTTCAGCACCAGGCTGCTGCCGATCACCACCGAACTGTTGGACTGCTCGGCCGACAGGTAGCGCACTTCGGATTCGGCCGTCAGGCCCAGTTTGGCCAGCTCCTCGGTCTGTTCGAAACGGATCTCGCCGCCATCGGAAGGCAACACGGTGTTTTCCTGCATGCCTCGCAGCACCGCGCGGATGAAGTTTTCCAGGCTGAACGCATCGGTGATCAACCCCACCTGAGGGCCACGTCGCACTCGAGACAGCGCCAATTGCTGCGGCAGCGCCGGCCCGACCTGATCATCAGCAATGAAGCCGAAAGGCAACTGGTAACGGCTGGTCTGGCCGCCGCTGGTGACTTCGATTTCACTCAAAAGCACCGGATGCTGCGCATCGCCGAAGCGCACGCCATAGACCAGGTTGACCTTCTCGATGGCCGCGTCCTTGCCGGCGAACCAGCGACGGTTTTGCAGCCAGTTCGGCAAGATGCCCTGCTCCAGCGTGCCGCGCGACGGCGCTTCGAGCAGTTCTTCCATGCGTTTTTTCAACACCAGGGTGGTGAAGTCCGGCAGGCTTTGCGCCGGTTCTACGTGCCAGCTGGGCATTTGATTCTCCGCAGCAAGTCCAAACCAATAAAAGCCGTAAGGCGCCAGCGTCAGGAGGAAATTCAACTGGCCGATCGGCGGGAAGGCGTTACCCCCGAGCATCTCCACCGGCACCATACCGGCGTAAGCCGACAGGTCCAGCTCCGCCGCTTGCGCACTGCGCGATACGTTGGCCACGCACAGGATGATTTCGTATTTGCCGTCCGGCCCGTCGTATTCACGGGTGTAGGCCAGAATTCGCCGGTTGCTCGGCGAGAGCATTTTCAGCGTGCCACGCCCGAAGGCCTTGGACTGTTTGCGCACGGCGAGCATGCGCCGGGTCCAGTTCAGCAGCGAATGCGGGTCGCCGGCCTGGGTCTCGACATTGACCGACAGGTACCCGTATTGCGGGTCCATGATCGGTGGCAGCACCAGGCTTGCCGGGTCGGCGCGGGAAAACCCGCCGTTGCGGTCGATCGACCACTGCATCGGCGTACGCACACCATCACGGTCGCCGAGGTAGATGTTGTCGCCCATGCCGATTTCATCGCCGTAATACATCGTCGGTGTGCCCGGCATCGACAGCAGCAGACTGTTGAGCAGTTCCACCCGACGGCGATCCCGCTCCATCAACGGTGCGAGGCGGCGGCGAATACCGAGGTTGATTCGCGCCCGACGGTCGGCCGCGTAGTAGTTCCACAGGTAATCGCGCTCCTTGTCGGTGACCATTTCCAGGGTCAACTCATCGTGGTTGCGCAGGAAAATCGCCCACTGACAGTTGGCCGGTATCTCCGGGGTCTGGCGCAGGATGTCGGTGATCGGGAAACGATCTTCCTGGGCCAGCGCCATGTACATGCGCGGCATCAACGGGAAGTGAAAGGCCATGTGGCATTCATCACCGTTGAGGCCTTTTTTATCGGTGTCACCGAAGTACAGCTGCGTGTCTTCCGGCCATTGATTGGCCTCGGCCAGAAGCATGCGGTCTGGATAGTTGGCGTCGATCTCGGCACGGATCTGCTTGAGGACGTCGTGGGTCTCGGGCAGGTTTTCGTTGTTGGTGCCGTCGCGCTCGATCAGGTAGGGAATCGCATCCAGGCGCAGGCCGTCGATGCCCATGTCGAGCCAGTAGCGCATCACCGACAGCACCGCTTTCATGACTTGCGGGTTGTCGAAGTTGAGGTCTGGCTGGTGCGAATAGAACCGGTGCCAGAAGTACTGGCCGGCGACCGGGTCCCAAGTCCAGTTGGACTTTTCGGTGTCGAGAAAGATGATGCGGGTGCCGTCGTATTTGTGATCGTCGTCGGACCAGACGTAGAAGTCCCGCGCCGCCGAACCGGGTTTGGCTTTTCGTGCGCGCTGGAACCACGCGTGCTGGTCGGAGGTGTGGTTGATGACCAGCTCGGTAATCACCCGCAGGCCGCGTTTGTGGGCCTCGGAGATGAAACGTTTGGCGTCGGCCATGGTGCCGTAATCGGGGTGGACGCCACGGTATTCGGCAATGTCGTAGCCATCATCGCGCCGTGGCGACGGATAGAACGGCAAGAGCCAGATGGTGTTGACGCCGAGGTCGGCAATGTAATCGAGTTTGGCGATAAGGCCGGGAAAGTCGCCGATCCCGTCGTTGTTGGAGTCGAAAAAAGACTTAACGTGAACCTGGTAGATCACCGCATCCTTGTACCAGAGCGGATCCTTGATAAAGGTGGCTGCCTTGGGTTTCTTCGCCATTTGAAACTCCTGTTGAATTCAGTGCAGCCCCTGAGCCGAACGCCTACCTGTGGCGAGGGAGCTTGCTCCCGCTCGGCTGCGAAGCAGTCGCAAAACCTGTAAATCAGTTGACCCTGAAAAAATAGGGCCGCTGCGCGCCCCAGCGGGAGCAAGCTCCCTCGCCACAAAAGTTCATCCCATCGCAAATCTGGGGGTCTTCAAGAAGTTGTGATTCGCCAGATACCGAACGGTTGATGCGCCGGGTCGATTCGCATGAACTGATACTTGCCGTACCAGGTCCAGCGATGGCCGCTCATCAAGTCTTCACCCTCAGTGCTGGCGTCATCGGGCAAGCCCATTTCCCAAAGAGGCAATTCAAAATTCGCTTCCTGGACGTTATGCGGATCGAGGCTGACGGCCACCAGAATGAAGTTGCTGCCATCTGCGCTGCGTTTGCCGAAATACAGAATGTTGTCGTTCCACGCGTTGTAGACCTTCAGGCCCAGGTGCGTGTGCAGTGCCGGGTTTTGCCGGCGGATGCGGTTGAGCTGGGCGATCTCTGCGATAATGTTGCCCGGCGCGGTAAAGTCCCGTGGGCGGATCTCGTATTTCTCGGAATTGAGGTATTCCTCTTTGCCCGGTACCGGCGCGGCTTCACAGAGTTCGAAGCCCGAATACATGCCCCACAGACCCGAGCCCATGGTCGCCAGCGCCGCGCGAATGAGAAAGCCGGCGCGTCCGGATTCATGCAGAAACGCGGGGTTGATGTCCGGCGTGTTGACGAAGAAATTCGGCCGGTAGCATTCGCGCCATGGCGACTCGTTGAGTTCGGTGAAATAGGTCGCCAGTTCCCGCTTGGTATTGCGCCAGGTGAAGTAGGTGTAACTCTGGGAGTAACCGACCTTGCCCAGCCGCGCCATCATCGCCGGCGTGGTAAAGGCCTCCGCCAGGAAGATCACCTCGGGATACAACGCCCGCACATCGGCGATCAGCCATTGCCAGAACGGCAGCGGCTTGGTGTGAGGGTTGTCGACACGAAAGATCTTCACGCCCTCTTCGACCCAACCGACCACAATGTCCCGCAGCTCGACCCACAGGCTGGGAATTGCATCGCTGGCATAGAAATCGACGTTGACGATGTCCTGGTACTTTTTCGGCGGATTCTCGGCGTATTTGATCGTGCCGTCCGGGCGCCAGTTGAACCAGCCCGGGTGCTGTTTGAGCCACGGGTGATCCTGGGAACACTGGATCGCGAAATCGAGGGCAATTTCCAGTCCGTAATCCGCCGCCGCCGCCACCAGTCGACGAAAGTCTTCGCGCGTGCCGAGCTCGGAGTGAATCGCCTCGTGCCCGCCCTCTTCGCTGCCGATGGCATACGGGCTGCCCGGATCGTCGGGGCCGGCGCTCAGTGAATTGTTCGGGCCCTTGCGGAAGCTGCGACCGATTGGATGAATGGGCGGGAAATACAGCACATCGAAACCCATGTCCTGAATCATCGCCAACCGAGCATGCACGTCGTTGAACGTGCCGTGACGGTTTGGGTCGTCGGTGATCGAGCGCGGAAACAACTCATACCAGCTGGCGAACTGGGCGAGCTCGCGCTCGACGTCCAGCGGAAATTCAGGACTGAGGCTCAAGTAGGCACGGTGATCGGCCTGAGCCATCAGGTCCGCACTGCGTTGGTGCAGAAACAAGGTGACTTGTTCCGCTTCGAGCAACCCGGACAGTTCATGGTGCAACGCCGCCAGGTCTTCGCTCAGCGGCCCTTCCGAGCGCTCGGCCGCCTGTTTCACCTGATTGCGCCCTTCCTGCAACTCCAGGCTGATGGGCACGCCGGCAATGTGTTTCTTCTCGATCTCGTATAGAAAGCTGGCGTACTGATCGATCCAGGCTTCGATACAAAAGACGTAGCGGCCTTGATCCTCAACGCGGAACTGCCCTTCCCAGCCGTTATTGCCGAGTTCGGTCATGACCTCGCTCTGCCAGGCCTCGTCGCCGTCGGCACGCCAGCGTATGCGCACGGCCAGTTTGTCGTGGCCGTCGGCGAACACTTTGCTGGTCACCACCACGTCCTGGCCCACCACGGCCTTGGCCGCGAACTGCCCGCCATCCAGGGTCGGCATGACGCTTTCAATCGCGATGCGCGGCAGCAGTAGCGCCTGTGACAGTGGCATATGAGGGTTGTAGTTCAGCTCTGTCGGTTTTTCAGCAGTCATCGAGCATCTCTCCTTAACGCCCCATGGACGCTCTTGTGTCTGGTCGTCTTTCACACGAAACCCGTCGGGCCCGAAATGAACTCACTTAGGTTCCGAGCGACAAGCGCGGGGAAAAGTTCACGCCCATTTGCTGCGGAATCAAATCCCTCGCGTGACGGTCAACTCACTTAAGCACGACTTACGCCATGTGCCACTGGAGGCTTCAACGATGAGTATTCCAATCCCTGCCGAGACACCTGATCCGAACATCGACACCCCGACCATTCCACCGACCGAACCGCAACCGGTGCCTGAGAAGGAACCGCCTGGCACTACGCCGCCACCCCGGGAAGAACCACCGAGCACGATGCCGCCGGTGATCGTCTCGCCTGAGTGACGATGGCGATCTAGGGCCGTTCCTGCTCGTCTTTGTCCCTGTCGAGCATTTGCACGATCCTCGGCATCACGCTGAAAATCGCCAACGCCAGCAGCGTACTAAACACCGCCGTCGCCTCGCGGCCCAGCCCGGCCGAGACACCGATGGCGGCGGTCAGCCATAAACCGGCGGCGGTGGTCAGGCCTTTTACGTGGCCTTCATCGCCCTCCTGGTTTTTCAAAATGGTGCCGGCGCCGAGGAAGCCAATCCCGGCGATCACGCCTTGCACCACCCGGCTCATGGCATCGGCCTGGGAGCCGGACATCTGTGGCACCAGCACAAACAACGCAGCTCCCAGCGCTACGAGCATGTGCGTACGCACACCGGCGGCCTTGCCCTTTTGCTCACGCTCGAAACCCAGAATGCCGCCCAGGATCGCAGCCATCAGTAATCTCACGGTTATACGCGTCAGTTGTGACGCATCGCCGATGTCGGCGAACTCCGCTTGCAGCGTTACCCAAACCTCATGCCACCAGGCGTTCATGGTGCAATCCTTGTGATTGATCGTTATGGGAGGATGGACCGCGCCGACCATTAATCAGTTGCACAGAACGATGTCCGTCGGATGCGCCCTAACAGTTTAGAACCCGCTAAAAAAAGGACATCGCCATGACTGTGCGCATCGAAAACCAGACCTGCTTCTTCATCACCGAGAACGGCGAAGAAATTCGTCTGTGCCCCGACGTCACGATCATCACCGACTCGGAAAAAGCCATGTCGGCGGTGGAACTCAACGGCCAACGCGTGTACATCACCGAAGCAGAAGCCGATGCATTGACCGTAGCAGGCGCAGTGGACGGCCGTAAGCATTTGAAGGCTACCGACAGTGATTCGGTGATTTGACTGACCCCGATCAACAAGCCCCGCAAGCGCCTGATATAGGCGTCTGCGCCCTGCTGTGACGGGGTGCATCAAGTTGTCGCAGGCAGCGGATCAATCCCCATCTGATCCGCTTTTTATTGCAATACCTGAGTCTGTTATGCAAACAGATCGCTGGTCATAGTGCTCATGCCTGATGGAGGCTGATGAGCGAAAGACCATGAGCGAAAGAATCCCCGTCCGAATCGTAGAACCTGCCTCATTTATAAAAACCGAGCCTTTGCGTCCAAAGATAAAGGCCAAGTCCAGCGACAACCTGATTCACACCCGCAGCTTCACCGGCCTGTTCCGCACATTGCGCCTGAGCGGTGCGGGCGTTCTGTTTTTGCTGTTCTTCGGCACCGTGTGGCTCAACTGGGGTGACCGTCAGGCGGTGCTCTGGGACCTTTCCGAAAGCAAATTCCACATCTTCGGCGCAACTTTCTGGCCCCAGGACTTCATCCTGCTTTCGGCGCTGCTGATCATCGCCGCGTTCGGCCTGTTCGCAATCACCGTGTTCGCCGGCAGGGTCTGGTGCGGTTACACCTGCCCGCAGAGTTCCTGGACCTGGATCTTCATGTGGTGCGAGAAGATCACCGAAGGCGAACGCAACCAGCGCATCAAGCTGCAAGCCGCGCCGTGGGGCCTGAACAAACTTATTCGCCGCTCGGCCAAGCACACACTGTGGCTGGCCATCAGTCTGCTCACCGGGCTGACCTTTGTGGGGTATTTCACGCCGATCCGGCCCTTGGCCGAAGAGCTGCTGACCTTGCAGATGGGCGGTGTCAGTCTGTTCTGGGTGCTGTTTTTCACCGGCGCGACTTACATCAATGCCGGCTGGCTGCGTGAAGCGGTGTGCATGCACATGTGCCCGTATGCGCGATTCCAGAGCGTGATGTTCGACAAGGACACCTTGACCATTTCCTACGACGTGGCCCGTGGTGAAAACCGTGGCCCGCGCAAACGCGAGGTGAAACCGGCCGAGGTGGGGCTGGGTGATTGCATCGATTGCCAGCTGTGCGTGCAGGTCTGCCCGACCGGGATAGACATACGCGACGGCTTGCAAATGGAGTGCATCGGCTGCGCGGCGTGTATCGACGCCTGCGATTCGATCATGGACAAAATGGGCTATGCCCGTGGCTTGATCAGCTATACCTCGGAGCATGAGTTGCAAGGGGGCAAGACTCATCTGCTACGGCCGCGGCTGATCGGTTACACCGCGGTGCTGCTGGTGATGATCGGCGCCCTCGCCCTGGCGTTGGTCGAGCGGCCGATGGTGTCGCTGGACGTGAGCAAGGACCGCGGCCTGTTCCGAGAGAACAGCCAGGGGCAGATCGAAAACATCTACAGCTTGAAGGTCATCAACAAGACCCAGCTGCGTCAGGACTATCGGCTGAGCCTGGTGGACGGCGAAGGCTTCGTGCTGCAAGGCAAGACCGAGCTGAGCCTGGCGCCGGGTGAGATTGTCGATGTACCGGTGTCAGTGGCCATGACCGCCGAACGCCCCAGCAGCAGCTCGCAGACGATCAGTTTCAAGATTGTCGACAGTGACGAACCGGACATCTATAGCGTGGCCAAGAGCCGGTTTGTTGCGCCGATGAACCGTTGATCCCTTAGACTGCGGTGCTGCCATTCGCGGGCAAGCCTCGCTCCTACGGTTTCGTGCTGACTGTTGGAGCGGTGCTTGCCCGCGAAGAAGTCACCTCGATTTCACTGAAAAACACCAATCCAGGCACTCGATGAAACGCTACGAAAAATTCGCCGAAGACATCGCTGAACTGATTCGCTCCGGCGTCCTGGGCCCTGGCCAACGCGTGCCGTCGGTGCGCTATGCCAGCCAGACTTACGGGGTCAGCCCGTCCACGGTATTCCAGGCCTACTACCTGCTCGAACGCCGTGGCCTGATCCGCGCCCGGCCGCGTTCCGGCTATTTCGTCAACGCGCACGCGCCGAGTCCGTTCTCGGAGCCGGTGATCAGCAGCCAGGTCAATGAATCCACCGAAGTCGACGTCAGCGAGCTGGTGTTTTCGGTCCTCGACTCGATCAAGGACCCGACCACCGTGCCCTTCGGCTCGGCCTTTCCCAGCCCGACCCTGTTCCCGTTGCAGCGCCTGTCCCGCTCCCTGGCCAGCGCCGCACGGGACATGGACCCGCGCATGGTCGTCACCGACATGTCGCCGGGCAACCCGCAGCTGCGGCGCCAGATTGCCCTGCGCTACATGGTCGGCGGCCTGATGTTGCCGATGGAAGAACTGCTGATTACCAACGGCGCGCTGGAAGCCCTGAACCTGTGCCTGCAAGCGGTCACCGAACCCGGCGACCTGGTGGCCATTGAAGCGCCAGCGTTCTATGCCTGCCTGCAAATCCTGGAACGGCTGAAACTCAAAGCCGTCGAGATCCCGGTGCACCCGCGCGACGGTATCGACCTGGGCGTGCTCGCGCAAACCCTGGAGCGCCACCCGATCAAGGCCTGCTGGTGCATGACCAGTTTCCAGAACCCGATGGGCGCGACCATGCCCGAGGCGAAGAAGCAGGAGCTGGTCGAGCTGTTGCGCAGCCACCAGGTGCCGCTGATCGAGGACGACGTCTACGCCGAACTCTATTACGGCCAGCAGGCGCCGAAACCGGCCAAGGCGTTTGATACCGAAGGGCTGGTGATGCATTGCGGTTCCTTCGCCAAGAGCCTCGCCCCGGGCTACCGCATCGGCTGGGTCGCCGCCGGGCGATATGCGCAGAAGATCGAACGGCTGAAACTGATGACTTCGCTGTGCGCCTCGATGCCGGCCCAGGCCGCCATCGCCGATTACCTGCAACACGGCGGCTACGACCGGCACCTGCGCAAACTGCGCTACGCCCTGGAAGAACAGCAAAGCGCCATGCTCGCCGCCATCGCCCGCTATTTTCCGGCGCAGACACGTGTCAGCCAACCGGCCGGCGGCTACTTCCTGTGGCTGGAACTGCCGCCGCAGATGGATTCGTTGAAGTTGTTTCAGATGGCACTGGCGCAAGGCATCAGCATCGCGCCGGGGCCGATCTTTTCACCGACGCAGCGGTTCAGGAATTGTATCCGGCTGAATTATGGCAGCCCGTGGACCGAGGATTCGGAGAAGGCGATGGAGACGTTGGGGCGGATAGTGCGGTCGTTCTGAAGCGTTGATGTCGTTTGGGCTACCGTCATCGCGAGCAGGCTCGCCCCCACAGGAATTTAGTGTCGTTCACAAATACTGTGTTCACATCAATCCACTGTGGAAGCGAGCCTGCTCGCGAAGGGGCCGGGCCGGACAATACAAATCTTAAGGATTAACGCCCACCGCCCAGGTCGACAAAAGTCCCGGTCGCATAAGAAGCCTTGTCCGACAGCAACCAGATAATCGCCTCGGCCACTTCGTCCGGCCGTCCACCGCGGGCCATCGGGATCGCCGATTCCAGCTTGCTGACCCGATCCGGATCACCGCTCAGCGCATGGAAGTCGGTGTAAATAAAGCCTGGCCGCACCGCGTTGACGCGAATGCCTTCGCCCGCCACTTCCTTGGACAGGCCGATGGTGAAGCTGTCCAGCGCGCCTTTTGACGCCGCGTAATCCACGTACTCGTTGGGTGAACCCAGACGCGAGGCTACAGAGGACACATTGACGATGCTGCCGCCCTGCCCGCCATGCTTGGGCGACATGCGCATGATCGCGTGCTTGGCGCAGAGGATCGGTGCCAGGACGTTGGTCTTGAGCGTTTTGAGAATGCGGAACTCGGACATTTCGTCGACGCGGGATTTTTGACCCACGGTGCCGGCGTTGTTCACCAGCGCCGTGACGCGACCCAGTTCGGTGTCCACGCGGTGGAACAGACTGATCACTTCGTCTTCGATGCTGACGTCGGCACGCACGAGAATGGCTTGAGCGCCCAGAGCCCGAACTTGCTCCAGGACGCTTTGTGCAGCCGATTCGTCGGACTGATAGTTGATACAGACCCGATAACCAAGCCCTGCAGCCAACAGCGCGGTTGCCGCGCCGATACCACGGCCGCCGCCGGTGATGACAATGACTTTGTCCATGTTGACTTCCCCTTCACGCGTAAGCAATCGGGGGCAAGAATAACCTCCATTGCCGGCTTTTGCATGGACTCACATCAACTGAACTCGCCAACGCTGTGTGCATTGGGGTCTCTGTAGACGCCGTCCCCCTCACGATCAGGCAGGCTCGACAGCGGCCACAGGCACCCATCGTTCACCACGGACGATGTCGGCCATGAAGCGATCCGCCGGCAGCGGGTGCCCGAGCAGGTAGCCCTGCAACGAATCGCAACCGAGTTTGGTCAGGAAGTCTTGCTGGACACCGGTCTCGACGCCTTCGGCGACAATGCGCAAACCCAGCGCCTGGCCGAGCGCGACGATGGCGGACACGATGGCGGCGTCGTCACTGTCGTGTTCCAGATCGCGGACAAAACCGCGGTCGATCTTCAGCTCATTGGCCGGCAGGCGCTTGAGGTACATCAAGCTCGAATAACCCGTGCCGAAGTCATCGATGGACAGATCGACGCCCATGTCCGAAAGTTCCTGAAGCACCGTCATGCTCGCATCGGCATCGCTCATGGCGGTGGTTTCGGTGATTTCAAGGGTGAGGCTGTTGGCCGGCAACTGATGCCGGGCCAAGGCGTTGGAGACGCTCTTGACCAGGCCCGTATGGCAGAACTGCAACGCCGAGAGGTTCACCGCAATGCGCCAGTCGGTGTAGCCGAGCACGTACCACTCGCGCATCTGGCGGCAGGCTTCGTTCAGCACCCATTCACCAATGGGAATGATCAGCCCGGTCCTTTCCGCCAGCTCGATAAACTTGTCCGGCAGCAGCATGCCCTGGGTCGGATGCTCCCAACGCAGCAACGCCTCAGCACCCACCGGACGACCATTGCCGGCGTCGAACTTGGGTTGGTAATAGAGGCTGAACTGCTGCTGATCGAGGGCATTGCGCAAATCCTGGAGCAGTTGCAGCTGTTTGCGCGCGTTGCTGTTCATCGAGGCGTCGAAGAAGCTGTAGCCATTTTTCCCGGCGCCCTTGGCGTGGTACATCGCAGCGTCGGCGTTCATCAGCAATTCCTGGGCGGTCTGGCCGTTCCCCGGGTACAGCGCGATGCCAAGGCTGGCGGAAATCTGCAGGTCTTGCTCGGCGACCCGGAACGAACTGCCGATCAGCCCGACCTGCCGCGCGGCGACGTTCAGCGCGTCATTTGGCTCGCTGAGGCGTACCAGCAGGACGAATTCATCGCCGCCGATCCGCGCCAAGGTGTCCTGACTGCGCATGTCTTCGCGCAGACGTAAACCGACCTCGCGCAGCAACTGATCGCCCATGTGGTGGCCGAAGGCATCGTTCACCGGTTTGAAGCCGTCGAGGTCGATAAACATCAGCGCAAAGCAACCGCCCTGCTCCTGAACCTTGGACATGGCCTGTTCGATACGGTCGGCCAGCAACATGCGATTGGGCAACCCGGTCAGGGTGTCGTGCAGGGCCAGTTGGGTCAGTTCGCGATTGGCTTGCGTCAACGAGCGCGCAAGATCCGCGGTACGGGCTTCCAGACGCGCATCGAGAACCGAGGTCAACAAGGCGATGCTCAACACCGCAAGCGTGGTGATCAGCACCAGGTTGTCGAGGCCTTTGCCGTTCAAGCCGCTGAGGGCGGCGCCACAGAAACTGCCGTCCGGGAAGCGTGCTGCGGCCATGGCGGTGTAATGCATGCCGACGATGGCCAGGCCCATGATCACCGCCGCACCGGCGCGAAACAGGCCTACATACGGGGTGTGCTGGCGCAGGCGGAAGGCGATCCATAACGCGGCGCCGGAAGCACCGACGGCGATAAGCAGCGATGCACCAAACAGCGTCGGGTCGTAATCGATGCCCGGCTGCATGCGCATGGCCGCCATGCCGGTGTAATGCATGGCACTGATCCCGGCGCCCATGATCAGCGCGCCGAACGCCAGTTGCCAGGACGGCAACCGGGGCTGACTGACCAGCCACAGGGCAAAACCGCAGGACAGGATCGCGGTCAGCAGCGACAGGGACGTAAGGCTGAAGTCGTAACCCAGATCGATGGGCAAGGTGAACGCGAGCATGCCGATAAAGTGCATCGACCACACACCCACGCCCATGGCAAAGGCGCCGCCCGCGGTCCAAAGGAACACGGCACGGCCCTTGGCGGTGGCAATGCGTTCGGTCAGGTCGAGCGCGGTATAGGAGGCGAGAATCGCTACACAGAGCGAAATGATTACGAGTGTGGGGGAATAGCTACCGATCAGCATGTGACTTCTCGCGATCGCCCCCCGTACTGCTTCCGTTCTCGGCAGGGCAAATCGGGCGATTGTACTGATTGCGCAAAAGAACGCACTGACAAAGTAATCAAATGGCCATCAACCCGATGAAACGCTTGTTTGATCGCTCCAAAGGCTCAAGTTGATCGTTCCCGAACTCTGCGTGGGAACGATCAACAAAGGGGTTGGGGGTCAGGGCTATTTGTTCTCGCTGACTTGAAGCGCCCCGTCCCAACCACCGCCCAGCGCTGCAATCAACTGCACACTGGCGATCAAGCGGCTCTGTAACAGACTCAAAACGTTACGTTCGTTATTCAACGCCGTGGCCTGGATGACCACCACGTCCAGGTAAGCAATCAATCCGGCCTTGTATTGATTTCGCGTCAACCGCAGGGATTCACGCGCAGCATCCAGTGCTTCCTGGCGCACGCCGGCTTCGTCTTCCAGCACCTTGAGCTGCACCAGATAGTTTTCCACCTCGCGGAAACCATCGAGCACGGTCTGGCGGTACTTGGCGACCGTTTCGTCGTAGGCCGCTTCACTGCGATCGACCTCGGCCGAACGCTGGCCGCCATCAAACAGGGTCATGGCCAGTTGCGGCCCTACCGACCAGAAGCGGTTCGGCACGCTGATCCAGTTGGCATAGGTGCTGCTGCTGTAACCGCCGTTCAGGCTCAGGGTCAGGTCCGGGTAGTAGGCGGCCTTGGCCACGCCGATGTTGGCGTTGGCCGCCATCACCGAACGCTCGGCGGAAGCGATGTCCGGGCGACGCTCGAGCAGCTGCGACGGCAGGCCCAGCGGCACTTCAGGCAATGCCGGGATGGTCTTGGTTTCGGCCAGGCTGAACTCGGCGGGTGGTAGCCCGATCAGCACGGCGATGGCGTTCTCGAACTGGGCACGCTGCCAGATCAGATCGACCATGTCCGCCTGGGTGCTTTTAAGCTGGGTCTGCGCCTGGGCCACCGCGTCCTTGCCGGAGACACCGGCGCGGTACTGGTTTTCGGTCATCTTCAGCGAGCGCTGATAGGCCTCGACGGTCGCTTCCAACAGGCGTTTCTGTTCGTCGATCACCCGCAATTGCAGGTAGTTCTGCACCAGCTCCGATTGCTGGCTCAGGCGCATCGCTGCCAGGTCGGCGAAGCTGGCTTCGGCGTTGGCAGTGTCGGCTTCCAGGCCTCGGCGCAATTTGCCCCAGATATCCGCCTCCCAACTGACCCCGGCCTGCGCAGTGTAGGTGTCGCGAATCCCGCTGGAGGAACTGGTCAGGCTCGAACTGCTGCTGCCGGTGCCCTGGCTGGAACGATTTTTCCCGACTGTAAGGTCCACCGTCGGAAAAAACGCGCCCCGGGCACTGCGCACCAAGGCTTGGGCCTGACGGTACTGGGCTTCAGACTGGGCGACAGTCTGGTTGGAGCGGTTGAGTTTTTCGATCAGGCCGTTGAGCTGCTGATCGCCATACAACTCCCACCAGGCACCACGGGCCAGTGAATCACTCGGGCTGGCCTGACGCCAGCCGGCGGCTTCCTTGTATTGCACCGGCGCGGCGGCTGGCGGGCGCTGGTAGTCCGGGCCGACAGCGCAAGCGCTGAGCATCGCCACGCACAGCGCCAGGCTCAACAAACGCGAGCCCCGGGCGGCTGCCAGTGGCGTGGCCAGATTGATAAGCGAACGGTCAGTCATAGCGGAGTTTCCAGAGCAGCATCGGTACGCACGCCACGCCATTTGTTGAAGCGATGGCGCAGTTTGTCGAGATAGAGGTAAACCACCGGGGTGGTGTAAAGGGTCAGCACCTGGCTGAAAATCAGCCCGCCGATGATGGTCAGGCCCAGCGGCTGACGCATTTCCGCGCCTTCGGCACGACCCAACAGCAACGGCAACGCGCCGAGGATCGCCGCCAGGGTGGTCATCAGAATCGGCCGCAGACGTTGCAGACAGGCACTGCGAATCGACTCCAGCGGCGCCAGGCCCTGCTGGCGCTCCAGTTGCAGCGCGAGGTCGATCATCAGGATGGCGTTTTTCTTCACCACGCCGATCAGCAGGAACAGCCCGAGCAACGAAATCAGGCTGAATTCGCCCCCCAGCGCGTAGATCGACAGCAACGCGCCAACCCCGGCTGACGGCAATGTCGACAAAATGGTCAGCGGATGAATGTAGCTTTCATACAGCACGCCCAGCACCAGATAGACCGCCACCAGCGCGCCGAGAATCATCCACGGCTGGCTCTTCTGGGTGGCGGCGAAGGCATCGGCGGTGCCGGCCATTTTCGCAATGACATCTTCCGGCAGGCCCACCTTGGCAACTGCGCGCTCGATGGCGGCGCTGCCCTGCTCCACCGTGACGCCTTCCGCCATGTCGAAGGCAATGCTTTCGGAGGCGAACTGGCCTTCATGGCTGACCCGGTCATCTTCCAGACTGTTTTCATAGTGCGCGATGGTCGACAGCGGAATTCTCGCGCCGTCAGCGGTGATCACTTGCACCTGCTTGAGCGTGATCGGGTCCTGGGCGTATTTCGGATTGACCTCCATCACCACTTGGTATTGGTTGAGGCTGTCGTAAATCGTCGAGATCTGCCGCTGGCTGTAGGCGTTGTTCAACACTGAGGTGACCATGTCCATGTCGACTCCCAAGCGTTTCGCCTGATCGCGGTCGACGATCAGCGTTACTTGCTGGGCGCCCCGACCTTCACGGGCATCGATCGCCGTCAGCTCTGGCAACGCTTTCAAAGCGGCGACGACTTTCGGGTACCACTGGCGCAATGCGCCCAGATCACCGCTTTGCAAGATGTAGGAATACTGCGCCGTGGTCTGTTCACGCCCCCCGCCGAACTGCAAGTCCTGGTCCGCCATCAGCATCAACTGCGCACCAGGGACCTTGGGCATTTCCTTGCGCAGGCGCTCGATGACTTTCTGCGCGGAAATGTTGCGTTCCTTGATCGGCTTCAAGCGCACCAGCATGAAGGCGTTGTTGGTGCCGCTGGTGCCGCCGATGAACCCGGCGACGCTTTGCACCGCATCGTCCTTGAGCACGGCACGGCGGAACGTTTCCATTTTTGGCTGCATGACGCTGAACGACAGACCGTCGTCGCCGCGCACGAAACCGATGAGCTGGCCGGTATCTTGTTGCGGCATAAACGTTTTAGGAACAACGATATACAACGCAATGTTAACGCCGACTGTCACGATCAGGCTGAGCAAGGTCAGCCGGCGGTGACGCAGCACCCAGTCGAGGCTGGTGGCGTATTTGCCGACCATCCACTCGTTGGCCCGCTGGCTCCAGCGCTGCAAACGGTTTTCCTGCCCCGGCGTGTGCGGCTTGAGCCAACGGGCGCAGAGCATCGGCGTCAGCGTCAGCGAGACCACCAGCGAGACCACGATGGACGCCGCCAAGGTGATGGAAAACTCACGGAACAGGCTTTCGACAATCCCGCCCATGAACAGGATCGACAGGAACACCGCCACCAGCGAGACGTTCATCGACAGCAACGTGAAGCCGACTTCCTCAGCGCCGAGGTAGGCGGCCTTCATCGGCGGCACGCCTTCATCAATGTGCCGGGAAATGTTCTCCAGCACCACGATGGCGTCGTCCACCACCAGCCCGGTGGCCAGGATCAGCGCCATCAGCGACAGGTTGTTCAGGGAGAACCCGTACAGGTACATCACCGCAAACGTGCCGACCAGAGACACCGGCACCGCCAAGGTCGGAATCAGCGAGGCGCGGAAGTTACCGAGGAACAGGAACACCACCAGAATCACCAGCGCCACGGCGATCAGCAGGGTCATTTCCGCTTCGTGCAACGTCGCCTTGATCACCGGCGAGCGGTCCATCGCCAGGTTCAGCTTGACGCTGGCCGGCAGCACCGCCTGCAACGCCGGCAGCTGAGCCTTGATTTCGTTGACCGTCTCGATGATGTTCGCACCGGCCTGGCGGTTGATCACCAGCAGCACCGCCGCGTCATTGTTGAAGAAGCCGCTGTTGTAGCGGTCCTCGACGCCATCGCTGACCTTGGCCACGTCTTTCAGGCGCAATGCCGCGCCGTCGGCGTAGTGGATGATCAGCGATTCGTAATCCTTGGCCTTTTCCAGTTGATCGTTGGCCTGCACCTGCCACAGCCGCTGGCCGTCTTCGACCGAGCCCTTGGGCCGGCGCACGTTGGCATTGGCGATGGTGTTGCGCACATCGTCCAGGGCCACGCCGTACTGGTTGAGCGCCTGGGGTTCGAGTTCGATGCGCACCGCTGGCAGGGAGCTGCCGCCGATCTGCACCTCACCGACGCCCTGCACCTGGGACAGGCTCTGGGACAGGATCGTCGAGGCCAAATCATAGAGCTGGCCTTTTTCCAGCACGTCGGAGGTCAGCGACAGCACCATGATCGGCGCCTGGGACGGGTTGACCTTCTTGTAGGTCGGCATGCTGCGCATCCCGCTCGGCAGCAGGTTGCGCGAGGCGTTGATCGCCGCCTGCACTTCCCGGGCCGCACCGTTGATGTCACGGTCGAGGTCGAACTGCAAAATCACCCGGGTCGAGCCCTGGCTGGAGCGGCTGCTCATGGTGTTGACGCCGGCGATGGCGCCGAAGGAGCGTTCCAGCGGCGTGGCCACGGTCGAGGCCATAACCTCAGGGCTGGCGCCGGGCAAGCTGGCCTGGACCACGATCACCGGGAAATCCATCTGCGGCAACGGCGACACCGGCAACAGGCCGAAGCTCACGCCGCCCAGCAGCATGATCGCCAGGCTCAGCAGCATGGTCGCGACCGGCCGCTTGATGAAAGGTCCGGACAGGTTCATGGCTGCTCTACCGCTTCCGCGGCTTCAGACTTGCGACCCCAGCGCCGACCGAGACGGTCGAAATACAGGTAAATCACCGGCGTGGTGAACAACGTCAGCACCTGACTCAGCAGCAAACCGCCGACCATCACCAGGCCCAACGGCTGGCGCAATTCAGCGCCGGAACCGGTGGCCAGCATCAACGGCACCGCACCAAACAATGCCGCCAGGGTAGTCATCAGGATGGGCCTGAAACGCAGCAGCGCCGCTTGATAAATCGCGGTTTCCGGGTCCATGCCCTGATTGCGCTCGGCGTCGAGGGCGAAGTCGATCATCATGATCGCGTTCTTTTTCACGATGCCGATCAGCAAAATGATGCCGATGATCGCGATCATGCCCAGGTCATTGCCGCTCAACAACAACGCCAGCAAGGCGCCGACCGCCGCCGAGGGCAAGGTCGAGAGAATGGTGATCGGGTGGATGTAGCTCTCGTAGAGCACGCCAAGCACGATGTACATGGTCACCACCGCCGCCAGAATCAGCAGCAAGGTGCTCGACAACGATGCCTGGAATGCCTCGGCGGCACCCTGGAACTGGGTCTGCACGCCAATCGGCATGCCGATGTCTTTCTGCACTTGTTCGATGATTTCCACCGCGTGCCCCAGCGCCACGCCGGGTGCGAGGTTAAAGGACATCATCACGGCCGGGAATTGGCCGATGTGAGTGATCGCCAGTTGCGCCTGACGCTCCTCGATGCGCGCCAGGCTGGACAGGCGTACTTGCCCGCCGTCGGTGGTCTTGACGTGAATCTGGTTCAGCGCATCCGGGCCGATCTTCTCGCCGGACTGCGATTGCAGCACCACGCGGTATTGGCTGGCCTGGGTGTAAATGGTGGAAATCTGCCGCTGGCCGAAGGCGTCGTACAGCGCATCGGTGATGTTCGACACCGATACGCCGACCCGCGACGCTGCATCGCGGTCAATCACCAGATAGACCTGCAAGCCCTTGTCCTGCAAGTCGCTGGCGACGTCGGTCAACTCCGGGCGTTGCGTCAGTGCGTCCACCAGACGACCGCTCCACAGGCTGAGCAACTCGGAATCTGGCGACGACATGCTGAACTGGTATTGCGTGCGGCTGACACGGTCTTCAATGGTCAAGTCCTGCACGGGCTGCATGAACAGGCGAATGCCGACCAGCTTGTCCAGTTCCGGTTGCAGACGGGCGATCACTTCGGTGGCGCTCAGGTCGCGGTTGCTGTGGGACTTGAGGTTGATCAGCAGGCGACCGCTGTTGAGCGTCGAGTTGTCGCCGTCGACACCGATGTAGGACGACAGGCTCTCCACCGCCGGATCGGCCAGGATCACCTTGGCCAGTTCCTGCTGCCGCTCGCTCATCGCGGCAAAGGAAATCGACTGCGGCGCCTCGGAAATGCCCTGGATAACGCCCGTGTCCTGCACCGGGAAAAAGCCCTTGGGCACGATCAAATACAGGAACACGGTCAGCGCCAGGGTGCCGATGGCAACCATCAGCGTCAGCGGTTGATGCTTGAGAACCCACTTTAACTTGCGGCCGTAAGCCGCGATCATCCAATCAATTGTCGCGCCGCTGGCCCGGTAGAAACGGCCCTGTTCTTCTTCCTTGGGTTCACGTTTCAACAACCGTGCGCACATCATCGGCGTCAGGGTCAGCGACACGACCAGGGAAATCAGGATCGCCACCGCCAGGGTGATGGCGAATTCGCGGAACAAGCGCCCCACCACGTCCGCCATGAACAACAGCGGGATCAGTACCGCAATCAACGACAGGGTCAGGGAAATCAGGGTAAAGCCGATCTGCTTGGCGCCCTTCAGCGCCGCATTAAGGGGACTGTCCCCTTCTTCGATAAACCGGGAAATGTTTTCCAGCATCACGATCGCATCGTCCACCACGAAACCGGTGGCGATGGTCAGGGCCATCAAGGTCAGGTTGTTGACCGAGAAACCGGCGAGGTACATCACGCCGAATGTGCCGATCAACGACAGCGGTACGGCCACCGACGGAATGATCGTGGCGCTGAACCGGCGCAGAAACAGAAACGTGACCATGACCACCAGCGCGATGGCGATCAGCAATTCGTGCTGCACATCGGTGACGGAGGCGCGGATGGTCTGGGTGCGGTCGGTGAGGACCGTGACGTCGAGGCCGGCCGGCAGGTTGTCGGTGATGCTCGGCAACAAGGCCTTGATACGGTCGACCACCTCGATAACGTTCGCGCCGGGCTGACGCTGAATGTTCAGCAACACCGCCTGGTTTTCATTGGCCCACGCCGCCAGGCGTTCGTTCTCGGCGCCGTCGACAATCTCGGCCACGTCCTTGAGGCGCAGCGGCGCACCGTTGGCGTAGGCCAAAATCAGGTTGGCATAGTCTTTCGGCGACGTCAGCTGGTCGTTGGCATCGAGCATCGAGACCCGGGTCGGGCCGTCGAAGTTGCCCTTGGGCTGGTTGACGTTGGACGCGCCGATCAGGGTGCGCACATCCGACAGGTTCAAGCCATTGGCCGCCAACGCCTCCGGGTTGACCTTGATCCGTACCGCCTGGCGCTGGCCGCCGGCAATGCTGACCATGCCGACGCCGCTGATCTGGGCGATTTTCTGCGCCATGCGGGTATCGACCAAGTCGTTAAGCTTGGGCAACAGCATGGTTTTGGAGGTGATGGCCAGGGTCAGCACCGGGGTGTCCGCCGGGTTGACCTTGTTGTACACCGGCGGTGCCGGCAGGTCCTTGGGCAGCAGATTGGTCGCAGCGTTGATCGCGGCCTGCACCTGCTGTTCGGCGACGTCCATGTTGATGTCGAGGCTGAAACGCAGGGTCAGCACCGACGCGCCACCGGAACTGGTCGACGCCATCTGAGTCAGGCCGGGCATCTGCCCGAACTGACGCTCCAGCGGCGCGGTCACGGCGCTGGTCATGACATCCGGGCTGGCGCCGGGATACAGCGTCATGACGCGGATGGTCGGGTAATCCACCTGAGGCAATGCCGACACCGGCATTAGCCGATAAGCAATCACGCCGGCCAGGATAATGGCCAGCATGCTCAGCGTGGTGGCGACCGGGCGAAGGATGAACAGCCGCGAGATGTTCATGCGCCGCCCTTTTTCGCCTTGTCGGTGGTCGCCGGCTCAGCCGAGCTGGCTGCCGACTTGCCTTGCAGGTGCCCGGTCGGGGTGGTCGGCACGTCCTTGGTGTCGTTGACTACCTCCACTTCGCTGCCTTCCTTCAGGCGGTCAGTGCCTTCGAGGACCACACGGTCCCCAGGCGCCAGGCCTTCGGTAATCACCGTGTTTTCACCGTCACTGGCACCGACTTTCAACTGGCGGATCGCGACTTTCTTGTCACCGTCCAAGGCGTAGACGAAGGTGCCGTTAGTGCCGAACTGAATCGCCGCCGATGGCGCGAGCACCACGTCTTTCAAGGTGTCGGCGAGCAGGTGGACGTTGACGAACTGATTGGGGAACAGCGCCTGATCACGGTTCTCGTAGCGCGCCTTGAATTTCAGGGTGCCGGTGGTCACGTCGATCTGGTTGTCCAGGCTCTGCAACACACCGGTGGCCTGCAACTTGGTGTCACCACGGTCCCAGGCTTCGGCCGGCAATTTGGCGCCGGTGCGGTAGCGTGCCAGGACGATGTCGAGGCTGTTTTCCGGCAAGGTGAAGGCGACGCTGATCGGTTGGGTCTGGGTGATGATCGCCAGCGCCGTGGTGTCGTTGGCCGCCACCAGGTTGCCGACGTCCAGCTGCCGCAGACCCACGCGCCCGGTTATCGGGGCGCGGATCCTGGTGAATTCGAGATTGAGCTTGGCGTCGTTGACCGCCGCCTGATTGGTCTTGACCGTGCCCTGGTACTGGGCGACCAGTGCTTCGGCGGTGTCCAGGGTTTGCTTGGCGATGCTGTCTTCCTTGAACAGGCCGCGATAACGCTCGACGTCGACCTGCGCGTTTTTCAGTTGTGCCTGGTTCTGCAGCAGCGTGCCTTCGGCCTGGAGCAAGGCGTTCTGGTAAGGGCGCGGATCGATTTCAGCCAGCAGGTCGCCGGCCTTGACCATCTGCCCTTCTTCGAAGGAAATCTTCATCAGTTCGCCGCCAACCCGACTGCGCACATTGATGGTGTTCAGTGCGGTAACGGTGCCCAGTGCCTTGTAGTACAGCGGAAAATCACCCTTTACCGCCGGCGCCACGCGCACCGGGATCGGTCCGGTCGCCCCGCCGAAGCCAGGACGCATCCCCCCCGACTTGCCGGTGTGGCCGGCCACGGCTTTCGGCGCAGCTCCGTCCTTATTGGCAGTGCCGGCGGGCCAGAATTTCCAGCACAGGCCCGCGATGACCAACAGGACAAGCAGGCCGAGCAGCCAGCGACGAGGATTACGGGAAGCGGAGGATTGCATGGAATGATCAACCATTGGGCGCGTGAGCTTCTTTCTACGGGAGGCTGAACGATAAGCACTGGTGGGCATTAAGCAAAGCGCCTTTACCGGCAATTTACCTTCGGCTTACGTAACAGGAGATTTATCTAAGACACTGAAGCACAAATGAAAACGGCCTGGACAGAGGGGGCGTTCTCAGCTAATTACCCCGCCGCGCCGGATCTGCTGTTGTGCAGGGCAAGACGCGAGAAGCGTGGTTTGGTCATTCCAAATAAGCTTCGAGCAACGCAGCCCTGCACAACAGCAGGCCCGGCCCTTCGGGTTGTGCCTTAAAGCGGGCCAGCCTGCGTTGCAGGCCTTGGAAAGGGAACAACCATTCCCAGCGGCCTGCGCCTTGCCTGGCCCGCTTTAAGGCGACAACGCGGCGGGGAAATTAACTGAGAACGCCCCCTCAGGCCGTTAACAATTGTAAAAGTAACCTTATTTCAGAACGGCGAGTGCCGCTTCGTAGTTCGGTTCTTCAGCAATTTCCTTGACCAGTTCGCTGTGCAGAACGTTGTCGTTTTCGTCCAGTACCACGACGGCACGGGCGGTCAGGCCTTTGAGCGGGCCGTCAGCGATGGCCACGCCGTAGTTCTCGATGAACTCGGCACCGCGCAAGGTCGACAGGTTCTGTACGTTTTCCAGGCCTTCGGCGCCGCAGAAGCGAGCTTGAGCGAACGGCAGGTCAGCGGAGATGCACAGCACCACGGTGTTGGCGATGTCGTTGGCCTGGGCGTTGAACTTGCGTACCGAAGTGGCGCAGGTCGGGGTGTCGACGCTTGGGAAGATGTTCAGCACTTTGCGCTTGCCGGCGAAGTTCGCCAGGGTCACGTCGGACAGATTGCCGGCAACCAGGGAAAAGGCTGGCGCCTTGGAACCGGCTTGTGGCAGTTGGCCGTTGACTTGAACCGGGGAGCCTTTAAGAGTGACTTGAGCCATGAACGGAGTCCTTCTGACGTTGTTGTGGAGAATTTTGAAGAGGCCGAAGTTAACCACGAAATGGCCCGACGACCTATGCCCGGATACAAATTGTGAAGTGTCGCCCCCTAAACTGGATACAACTCTTCCAAACGACACAGAAACCTGTAGGAGCGAGCCTGCTCGCGATAGCAGACGAACATTCAAAATGGATGTCGATTGGTACACCGCTTTCGCGAGCAAGCTCGCTCCCACAGGGTCGAATGCGTGCCCACTGTCTCAGCAACCGCAGCATATTATGGTGCCGCGCCTCGAAAATCCGGCACATATCAACGCACCAGCGACAGCCGAACAGTTCGTGCAGCCGGTGTACAGCGTACCGCCCTCTCCCGCCTTCACCCGGCGTTCAAGATGAAAGGCAGCCACCGCCTCTACATTTCACACATTGCCTGTCGATTCGGCTCACGCCCATTCGACTAGACAGTGAATCACCCACCCTCCAGCGGAGTTAAAAACATGCGATTCATGATCATTGTGAAAGCCAGCCCGGACTCCGAGGCCGGTGTGCTGCCCACCGAGGAACGGATGACTGCGATGGGCAATTACAACGAGGAACTGACCAAGGCCGGCATCCTCATCGACTGCGACGGCCTGCAACCAAGCAGCAAAGGCGCCCGGGTGCGTTTCTCCGGCGAAAAACGCACGGTCATCGACGGCCCGTTCGCCGAAACCAAAGAGCTGATCGCCGGTTACTGGATTTGGGAGGTCAAGTCGAAAGAGGAAGCGATCGAGTGGGTCAAACGCTGCCCCAATCCGATGCCGGGCACCGAAGCGGAGATCGAGATCCGCCCTATATACGGAGCGGAAGATTTCGGCGAGGAATTCACTCCGCAACTGCGTGAGCAGGAAGAACGGATACGCGAGCAGATGAAAAAGCGCTGAACATTGCAGGGGTTAAGCGTCCAGCGCCACCTCATCAACACCTTTCTCGGGCAAGTCGATCACCACACCGCGTTCTCTTGCAGGTGCCAGGCTTGCCCGCGATGGCTTTTCTGCCACATCACCCAAGCCTCAGGTTTGCATTCAATTTCAATGCACAAAAAATACCGAAAACCTGAACAAACATCCAAAGCCCCCGTCCGGCTGGCGAATCCGACGTTAGCTGCTAACTTCAACAAACATGTCATACAGGCTTGATAGGAAAGAGATTACGCAGCAGTGGCAACCGCGACACAACTGCCTTTCGGTAAATAGGAGTCTCGTATGCACTGTGCAATTCGCTTGGCCGGCTACAGCCTGATGACCATGTTCGTCAGTTGCGGCGTCGGTGCCCAGGACCTCGATACCCAAATCCGCAAGGCTGCGCTGGAAAACAGTCTGCCGGCCCAAGAAGCGATCCTTTGTTTCTACACGGGCTCTATGGCGATCGCCCCCCCATCCCGTCCGGTACTCGACGCCGTCACAGCGGTGAAATGACGCCCAAGGGTTCACTATGACTAACCGCCTGTTGCTCACCGCGCTCTCGCTCGCCCTGAGCACCAGCGCCTGGGCCGACTTCACTGCTACTCCCGAAGACGCCCGGGGCATCGCCAAGGAAGCCTACCTGTACGGATTTCCGGTGGTGGAGATGTACAAAACCCTCTACTCCCAAGCGGTTGACACAAAGAGCGCGAACTTCAAGGCGCCGTTCAACCGGATCGGCAACACCGCGAAGGCGTTCACCGCCAAGGACACCGCGTTCGTCACACCCAACGCCGACACGCCCTACTCCTTTGTGTGGATGGACCTGCGCGCCGAACCCGTTGTGCTGACCTTGCCGCCCATCGACGAGCACCGTTACTACTCAGTGCAATTGATCGACGCCTACACGCAAAACTTTGCGTACCTGGGCACCCGCAGTACGGGCAACAACGGCGGGCATTTCATGGTCGCCGGCCCCAATTGGCAGGGTCAGCAACCAGTAAAAATGGATCGCCTGTTGCGCAGTGAAACCGACATCGCCTACGCCCTGTATCGCACGCAGCTGTTCGATGAAAAGGACCTGGCCCAGGTCAAGAAGATTCAGAAAGGCTACAAGGTCGAAACGCTGAGCCACTACGTCAAGCAGAAGGCGCCACCCGCCGCGCCGAAGATTGCCTGGCCCAAACCCACCCCGACCATGAGCGATACCCCTGATCTGTTCCGCTACCTTAACTTCATGCTGGCCTTCGCCCCGGCGCAGGACGCGGAAACGGACTTGCTCGCGCGCTTCAAGACCATCGGCATCGAGGCCGGCGAGTCTTTCAACCTGCACGACTTCACCGCAGAACAACGCCAGGCCCTGGAAGACGGTATCAGTGATGCCAAGGCCGAATTCGCCCGGTTCAAGAAAGACAAAGTCGATACTCACGAGGTCACCAGCGGCGATTTCTACGGCACCCGCGATCACCTCAAGGGCAATTACCTGTACCGCTACGCTGGCGCCAACCTGGGGATTTTCGGCAACTCGGCCGAAGAGGCGATTTACATTGGCTATTTCGTCGACAAGGACGGCAAGCCGCTCGACGCCTCGAAACACGATTACACCTTGCACTTCGACAAAGGCGCCCTGCCCCCAGCCGATGCGTTCTGGTCGCTGACCATGTACGACAGCAAGAACAAGTTGCTGGTGGCCAACCCGTTGAATCGCTACCTGATCAATTCGCGGATGCTGCCCGATCTCAAGCTCGACACCGACGATGGCTTGACCCTTTATCTGCAAAACAGTGCACCGGCCAAGGACCTGCAAAGCAACTGGCTGCCTGCGCCTGAAGGCCCGTTCTTTGGGGCGTTGCGCCTGTACCTGCCAAAACCGGAAGTCACCAGCGGCCAGTGGCAAATTCCGCCGCTAACCCCCGTACCGGCTAAACCATGAATTCCCACTCCGTCGACCGCAGGAGCACCCCGACCGACACACCTGGTGCAAAACTCCGGTGCAGATCGATGGCAAACCGGCACAACTGAGCGCCCTGTACCTCTGGGGCAGACGCAGCCGCCTGGGCCTGAAACCGGGCAACCTCGGCCCGCGCCTGCAAAACCTGTTGCCCGCCTGTTACAGCCGGCAACCGACCGAAGATCAGGCGTTGCGCCAACTGAAGAAATCCTTGGCTACGCTGCATAGTCAGACCTGTCACCACCCGCCCCCGGCAGCTGACGCGTTGCGCCCACTCAACCCTATTCACGAGAAGGACTTCCCATGACAAACCTGATGTCGACCCGCCGACGCCATGGGCTGAGGCTTCTGTTTGCGCTGGTCTTGAGCATGCCGCTGCTGGCCCTGGCAGCCGAACCCTTGCCCTCGTGGAACGACGGCCCATCGAAGAAAAGCATCATCGAGTTCGTCCAGACTGTCACCGACCAGTCCGGCAAGGACTTCGTCAAACCCGAGGACCGCATCGCCGTCTTTGACAATGACGGCACGTTGTGGAGCGAACAGCCGATGTATTTCGAGTTGCTGTTTGCCCTCGAAGAGGTCAAGCGCACCGCACCGCAACACCCGGAATGGAAAACCACCCAGCCCTTCAAAGCCGTGCTGGAAAACGATCACCAGGCCCTGGCTGCCACCGGTATGGACGGCATCCTGAAGATCTTCGGCGCCACCCACACCGGCATGACTACCGACGCCTTCGATGACTACGCCAAGACCTGGCTGAGCCAAGCCAAACATCCGAAAACCGGCAAGCCGTACACCGAGATGATCTTCCAGCCGATGCTGGAAATGCTCGATTACCTGCGCAGCCAGGACTTCAAGACCTACATCGTCTCCGGGGGCGACACCGCGTTCATGCGCGCCTTTGCCGAGAAGGTCTACGGCATTCCACCCGAGCAAGTGATCGGCACCACCTTTGTCACCGCGTTCCAGTTCAAGGACGGCAAAGCCTCGATCGTGCGTACCCCGAAACTGGCCCACAACGACGACGGCCCGGGCAAACCGGAAAGCATCGACGCGGTGATCGGGCGCCGGCCGATCCTCGCGTTCGGCAACTCCGATGGCGACCTGCAAATGCTGCAGTGGACCGCCGCCGGGCCGGGCAAACGCTTCATGGGGTTGGTGCACCACACCGACGCCAAGCGCGAATGGGCCTATGACCGTCAATCGCAGATCGGGCGTCTGGACAAGGCCCTGGACGAAGCCAAAGCCCGTGGCTGGACGATCGTGGATATGGCATCCGAATGGCGCCAGATCTATCCGTTCGATGCGCCCGCTCCCGAGCAAGTGCAATAAAAAAAGCGTTACGCCGGACTGCAGTAAACGTTTGTCGGTGACTGAAGGTAAGACCCGAGGACTTTTCGACGCGAAACAGGTAGGGTGCGCAAAATCAAATTGCCACTAGTGGACGCGTCCCGGGTTTTCATGGAGTTGCACACGCAATGAGTTGCTGGACCACCCTTGGCCTCCCGGCCGATGCCGATACACGCAGTATCAAACGCCAATACGCAATCCTGCTCAAACAGACGCGCCCGGATGAAGACCCAGAGGGCTTTCAGCGTCTGCGTGAGGCGTATGAGCAAGCGCTGAGCATCAAGGAATGGGAGCAGTTGCGCGAGGATGACTCGGGCGACAATGCCCCGTGGGACCTGAGCGGGCTGTCGGTGCTGGAAGTCGACACGCTGCAACGGGTCACGCGTTCGCTGGACGGTGTCAGCCGTGTCGAGCTCGAACAACGTTATGCCGCCGCCCTCGAACATGGCGCGGCCGATGTGATGGAAGACGCCGTGCTCAGGCATTGCGTCGAACACTTCGAGACCTGTGAAACACTGCTCGAATGGGCAATGGAAACCTTTCACTGGTTCAGTCTCTGGCAGCGCCTGGAACTGGACGAAGAACTGATTGTAGAACTGTCGCTACAGCGCGAGCGCTTGGCGGAGCGTCGTGAAGCGCCGATATTTCTGGCCCGGCAACAACGCCTCGCCGCAGAACCCGCTGCCACGCCAGAGCATCGCGCCGCCCACTTGCTGCTGGCGCCGGGCCCATTCAGTCAGCGCCGAGCCCTGGCCCGACGCTTGCGCGAAGACGATTGGGTGCACTGTCGAAAGCTGAGTTCTGCGTTATACGCCAACCACCCCGACATCTGCGCAGACCTGCCCGGCGGTACGCCGTTCTTCTGGCGTGATTGGGAACATACCTATGACAGCTGGCCGATTTACCTGGGTATTGTCCTGGCCTGTCTGGTCGGCACCTTTATTCAGTTCGCGCCGTTGGGCACGCGTCTGGGCGAATTGATCGGCGTCACGGTGTTCTGGTCGGTGATATTCGCGGTCGTCGGATGGGCACTCAACTGGCTGACGGCGCACGTTGCACATCGCTTTTGGTGGCTGGACGATCGATTGAGTGTGCGCCTTTCGCCCTCGCTCATGCCCCTGCCGTTTGGAGTGCTGCGCGACTTGATTCCCTGCATTGCGATGGCGGCGGGCATTGGCAACGTGTATGGCGTGGCCGGCAGCATCGTTTACATCACAACACTGATGAGTGTCGGACTTATACGCCGACGGAAGGTCAAACCGCACGTTTCCTGGCAACACGCCAGCCCCTTGCTCAAACGCAGCCTGATGGGCGCGGGCATTTTGGTGCTGGTTTTAGTACTCGGCGTGTTCAAAGTGATCTCAAGCCAAAGTACGGTCAACCGCAACCAGGGCCTGCAACAGTGGACCGAACGCTTGTGCAGCCGGATGCCGGCCACCGCCAGCGAATGCAACGCACCGGCCACTGTTGAGCAGTGGTACGGCCAGGAGAAACAGCCATGAACCCGAAATGGCTGTTCCCGGTGGCGACCCTTGTGATGCTGATCCTGATGGGGCTGGCCGGCTCTTCGACATTCGTCGCCCGCATCGATTTGTGGCTGGATCGACACGACGCTCCGCTCACCGCGCAGGCCAATGCCCTGAGCCCGGTGATCGATTGCATCAACCGGGTCGACGTGCATTGGCGGATCGCCTACGCACTGTACAAATCGCCGAAGCAACCTGCGGAACCGGTGCGAGACTGGATCGCCAACCAGCATGATTTCGACGACAACGGTGCCCGTGATGCGCCCGCCATTCAAAGGGATATCTGTTCGCCGAAAATCAGCGAAAAACTCAAGTTGCTGGACTACGACCCAACACTGGCGTTGAAAGCCGATGCCTACGCACAGGCATTACAGCAAGTGACGCCCTTTACGCAGCAAATCACCTTTTACCGACAGGCGCGTTTTTCGACCGCCATCAGTGAGGTGCAGCCCGCCTTTGCCGATCAATTCAGACCCAGGGCCGAGGACTACCTCACGGCGTCAACGGTACTGAGGCAGCAGGTTGAAGCGCTGGACCTTGAACAGCGGCGCGAGCAACTCAAACTGATCGAAGCGCGCCTGGGCAAGGACATTCACTGGTATTTGCTGGCTTACATGATCCAGGCCAGGGACACGCTGAACCTTGTAACCGAGGGCGTGAACAATCGAAGCCTGACGCCGCAGGCACTGGCTAAAGCCATCGCTGAACTGCAATTGGCCTGGGATTACCTGCAGCAGTTCGGCCAACGCCATATGCAGGAAACGCAAAACCGTAACGAAGCACCCAGTTATCTCTGGTCGCACATCGCCAGGCCGACACAGAAGTATCTGGATGCCTTGAATGCGCTGCACAAGGACTGGAAGAACAAGGCTGAACCACAGCGATTGAGTGATGATTTTTATGCGGTGACGCGTGGATATGATTCGCTGATCAGCCATTACAACCGACTGGCGCGTGCTGAGTATTGAGTGATGTGTTGTTCTTGAGGCCGCCTTCGCGGGCAAGCCTCGCTCCTACAGGTTCAGGTCGTTCATAAAGTTGACTAACGACTCAATACCGTAGGAGCGAGGCTTGCCCGCGAAGCGACCATCAACCGTCAACGCATCACTTGGACTTAAGCTTTAGAAAAGACTGATGCAAATCCGACGCCCAACCATCAATCACGCCTTTCACGTCATCGGCCTTCATCACCTGAGACTCGTTTTCCAGCGGCTTGCCGGTGCCCTTGCGCACGACCTGGGCTAACACATGGTTATTGCCGCCATCGAGGAACACCGCTTCGGTGGCCAGATCGGTCTCCTGATCACGAATACCGCTGGCCGTGCTGACCGCCGCGGCCACCAGCGCAATCGGGATCACTTCATAAGGTTTCAGCCCTTCTGTCTTGCTGCTTACCGCCGTAATCGCGGCACGCACCACCATCACGCCCGGGCCAGGACCTGCGGCCAATGGCAGGGATTTACCCACCTCGCGCTTCAGCGCCTGGTCGTAGTACCCGGTGATGCCGTTGAGGGTCGCCTGGGGGATTTTCACCGTCGGTTGTGGTTTCGGATAGAGCTGGGTCGGCTCAATGTAGACGCTGGTGTATTGACGGATGTCGAGCTTGGGATCGACCCAGCGCATCACTGTCGCGCCCGAGGGTGACTTGGCTTCCTTGAGTTGACTGTAGTCCTTGAGAAAACCTGAATACTGGTCCGGCTCTACGACTTTGCTGGCACAGCCCACCACCCCGATCGAGGCAATGCACAACGTGCCCATCATTAACGCAAGCTTCATGCTGTAACTCCTGTCAGAAGGCCGACAACGGTATTGCATACGGGAATTACAGTTATAGCCAACGCACAGCGTGTTGTTGTCAAAAAGCACACTATTTATCTATCGCTGCGCAATGGCTCACAAGCGCCATTTGACAGACACAGAACCTCCGGCAAAGCTGCATCAAGCTTCAACGCACGCCTGACGGCCAATGCACTGGACTATGGAAGCTGCAATGCCGAAATATAAAAATAAAGCAGCAACCCCAACCCCTGATTCACCACCGACATTGATTAACCGTTACCTGTTTCCCGTGACCATCGGCGTCTTGCTGGTGGCCGTGGCGGCAATCGGCTGGTTTCTGCTGTACAGCACGCCAGCGCCGATCAATACCGTGCCCGTCAGTACGCCGACTGTTCAGCCGGCCAAAGCGCAACCCGTCGTCGTGACACCGGCGAAGATGGTCGATGAGCAACAATGCCGGGGCTGCCACAGCGAACAGATGAAAGATTGGCAAGGCTCCCATCACCAGTTGGCGATGCAGGAGGCCAATGCCGAAACGATGCTGGGCGATTTCAATAACGTCACGTTCAAGGCGCAAAACGAAACCACCCGTTTCTCGCGCAAGGACGACGGTTTCTGGGTCAACACGCCCGGGATTGACGGTAAGAATGCCGACTTCAAAGTGGCCTACACCTTTGGCATCGCGCCGTTGCAGCAATACCTGATCGAGGTCGGCGAAGGTCGCTTGCAAGCGCTGGGCGTGGCTTGGGATACCGAGAGAAACCGCTGGTTCCACCTCTATCCGGGCCAGGGCGTGAATTTCAAGAACCCGCTGCACTGGAGCAAGCCCAGCCAGAACGCCAATTTCATGTGTGTCGAATGCCACACCACTGGTTACAAGCGCAGTTTCGACGCGGCCAAAAACACCTTCGACAGCCAGTGGAACAGCCTCGGTGTCGGTTGTCAGGCGTGCCACGGGCCCGCGTCCAACCACCTGGAATGGACGGCGAAGAAAGGCGATCTGATCCACGCCGGCTTTGCGGTCGACCTCAAGGACAAGGACGCCACGGTCGAAATCGAAACCTGTGCCCGCTGCCATTCGCGCCGCGCACCGCTGGGCGACGGCTACACCGTTGGCAAGCGTTTGATGGACGACTACCTGCTGAGCCCCCTGACCCGCGAGCTGTACGCGCTGGACGGCAAGATCAAGGATGAAGTGTTCGAACACGGCTCCTTCGCCCAAAGCAAAATGTTCGACAAGGGCGTGCGTTGCAGCAACTGCCACAACCCCCACAACACCGAACTCAAGGCCCCGGGCAACGGCGTTTGCCTGCAATGCCACAACACCGCCGGCAAGACTTCGGTGACAGGCGTCGACGGCAAGGGTTTGCAAGCCAAGAACTACGACTCCATCGAACACACCCGCCACACCCCGGGCCAGCCTGGCTCCCAATGCGTGGATTGCCACATGCCCGGCAAGTTCTACATGGGCAACGACTTCCGGCACGACCACAGCTTCAGCATTCCCAACCCGGAGCGGGCAAAAAAACTCGGCACGCCGGACGCCTGCCTGACCTGTCACCAAGGCAAGGCCGGCGACAAGGTCACTGAGCAATTCAAACTCTGGAACACCGCCACCACGGCGCAGGCGCCACGCTACGACGAAAGCCTGTGGCTGATTCGCAACGGCCAGCCCGGCGCCGCGCAAGCCTTGTACGAACAGTTGCAGCGCAGCAACCTACCGGCGATTCAGCGCGCCACCTTGCTGGCAGAACTGCCGCTGTACCCGAGCGAACAGGCCTTGAAACTCGCGACCAAGGACTTGAACAACCCTGCACCGCAGGTGCGTGAAAGCGCAGTGCGGGCAATCAGTGCGTTCCTGCCGCCACCGGAGCGTGCGCCGCTGCTGACGCCGTTGCTGGGCGATCCGGTGAAGGCGGTGCGGATCGTCGCGGCCCGAGACTTGCTGAGCGTCGCGCGTAACGGATTGGGCAGCGCCCAGGCCAACTGGAACGCGGCCATTGCCGAATACGAAGCGGTGCAAAAAAGCCTGGCCGAGCGCGCCGAGTCCAACCTGAACCTGGCGATGCTCTACCAGGCCAGCGGGCGCAACGACGAAGTCGAATCGCTGCTGCGCACCGCCCTCAAGCGTGATCCGGATTTCTACCCGGCGCTGGTCACGCTGGTGCAATGGCTGGAAGCCAATGGACGCGGCCAGGAAGCGCAGACGCTGTTGGCACAAAGCCTGAAAGAACACCCGGACGCCGCCCTGCTGCAACACACCCAGGGCTTGGCGCTGGTGCGTGCGGGCCAGTCAGCGCAAGCCATGCCAGCCTTGCGCAAAGCCGCGCAACTGGAACCGCAGAACGCCCAATACGGCTACGTGCTGGCGGTGGCGTTGCACGACAGCGGCAAGGTTGATGAGGCTTGCGAAGAGCTGGAGCGGTTGTTGAACGTGCAGCCGGCCAACCGCAATGCGCGGTTGTCGCTGATCCAGTACTACCTGGATAACGGGCAGGAACCGAAGGCGCAGGTGCTGTTGCAACGCTGGAAGAAAATGAACGGGGGCGATCCGGCGTTGAAATGACCGATGGTTGACCCGAAGGCCTCTTCGCGGGCAAGCCTCGCTCCTACAGGGTTTATGCAATCCTGGTGGGAGCGAGGCTTGCCCGCGATGGCGTCAACCCGGTTTCAGATCGGATTTACCACGAAGAACCACTCTTCAACGCCAACTCCCGCCGGCTGTTCGCCCGCATCGCCTTGATCAGCGACACCGTGCCCACCAGGATAATCACCCCCGCGAACAAAAAGTCGATGGTGTACAGCTGGAAGTCCTTCATCGGCCCCACCAGCAACACCCGGATCGCGCCGATACTCACCAGCGTGGCGAGAAAATCGATCCCCGGTTCATCGCGATAGAACACGTGCAGCAGCGGCAGGCACAGCACCAGCAACAAGAGCAGCACGATCACCTTGAACGAGCCTTTGCGCTCAACGCTGAATGCGCACTCGTGGGCACCGTAGGCCTTGTAGTCTTCATCGCGGATCATCGCGTTGCGTTCGTTGATGTAGTCGACGCGGTTGTACTTCTGGACCGGCGTGAACGTGTTCGACATCTCCATCAGCGTGGTGATGTTTTTGAACCTCAAGTCGATGCGCTCGTTGCCCTTGAGGTAATACAGCACCGGTTTGTAGCCATAACGGTAGGTATCGAAGGGAAAATCCGTGGCCCGGCCCTGCACCCCGATGGGCCTTGGCTCAAGTTCGGCGTAGGCGCTTTTGTTGGCCGACGCGAGGTTGCGGCTCAGCGGCTGGACCTTGACCTGCTCAAGGAAAATCGGCGTGACGCCGAACGACCACTGCAAAGGTTCCAGACGCAGGCGCAGTTCGTTGCGGCCAAGGTCATAGCGGTTGAAGGTGCGCTCGGACACCACCACGGCACCACTGAGCATGAACTCGCCGCGCACCGTGTTGGTGATGCGCAGCGTCAGTTGATCCTTGCCCAGTAGCGCGGCATCGCTGGCCGGTGGCGTGCCGCACCAGGCCGTGCTGTCGAAGGCTCCGCCCAACTGGCCGTCACGGTTTTCCTTGAACACGTAAAAATAACTGGCCCACAGCGCCAACATCAGCAACAGCGCAATCAGCCCCAAAACCTTTTTGCCCACACTCAAACCAGACTCCTTTCTTTACCGACTCCCTGATGAGGCGTGGACTCTACCAAAATGCCATCAGCGGCCCAAGCAAAAATGCCGAGGGCGCGCCCGTAGCAGCTGTCGAGTTTGCGAGTCTGCGTTCGCCTGCGCAGCAGTCGAGAAATCAGTTTGCACGTTGTGTCATGAGTACCGCGTGCTCCGGGTTTACGACGGCTCCGCCGCCGAACGCAACCTCGTGCGGCTCGACCGTTGCTGCAAACATCGGTGTCGGTTTCAGCGTCTTCTGAATAACGGCCGCGGTTCAATCACTGAACGCCCATAGAGCACACTCATCCCGGCCAGTCCCTTCAGCGCATCCTCAGCGGATTTATCTTCGCGCACGGCAAAGCTATCGAACCCGCATTGGCGCATGTGGCTGAGCTGATCGCGCAGCACATCACCAACCGCGCGCAATTCCCCCGTCCAGCCCAACCGAGTACGCAGCAGGTACGCCTGGCTGTAACCGCGTCCGTCGCGAAAACTCGGGAAATCCAGGGCAATCAGCGGCAATGCGTCAAACCACGGCTTGAGACTTTCCACCTCGTCGTCAGGCCCCAGCCACACTGCATGCTGTGCGGGCGCTTGAAGCCAGCGACTCAACGGCAAAATCACCGACCCGTCCGGCAATTCACCCTCTGCGTCCCTGACCAGCACCCAAGGATCGTCAGCCACAATCCGCGCCACGCCCTCCTCCAGTCGCAACAGATTGTTCATGCCGAGACCTCCAGCAACTTTGGATAAACCTGCTCCTTGAACGGCTCAAGACCAATGCGCTGCAAGGTGTCGACAAACAGTTCTTCGCTCTCGCGGTAATCGACGAACGTGGCGATGATCCGCTCGATAACCTCGGGCACTTCGGCAGCGCTGAAGGACGGGCCGATGACTTTGCCCAGGGCGCTGTTCTTGCCCTGGCTGCCGCCGAGGGTGATCTGGTACCACTCGCTGCCGTTCTTATCGACGCCCAGAATGCCGATGTTGCCGATGTGGTGGTGACCGCAGGCGTTCATGCAGCCGGAAATGTTCAGGCTGATGTCGCCCAGGTCGTGGAGGTAATCCAAGTCTTCGAAACGTGCCTGGATCGCTTGGGCAATCGGGATCGATTTGGCGTTAGCCAGCGCGCAGAAATCGCCGCCGGGGCACGCGATGATGTCGGTCAGCAAACCGATATTGGCGCAGCCCAGGCCCTGCTCGCAGGCCAGGCACCACAGGGCGTAGAGATCGGCCTTGGGTACGTCCGGCAGCACGATATTCTGCTCATGGGCGATGCGAATTTCGCCGAACCCGAACTGTTCGGACCACTCGGCCACGGCCAACATTTGCTCAGTCGTCACGTCCCCCGGTGGTGAGTCGAAGCCCGGTTTTGTCGACAGCACCACGCTGGTGTAACCCGCGACCTTGTGCGGTTGAACGTTGCGCGTAACCCAACGTGCGAAGGCCGGGTTCTCGGCCAGGCGCGTGCCGAAATTCAGGTCCGTGTCGGACAGTGAACGGTAATCGGGAGCCACGAAGGCACTGGCGACCCGCTCATATTCGACGTCGGTCAACTGCGCCGGACCGTCCTTGAGGTACTGCCATTCTTCCTCCACTTCCCTGGCGAAAGCTTCGATGCCCAGGGCCTTGACCAGAATCTTGATCCGCGCCTTGTACTTGTTGTCGCGTCGGCCGTGACGGTTGTAGACCCGCAGCACCGCCTCGACATAGGAAAGCAAATGCTGCCAGGGCAAACCCTCGCGAATCTGCAATCCAAGAATCGGCGTGCGCCCCAACCCGCCACCGACAATGACCCGCAGCAGCATCTGCCCACTGTCATCGCGATAAAGATAAAGGCCAATGTCATGCATCATGATCGCGGCGCGGTCCTGCTCCGCCGAGCAGATGGCAATTTTGAACTTGCGCGGCAGGTACAGAAATTCCGGGTTGATGGTCGACCACTGGCGCAGGATTTCGGCCAGCGGTCGCGGGTCCATCAGTTCGTCCGCCGCCACACCGGCAAACGCTTCGGTGGTGATGTTGCGCACGCAGTTGCCGGAGGTCTGGATCGCGTGCATCTCGACCTGGGCAAGTCGTTCGAGGATATCCGGCACCTGCGCCAGTTCGATCCAGTTGAACTGCATGTTCTGCCGAGTGGTGAAGTGGCCGTAACCGCGATCATAGTCCCGGGCGATGCTCGCCAGCGTGCGCATCTGCCTGGCGCTCAGGGTGCCGTAAGGAATCGCCACGCGCAGCATGTAGGCGTGCTTTTGCATATACAGGCCGTTCTGCAGACGCAACGGCAGGAACTCTTCCTCGCTCAACTCGCCCGTCATGAAACGCTCGACCTGATCGCGAAACTGCGCAACCCGCTCGAAGACCAAGGCCCGGTCATAGTCGTCGTACTGATACATGTGGCTACCTCATCAGGGTGGATCGCACGCTCTGCTACAGGGTGGCGGTGCTTGTGGCAGTGACTATGAACCTACGGCGCAGCGCGTTACAGATTCACCTGAATGCTAAAAAACCGTATCAGAGTGCGTCAGATCACCGCAGGCAGGCCTCGTATCTGATCCGCATAAACTCGGTTTTTCTGAGTCTGTTTTGTTTCGGGCAGGGTTTCTACAGTGGACGACATGCCAGTCCGGGTGGCCTGGCAAGACTTTGCAACCGTGGAAGCATTGACCATGAGCACAGCAACAATCGGACAGGCCTATAACTACAAGGTCGTCCGCCAATTCGTCGTGGCAACCATCGTCTGGGGCGTCGTGGGGATGGCAATGGGGGTGTGGATCGCCTCGCAACTGGTATGGCCCGAGATGAACCTCGACCTGCCGTGGACCACCTTCGGCCGCTTGCGCCCGCTGCACACCAGCTTGGTCATTTTCGGCTTTGCCGGCAGCGCGCAATTCGCCGCCAGTTACTACGCGGTGCAGCGCACGTGTCAGGTACGGCTGTACTCCGACAAACTGGCCGCGTTCACCTTTTGGGGCTGGCAGTCGGTGATTGTGGTGATGCTGATCACCCTGCCGCTGGGCTACACCACCACCAAGGAATACGCCGAGATCGAGTTCTCCGGCGCGGTGTGGATGACCGTGGTCTGGGTCGCCTACGCCATCGTCTTCTTCACCACCGTGGTGCAGCGCAAGACCAGGCACATCTACGTCGGCAACTGGTTCTTCGGTGCCTTCATCGTCGTGATCGCGATGCTGCACGTGGTCAATCACCTGTCGATTCCGGTGGACTGGTTCAAGTCCTATCCGGTGTATTCGGGGGCCACCGACGCCATGGTGCAGTGGTGGTACGGGCATAACGCGGTGGGCTTTTTCCTGACCACCGGGTTCCTGGGGATGATGTATTACTTCGTGCCGAAACAGGTCGGGCGGCCGGTGTATTCGTATCGGTTGTCGATCGTGCATTTCTGGGCGCTGATCACCCTGTACATCTGGGCCGGCCCGCACCATTTGCACTACACCGCACTGCCGGACTGGGCGCAGTCGCTGGGCATGGCGATGTCGCTGATCCTGCTGGCACCGAGCTGGGGCGGGATGATTAACGGCATGATGACCCTGTCGGGCGCCTGGCATAAATTGCGCACCGACCCAATCCTGCGCTTTTTGGTGCTGTCGCTGGCGTTCTACGGGATGTCGACGTTCGAAGGACCGATGATGGCCATCAAAACGGTCAACGCCCTCTCCCATTACACCGACTGGACCATCGGCCACGTCCACGCTGGCGCCCTCGGTTGGGTGGCGATGATCACCTTCGGGGCCATTTACCACATGGTGCCGAAAGTCTTCGGTCGTGAGCAGATGTTCAGTACGCCGCTGATTAACTTGCACTTCTGGCTCGCGACCATCGGCACGGTGTTGTATATCGCCTCGATGTGGGTCAACGGCATCACCCAAGGGTTGATGTGGCGTGCGATCAACGACGACGGCACCCTGACCTACTCGTTCGTCGAGGCCTTGCAGGCCAGCCATCCGGGGTTCGTGGTGCGCTTTGCCGGCGGGGTTTTCTTCCTCAGCGGCATGTTGCTGATGGCCTACAACACGTGGCGCACCGTGCGGGTTTCAGACATGGCGATGGCCGAACGTGAAGCGCAGATTGCGTGAGGTTTGAGATGACCGAGATAGTGCTGAATCTGTTCGGGGTCGTGGGGTTTTGGCTGGCAATCGAGTATTGCCTGAAACACCAGACGGCCGAGAGCCTGGAGGACGCGAGCCTGATTCCGTTTGCCGATGACCCTGAGGTGGCGCGGCGGGTGGAGTTGGCGACGGGGAAGACTGTGAAGGCGGTAGCCCCCGAAGAAGCTAAACCCGGTTGGGTCAACCTGGAAATCTGACACACCACACATCCAAATGTGGGAGCGAGCCTGCTCGCGATGGCGCAGTGTCAGTCGATATTAATGCTGACTGATACACCGTCATCGTGAACAGGCTCGCTTGTATGGTAGGACTTGAAGGGAGGAGGAGGGACAAGGCTCGATTCTGACTGTTGACGCAGTACAGACTGTGGGAGATTTCGCCCC